>DBWJ01000003.1:34204-42491 GCA_002308955.1 Lachnoclostridium sp. UBA1241 | reverse complement strand
TTAGCCGATAGGCAGGCAGGGATTCATAACGTCGTTTCCGTCGTATTTGAGGAAGAAATAAAGGAAACCTCTTCCCATATCAAGGGTGCCTTCAAAACCGCCCTTGTCATCCACCTTCTCAAGCGGGAATATCGTACCGAAGCGGTCGATTACCACTTCCTTCGCATTGGGTGCCACGACGCGCACGTGCACCTTGCCGTCGGGCAGAATTTCGTAGCCCTGCATTCCCTCCCGATTGACTTCCCCCAGCACACGGTCAAAGCAGACCGTAGTGTCATTCGGCCAAGGGCTTCTTGCATTGATCTCTTTCATGAAAAACCTCCTGAATACATTACTTTATGATCACGGCACTTGCCTGGAATCACCTTACTTTGCTGCGCTCTTTCTTCGGCGGCGCCGCTTCCGTCTCGGCCGTTCGGGCCTTTTGTGTTCTTCGCGGTATTGCTCGATATTCTTAAGAAGAATGTCGTAATCCCGCTCAAATAAAAGGTTGCTGAATACCGTTTTAAGCTTTTCTTCCGGAATCTTCGTTCCGATAGCGGCAAGAATCTTTCCGATAACGAAGGGCTTACTCATTGCCTTATACTTCGGCATCTCAAACGCTTCGAGAACGGCAGCAAGCTCCGGACGCCACAGGAGTGTCAACTTCCGGTCCCAGCCGGCCTTTTCATTCTCTCCGGGCTTTCTCAGAAGATAAAAATCAATTCCTTCCGGCGTATCCTCCACGGTAACGATGCCCCAGTGCGCGGGTACATGCTCCTCAATATGCATCGCATGGCTTGTTCCGACAACGACGAGATTCCGGTCGAAATACCGGTCGTAATCCTTTACCTGGCGCGCCAGCCGCGTATAGGTATCGGCATCGCTTTTAATCTCGATTCCGCAGATGCAGTCGGGAAGCACCATGAAAACATCCGCTCTTGACTTTCCGATTGTCTTTTCTTCGATTACGCGAACCTTGCCGAAGGTCAGCTCAAGCCAGTCAAACAAAGGCTCGCGTATGTCTTTATCGTAAATCACGTCCGCTCCTTACTTTCCGAAAGCGAAATAGCCGAGAAGCGCCCACGTCGCAAGCGAGAACGTGTTACCGTACTTATCCCGTCCCGTGCGGTATATCTCCGCCGCCTGCTCTTTTGTAAGCAGTTCGAAACCATTGAACAGTTCGGTGCTCTCCGCCTCACCATGGGTAAGTGAAGACAGGTCGGGAAGCGTAATGTCCGCACATAAAAACGCATTGCTCTCGTCGGTCATTCCCGGGGACGAAAAGGCACAAGGGTTTAACACCGTAATCGTGTCACCCTCCGTAACGCGGATGCCGGTCTCCTCGAAAATCTCCCGTGCTGCTCCCGTCCTGATCGGGTCATCGCCTTCCTCGTCGGCAGGGTCTAAAAGTCCCGCTACCGGGCTTAAAAGAAACTGTCCGATCGGGTACCGGTACTCGTAATTCATCAGAAGTTTCGGCTCCTCCCCCGGCAAATGCAACACCACCGCGATGGTTACCGCATCCGGCAGCATCGTTTGAAATTCCGCGTCGGATTTGGTCGCGACGAGCTTCTCAACCGGTCTTCTTGTGGCATCGAAGTAATGGCGTCCCTCCGCGTAATTCAGGTCGTAAAGGCGCAGAAACTTCTTGTCGCAAAGCGTCTCCACCCGTTCTTTTCTGATAATCGGCTTTTTCATGTTCTTCTGTCTCCCGGTAATCGTTTGTTTCGGGGTGGCGGAAACCGCGCCCGCAAACGAATTATTATATGGCAATCCAAGCACGTTCTCACAAAGGGGACTCAGTTTTGTTTTCGTTCACACTGCCCGCTCATCGGGCAGCCGCCGCAGTTCCCGCCGCAGGAGTGCTTTCCGGCCTTCCGGTCCGAGGCGATCTTACGAACAGCCAGCACGACAAGAATCAGCAGAAGCAGGCTTACAACGATTGTTCCCGCGTTCTCTGAAATGAATGAAAACATACATTTTTCTCCTTCCGATCCTTCGTGACGGCCTCATAATATTTTACCGCAGATGGCGAAAAATGTCAAAGCAATGTGAAGAAATTATAAGAATTTTCTGCTCCGCCGAAGGCCCCGAAACGGTCTCCTCTTGACATATCCGCTTTTTTGGTGTTAGATAATAGGAAAAACTGCGGAAGAGCCGTCCCCGTAGGGGACGACCGGGAAGGAAGTGTTATTTATGAGTTATAAACGTATTCTGACAGTACAGGACATCTCGTGTGTCGGCCAGTGCTCGCTCACTGTCGCGCTCCCGATTCTTTCCGCCTGCGGTTTGGAAACGGCAATCCTGCCCTCGGCTGTTCTTTCCACGCACACCGGCGGTTTTACCGGTTACACCTTCTGTGATCTCACGGAGGAGATGCCGAAGATTCTCGCCCACTGGAAGAAGGAAGGCATTCGATTTGCCGCCATGTATACCGGCTACCTCGGAAGCAGCCACCAGATTGACTATGTAACGGATATCGCGAATTCGGTGCTCGAGCCCGGCGCGCCCTTCATCGTAGATCCCGCGATGGCGGACGGCGGAAAGCTGTATGCGGGATTTGACGCTGATTTCGTCGAAGCGATGAAGAAGCTTGTGTCCCGCGCGGACATTACGCTTCCGAATATTACCGAAGCCTGCCTTCTCACCGGTACGGAGTACCGCGAGACCTACGACGAGGCCTTCATCCGTTCGCTCTTTAAAAAGCTGCACGCCCTCGGCGTTAAGAATGTTGTTCTGACAGGCGTCAGCTATAACCCCGAAACAACCGGTGTCGCCATCTCCGAAGACGGCGAATACCGTTACTACGAACATAAGAAATTCGAAAAAGGGTGCCACGGCACCGGCGACGTTTATGCGTCAGCATTTACCGGCGCGCTTGTAAGCGGCAGGAGCCTCTACGACGCGGCCGTTCTCGCGGCGAACTACACGCTGCGCTGCATTGAAGAAACCAAGAAGGACGAAAACGACCACTGGTACGGCTCGGAATTCGAAAAAGCCCTGCCGGAGTTGATTGAAAGCCTTCGGAAATGAGACCGAAATGAATCCGAACAACCGGGAACAGACAATCTTTAAAGAGGCTCCGGTTATGTCCGCCATCGGAAAGCTCGCGCTTCCGACGATTGCGGGACAGATTATTCTGGTCATTTACAATATGGCAGACACCTTCTTCATCGGACTGACCGGGAGCGACGTAAAGCTCACGGCAGTGACGATCTGTCTGCCTGCCTTTATGTTTCTCTCCGCAATCGCCAACCTCTTCGGAGTCGGCGGCGCGAGCGAAGCGGCCAGAAGCCTCGGAAGTGAAAAAAGAGATCGCGCAGGGGTATCCTGCGCGTTTTCGTTCTACGGTTGCGCCTTATTGACGCTTCTTTACATCCTTCTTGCGGTCCTCTTCCGCCACCCGTTTCTTAACCTGATCGGCGCCGGAGCCGAGGACGTACACTGCTTTGCAAACACCTATCTGCTCGTCACCGTCGGCCTCGGCGGCCTCGGAACGTCCATGAGCATGGTCATGGCGCACCTGTTCCGCTCGGAAGGCAGAAGCCTTGACGCAAGCATCGGCATCGTCATCGGAAGCGTTCTGAATATTCTTCTCGACCCGCTTTTCATGTTCGTCCTGCTGCCAAAGGGAAAGGAAGTCCTCGGCGCGGCTCTTGCCACCGCGGTCTCGAACTGGGCGGCATTTCTCGTCATGGGCATTCTGCAGGCAAGAAGGCAGAACTCCGTACTCCGGTTTTCCTTCCCATTTGCCGCCGATAAAAAGCTGGTCAAAAATATCCTCTCCACCGGTCTTCCGGCATGCATTATGACGCTTTTCGAGAACATCTCCTATGCCTGCCTCGACTGGTTAATGATGGCAAATGGGACGGCTGCCCAGGCAGGTCTCGGCGTCGCCAAGAAGATCAACATGCTCGCCCACGCCACGGTCCGCGGGCTTACGCAGGGCGTGCTTCCGCTCATTGCCTACAACTATGCGGCAAAGGACAAGCAGCGCATGAAGCAGGTCATCCGCGATACGGTTCTCATCGCCGTCTCCATCGGAATCGTCTGCATGGTTTTATGCCTCACGTTAAGCCGTCCGCTTGTCGGCATTTTCGTGCGTCCCGGTGAGTCTCTTACCATCGGCGCGAAGTTCCTCCGTATTCTTACCGTCGGAGGCCCCTTCTCTGCCTGCGCCTACACATTCATCTCGTTCTTCCAGGCAGTAAAAAAGCCGAAGACATCCTTTCTCCTTGCAATCCTTCGAAAGGGTATCCTCGACCTTCCCATGATGTTTTTATTCCGTCTCTTCGCTCCTCTTACCGGGAGCGTCTATGCAACGCCGGTAGCGGACATTCTCTGCTGCCTTACTTCGTTTGCTCTTTTTGCTTCTTATTACCGCTCGCACAGACTTTCCGGATCAGAAGCACACATAAAGTAAGCACGTACGGCAGGAAGATGGCGATCCACGCCAGAATGTAGAAAAACACGCGCACGAGTCCCTCTCCGAGCGTTCCTGGACTGTTTCCGAACCAATCGCCGGAAATGACATAATAGGCAACCAGGGAAAGCACCCCAAGAGCGACCGGAAGCACTACATAATAAAGCACACGCTTCCATTCGGTCCGTATGCTGTCACCTACATCGATCATCCGCTTGCTGATCCGCTCCGCGGGAAAACTTAACAAAAGCTGCGCGGCGGCGAAACAGACAGTCACGAAAAGCCGCGTCGTTCCGTCCTCATTTACGGTTGCAATCAAACATGCCGCAACGGTCAGAATGACGAGTGCCGCTCTTGCAATCCAATACTTCTTCTCCACATCCATCCCCCCTGTTTATACAATCCGCTGCCGTTTTCAAACTCACATTTTTCTACGGCAGATTCTACTTCCACTTATCCATGTCTTTTCGTTCCATTGCAATCAGCAATATGGAATCCTGCGTAAGCGGCGCCTTCGGATTGACAAAATGCCAATGATGATCCGGCTCCTTGACTGCGATAACGTTGACGTTCATGGATTTTCTGAGTTCCAGTTCCACGAGGTTCTTTCCGACCCATTCCTTCTTCACCTGCGTCTCAATCACATACAGGTTCTCGTCAATCTCATAAAAATCCTTGAAGGAGGAGGATATCAAAATCCGCGCAAGCCGCATTCCGCCTTCCCCTTCCGGGTCGATAATCCGGTCCGCGCCGACCTTCATAAGAATCGATGACATATGGTCCGAAGAAGATTTCGCGATAACAAGCGGAACACCCTGCTCCTTCGCAACCGATACCGAAGTAATCGATGCGGCAAGGTTATGACCGATTGCCGAAACGACGATGTCCATATTCTTAAGCCCGAGCGCGGCAACTTCACGTTCGTTCTCGAGGTTTGCGCAGATGCCCGAGGTGCATTTGCCGGCAATTTCGTGAACCGCTTCCTCATCCGCGTCAACCGCCATAACATCGGCGCCCATCTTGTAAAGTTTCTCCACGAGGCTCTTTCCGTATTTGCCGAGTCCGAGCACGGCGATGGATTTTTTCATGGTAATCCTCCGTTTTCAATCGTATTGTCCGATATGACTAACCTACGTAAAATGTTCCTTCCGTATGACGAATCCGGTTCTTCGTCACCTCTTCCTTCGTAAAGAAGCAGGCAAGCGAAATCGGGCCGATTCGCCCAAGGTACATGGCAATGATAATGATTATCCTTCCGGCCGCGTTCAATGACGGTGTCAGTGCTCTTGAAAGTCCTACCGTACCGATGGCGCTGACGACTTCGTACATCGCATCCGTCAACGGAATGCTGCCGGTTCCCATCAGAAGGAGCAGCAGGAAAAGCATTGCCCCGAAGCTTACCAACACAACGGCTGCCGCTTTACGCATCATCTCACGCGATACGCTGCGCCGGAACACAACCGATTCCTTGTCCCCGCGGACGTAATGAAACGCGTTCGTAAGCACCAGAAAGGCCGTTACGGTCTTGACGCCGCCCGCCGTACCGATTGGGGAACCGCCGATGAACATCAGCACACATCCCATCACGCACGAGGTCTCCCGCAAAGACTCCTGCGGTACGGACGCAAAACCTGCCGTACGGAACGTAACCGACTGGAAAAGACTGTTCAGCACCTTCTTCGGAAGGCTCATATCCCCGATTGTCGCGGGATTCGTATATTCGGCAGCGAGAATCCCCGCCGTTCCGGCCAAAAGAAGCACCGCAGTCATCACCAGAACAAGCTTGCTGTGCTCCGACAAATGGCACATGATCCGGTACGGATTCAGATGGTTCTCAATACCCTCCCGGATTCTGTCGAGAATATCAAACCAGACGATAAATCCGAGACCTCCGAGCACGATTAAAAGCATCGTGACACCCATCAAAAGCCCGTCACCGTTATAATCCATCATGCTGTTCGGGCCGATGATATCCATACCGGCATTGCAGAAAGCAGAAACTGCCTGAAACAGCGAATACCAGATTCCCTTAACTACGCCGTAAGCAGGAATGAACCGGATTGCATACAATACCGCTCCGCATCCCTCCACGAGGAAGGTTCCTTTAAAGATTCTTTGTAAGAAGTCCAACAGCCCGCGGTTCTTTTCGAAATTCAGGGAATTCCCGAGCAGTTTCCGTTCGCTGAAAGAGAACTTTCTCTTTCCGAGAACCATCAGCATCGAACCGACCGCCACAACGCCGAGGCCGCCGATCTGAATCAGAAGAAGAATCACCGCCTGCCCGAACGTGCTCCAATGCGCGTAGGTGTCTACGACGACAAGCCCGGTCACGCAGGTGGACGTCGTAGCAGTGAAAAGCGCTGTCAAAAAGCCGGTTGTCTCCCCCTTCGCCGTCGCAAACGGAAGCAGCAGAAGAAGCGTGCCGACGGCAATCGCGAACAGAAAACTTAGCGGAATAAATTGTACCGGCGTGATGCGTCCGCCCGTCTTCGGTTCTTTCGTGTCTTTTCTCATGGTTTTCCCCTGCCGAAATGATGGTCTTGAAGTAAACTTTCTCTAGGCTTCAGATTGTTCCTGAATCCCTCTCCCACTAAATTCATTCGACTTATTATATCAAAAAAACCGGCAAATGAAAAGGGGGCTCCCGTACCGGGCGCACAGTTCCCGCACCGGGCGCACAGTTCCCGCACCGGGTGATGCGTGCTTTTATCTAAGTCGCAGTCACATTTTCGGTGATTCGAAGATAAATGTCGTCCATTCGTTTTGTCCTATACCGTATCATTTTAGATATTTATCAACCAGTTTCCCGATAATTCTCGGATTCAATACATCCTGCTCCGTCTCAAATGTAAGAATAAGTCGATCTCCCGGTATAATACCGTTCATTTGATAGCAGTTGAGCTTTTTTACGGCTGCTCTTGCATATTCCTGTCTGTCCATCATTCCTTCGTGTTCCCAATAAATCTCCGTCCTGCGCATTTTCGAAAAGAATGTAAAATCGGGATAGACGATTCCGTACCCATCCAGGTATAATGGCTTTTCATACTGATAAAGTATACCGTTTCTATAAAAATAATCTGCAAGTATTTTCTCTGATTTTGATCTGACACGCTCACCTTTTTCGGATAAGATCACCGCTGTTCCTTCCTGGAACATCTTCCCCTTATAGCTTTCGGAATACCATTGCTCTTCGAGCATTTTTACGGTCGGCTCTACCGGAGTGACAAGTGCCTTCCTTTCGGGATGAAGCGACTCATATAAGAGTTCTATCTCATCATCACTGTAACCCCTAAGACATCTGTCAATGCTCTTAAGTCTTTTCTCTGCTGCTTTTATCACTGACTCTTCATATGCTTTTTGTGCCAGCCCGCGTGGAAGCTTGTCGTTCTCCCGGGGAATGTACACACCGTACCTGTCATCAAGGCAGTGATAGTATCTTAGCTTGCCGCCGTCCACGGAAATCCGCAACCTTCCGTCAGGCGAAGTTTCTCTGTCAGCGCTTGCCTTGGTTATTATATTCTCCAAGTGCTTTTTCTCCTGCAAAAGCAATTCTTTTAATCCCTGCAATTAATTACCCCCTTTTTCTTTTGCTGAGTGTGGTGTTGGAATTCTATGAAGATACTCTATTCCGAAACCTTGTTTCGGAGTACTATTCTTGATCATAATACTCTTAATCTTTGTTCCGGGTATTATAAGAGAAGCCGATTATAGAAGTTCAAAATGACTCATTTTGAAATAATATGATTTGCGGTCATCCTTGCATGCCATGCAGGTTGACTCATTCAGAAGAAATATGAAATGCAGTCAACTCCATCGCCAATGCAGGTTGACTCATTCAGAAGAAATATGAAATGCGGTCAACTCCATTGCCCATACCGGTTG
>DBWJ01000003.1:27252-34154 GCA_002308955.1 Lachnoclostridium sp. UBA1241 | reverse complement strand
TATGATTTGCAGTCAACTCCATTGCCAATGCAGGTTGACTCATTCAGAAAAAAACAAGATTTGCGGTCAAAAAATGATAATAACAGAAACCCCGGAAGCCCAAAACCGGGCTTCCGGGATATGAAATCTTGAATGATTTCGAAGCGAGATGCCTCGTTGTATCCGCGATAATTATCTCTTGGAGAACTGCGGAGCACGACGGGCTGCCTTCAAGCCGTACTTCTTTCTTTCCTTCATGCGGGCATCTCTGGTGAGGAAGCCTGCCTTCTTAAGAGAAGGACGGTTCTCAGCGTCTGCCTTGCAAAGGGCACGCGCGATGCCGTGACGGATAGCGCCGGCCTGGCCGGAGAAACCGCCGCCGCGAACGGTAACGATAACGTCGTATTTGTCGGAAGCACCGAGAAGCTCAAGGGGCTGACGAACGATAACCTTAAGGGTCTCAAGACCGAAATAGTTGTCAATGTCCTTCTTGTTAATGGTTACATTGCCCTTACCAGAAAGTAAATATACTCTGGCAACGCTGCTCTTACGTCTGCCTGTTCCGTAGAATTTGGAATTATTCTTTGCCATATTCGTAAATCTCCTTTCTGTGTATTAGAATTTCAGCTCTTCGGGTTTCTGAGCTGCATGCGGATGCTCGGCACCTGCATAAACATGAAGCTTCGTCAACATGCTTCTTCCGAGGGGTCCCTTCGGAAGCATACCCTTTACGGCAAGGGTGATAACATCGGCGGGCTTCTTCTCGATCATCTCACGGAGCGTGATCTCACGCATTCCGCCCGGATAATCGGAGTGGGAATAATAAATCTTCTGGTCAAGCTTCTTACCGGTTGCCTTGATCTTCTCCGCATTCACAACGATAACATAATCACCGGTGTCAATATGAGGGGTGAAGATCGGCTTGTTCTTTCCTCTCAAAACCTTAGCGATTTCGGAAGAAAGACGACCGAGCGTCTGACCTGCTGCGTCAACAACATACCATTTTCTCTCTACATCAGCGGTAGCTGCCATATAACTCTTCATAGGTTTAACCTCCAGTCCTTAATCTGCTTTCATCGGTCGAAAGCAGTCACTTTCCGCATTATACTGTACCCCATGGGCAATGTCAACACTTCTTTTCGATTTTTCGAGGTAAAAATGCGTAAAATGTCATATCAAATATGACATTTTACGCAAATAATACTATGAATACCAGATTTTGCAGAGGCACAGCCCCTTCGCCGGGAGTGTAGGTCCCGCCAGGGAGCGGTCCATGCCTTCGATGATACCTGTGATTTCTGACGGTTTGGTGCGCCCGAGTCCCACGTTTACAAGGGTTCCGGCGATAATCCGGATCATGTTATAAAGGAAGCCGTCGCCTTCTACCGTAAGGACGATCTCATCTCCGTCCTTTGTAACCTGAATGTCCGTGACGGTCCGCACCTTCGTCTTCACCTGGGCTCCCGCCGCGCAGAAGCTCGTAAAATCATGGGTACCGACGATGTACGAGGCTGCTTCGCGCATCGCATCAACATTCAATGTCTCCCGCAGATGGTGCACATACCGAAACCGCATCGGCGGACAGACGTTTCCGACGAATATCCGGTACTCGTAGCGCTTTTTGTGCGCGTCGAAACGCGGATGGAAGGACTCCGGCACTTCTTCGGATGCTGCGATGCGGATGTCGTCCGGCAGGAAGGAATTGAGAGCCGGGACGAAACGGTCCGCCGGAACCGGGGACTCCGTATCGAATACCGCAACGTTACCCATGGCGTGCACCCCCGAGTCGGTGCGGCTCGCGCCGAGAAGCTCAACGTCTTCGCCGGTAAGCTTACGGATCGCGTTCTCAACCGTTTCCGCAACCGTAACCGCGCCGTCCTGCTTCTGCCACCCGCAGTAGCCGGTGCCGTCATATGCGATTGTCAGTTTGATTCTTCTCATATCCACTTTCTCAAAAGAATGATTGCGGCAAGATAAACTGCCAGGTAACCGTATGCAAGCCAGTCGCGAAGGCGGTACTTAAGGGGATGAAATTTCGTTCTTCCTTTGCCGCCCTGATAACAGCGCGCCTCCATGGCCATCGCGAGATCGAAGGCTCTTCGGAACGCGGAGATCAGCAAAGGAATGAAGATCGGAACCATGGCCTTAACGCGTTTAAACACGTTTCCGCTCTCGAAATCCGCTCCGCGGGCCTGCTGCGCCTTCATGATCTTGTCCGTCTCCTCAAGAAGGATCGGGATGAACCGGAGCGCGATCGACATCATCATCGCCACATCGTGCACCGGAACCTTAATCAGAGAAAGCGGCTTCATCAGCTGTTCAAGGCCGTCCGTAAGCCGTACGGGCGTCGTCGTGAACGTCATCATCGACGAGCCGAGGATCAGAAGGATCAGTCTAAAGCCGACGAACAGTCCGCGGTACAGTCCTTCTTCGGTAATCCGGAAGATCCAGAAGTGAACAATCACGTGCCCCGGAATCAGGAAGAAGTTGAATACCATTGTTAAAAACAAAAGAAACAGGATCGGCTTCAGGCCCCGAAGAATGTACCGAAACGGCACGCGGGACAATATGATCACGCCCGTAAGGAAAAGGATCGTGATACCGAAGCCGTAGAAAGAGTCAAAGAGAAACAGACTCACAATGTAGACCAGCGTGCCGATAATCTTCACGCGGGGGTCCAGCCTGTGAATCAGGGAAGGCGTCGGATAATATTGTCCGATGGTGATGTCCCTTAACATTTGTGCTCCTTATCTCTTTCGGAAAATGGTATGTCTATTGCTCTATGCTCAGTGCTTTTACGGCATCGTCAATCGTGATGAAATCCATAGCAGGACGCTTCTTAGGCCCGAAAATACCGCGCATGATCGCGGTCACCTGCGGAACATCGAGTCCGACCTTTCTGAGCTCCTCCATGTGGGAGAAAACAACGGCGGGTTTGCCGGCGTACAGAAGGTTGCCGCCGTCCATCACATGTACCCAGTTGGCGTAACCGGCAACGTCCTCCATGCTGTGGGATACGAGAACGACCGTGATTCCCGCTTCGCGGCGGATTCTCGCGATCTCCGTAAGAATCTCGTCACGGCCCTGCGGGTCAAGACCGGCTGTCGGTTCATCAAGGATCAGAACCTCCGGATGCATCGCAAGCACGCCTGCGATCGCGACCCTTCGCTTCTGTCCGCCCGAAAGCGCAAGCGGCGAATCATTCCACAGTTCCTCTCCTACGCCGACAAGCTTCAAGGCCCCTTTAGCCCGTTCTTTCTGCTCTTCTTCGGAAAGTCCCTGGTTCTTCGGTCCGAAGCAGACGTCACGAAGCACCGTTGATTCGAACAGCTGGTGCTCGGGATACTGGAATACAAGCCCGACCTTACTGCGAAGCGCGCGCCGGTCGTAGCCTTTTTCGTTAATATTCTGACCGCGGTACAACACCAGTCCGGAGGTCGGTTTCTCGAGGCCGTTCAGAAGCTGAATCAGCGTCGATTTGCCGGAACCGGTATGGCCGATCAGGCAGACAAATTCGCCCTGACGGATCTGCAGCGAAACCGAATCGAGCGCTTTCTTTTCATATGCCGTGTTCGGCGAATAGGTATAGGTCACGTCCCTAAGTTCAAGAAGCGGCGCCTCGTTATTGAGCTCCGTAACCGACTCCTCGACATGCTCGGGGATGCTTTCGTACGGATTACGGACGCGGTACGCCTCGGGAAGTGCCCTGTAAGCCTCTGTGAAGCCCTCTACGGAAAGAATTCCCTCCGGAAGGGGAATTCCGCCCTGACGGAGCTTATGCGCAAGAATCGTCGCCTGAGGCGCGTCAAGACCCAGTTCCTGCAGTTTCTCCACCTGCGAGAAGATCTGCTTCGGGGTGCCCTGCATTGCTACCTTGCCGTGGTTCATAACGAAGATCACGTCGGCCTCGGTCACCTCACTCATGTAATGGGTGATATGGATGACGGTGATGCCCTCCTCGCGGTTCAGGCGCCGGATGGTGCGAAGCACCTCTTTTCGGCCGTTCGGGTCAAGCATTGCCGTCGGCTCATCGAGAATGATGCACTCCGGCTTCATCGCAAGAATGCCGGCAACCGCCACGCGCTGCTTCTGTCCGCCCGACAGATGGTTCGGCGAGTCCTTCCGGTGCTCGTACATGCCGACCGCCTTCAGCGATTCTTCTACCCGGCGTTTCATCTCTCCGGTTTCCACGCCGAGGTTTTCGGGGCCGAATGCGACGTCGTCCTCAACAATCGTCGCAATGATCTGGTTATCGGGATTCTGAAACACCATACCGGCGGATTTCCGGATTTCCCAGATCTGCTCATCGTCGCGGGTATCCATACCGCATACGATAACGGTTCCTTCGGTGGGCGCAAGAAGGGCGTTTAACTGCTTGGCGAAGGTGGATTTGCCGGAGCCGTTGTGGCCGAGAACGGCGATAAACTGCCCCTTCTCCACATCGATGCTCACGCCGTCAATGGCGCGCTTTACCCCGACCCGGTCTCCGTTTTCGTCATGCCGGACGTACTCGTAAACTAGATTGTCGGTTGTGACAATTCCCATGGTTCTCCTTACACTGTAGCGGTGGCATTTGCCGAAGCGGCGCTATATCCGCTTGCCGCGTGAAGCAACAGATAGTAAAACAGCGTAGCCGCAAACGGCTACGCTGTAAAAAGTTCAAAGATTTATACGAGCTCAATCAATACTTCCATAGCTGCGTCGCCCTTACGAGGGCCAATCTTTACGATTCTGGTATAACCGCCCTTGCGGGAAGCATACTTGGGTCCGATCTCGTCGAACATCTTCGCAATCAGGTCAACTTCCTTAACTGCTTTTCTGCCCTTCAACTCAGGGTCGTTCTTGGAAACCGGGTAGAAGAAAGAGAGCATCTCTCTTCTAGCATGAAGTCTTGAGGGCTTGTCCTTCTTGATCGTCTTCGTAGCTTCGATCATAACGTCGGTCTTCTTGCCGTTTACGACTTCCTTTACTCTGCGGCCGTCCTTATCCTTCTGGGCAACCTTATACGTAACGGTTACGTTCTCGAAATTGTCCTTTTCCTTAGCTGCAAGGGTGATGTACTTCTCCGCAATCCGGCGAATTTCCTTTGCTCTGGCTTCGGTGGTAACAATCTTGCCGTTGGACAAGAGAGCCGTAACCTGGTTTCTCAGCAATGCCTTTCTCTGGCTTGAGGTTCTTCCAAGTTTTCTGTAGCCTGCCATGTTATTCCTCCATCTGCCGCGTGGCCGCGGCTTCTATTTCGTAATTGCGACGATTACTCATCGCCCAAATTCAAAGACAATCCAAGTTCTTTCAGCTTGGACAGAACTTCCTCCAAAGACTTGCGGCCGAGGTTACGAACCTTCATCATATCTTCGGAAGTCTTGTTGCACAATTCCTCAACAGTATTG
Organism: Lachnoclostridium sp. UBA1241; assembly: GCA_002308955.1. Classification (GTDB taxonomy): domain Bacteria; phylum Bacillota; class Clostridia; order Lachnospirales; family Lachnospiraceae; genus ISDg. The sequence continues at coordinate 28,785 of DBWJ01000003.1, read as the reverse complement.
ATGCCTGCTCTCTTGAGGCAGTTGTAAGAACGTACGGAAAGCTCCAGCTCGTCGATATTCATCTCGAGAACCTTCTCCTTCTCGTTGCTTACGCTCTCAACCATAACCTCTGCGGTCTTAGCGCTCTCAGACAGGTCAATGAACAGATTCAGATGCTCGCTCAAAACCTTCGCGGCAAGGCTCAATGCCTCGTCGGGAGCAAGCGTTCCGTTGGTGAATACATCAAGCGTAAGCTTGTCGTAATCGGTCATCTGGCCGACACGGGTATTCTCAACCGTAAGATTCACTCTCTCTACAGGGGTATAGATGGAATCAATCGCGATAACGCCGATGGGAGTATCTTCCTTCTTGTTCTTGTCTGCGCTGATATAGCCTCTGCCCTTGGTGATGGTCAGCTCGGCATACAGCCGGCTGTCAGCACCGCCGTTCAGGGTAGCAATTACCTGATCGGGGTTCATAATCTCAATTTCGGAATCGGCATGAATGTCACGCGCGGTAACAACGCCTTCACCGGAAAATTCGATATAAGCCGTCTTGGGCTCGTTACTGTCACTGTTGTTCTTGATTGCAAGGCTCTTGATGTTCATGATGATCTCGGTAACATCCTCCATAACACCGGGGATGCAGCTGAGTTCATGTACAACACCGTCAATCTTCACCTGGCTCACGGCTGCGCCGGGCAGGGAAGAAAGCATAATTCTTCTGAGGGAGTTGCCGAGTGTCGTGCCGTACCCTCTCTCAAGGGGTTCTACGACGAAACGGCCATACTTCTTATCTTCGGAAATCTCTGCAATTTCAATCCTAGGCTTCTCAAAATCAAACATTTGCGCCCCTCCTTATGGGTATAGAAGTTATATTCCTGATTACTTGGAATACAACTCGACAATAAGCACCTCGTTTACCGGAACATCAATCTGGTCTCTTGTCGGATACTCATTAACCGTGCCGGTAAGGTTCTCGGGATCAGCGGTAAGCCATGCCGGAACGGCACGTCCGCCGGTGGACTCCAGAACATCCTTAAATCTCTGAGCGGCCTTGCTCTTGGCCTTCTCGGAAACTGCGATTGCATCGCCGGGCTTTACGGTATAAGAAGGAATGTTAACGCACTTGCCGTTTACAAGGATGTGCTTGTGGTCAACAATCTGACGCGCTTCCTGACGGGTTCTTGCAAAGCCGAGACGGAAGATAACATTGTCCAGTCTGGTCTCAAGGAGAATCATCAGGTTCTCACCGGTCGTGCCGAGCTTCATCTTCTTCGCCTTATCGAAGTTGTTGCGGAAAGGCTTCTCAAGTACACCGTAGATGAACTTAGCCTTCTGCTTCTCGCGAAGCTGCATGCCGTATTCGCTTACTTTCTTACCCGCTCTCAAATTCGCGCGGTTGCTTTTCTTATCAATACCGATTACGGAGGGCTCAATTCCCAGCGAACGGCATCTCTTTAAAACAGGACCCATTTCTCTAGCCATAGTATAATTCCCTCCTTAATCAGACTCTACGACGCTTAGGCGGTCTGCATCCGTTGTGCGGAACCGG
>DBWJ01000003.1:0-27189 GCA_002308955.1 Lachnoclostridium sp. UBA1241 | reverse complement strand
TCACGTCCCGAACCGGGTCCCTTAACCATAACGTCAACGGACTTAAGACCGTGCGGGATTGCTGCCTTTGCAGCGGTTTCTGCTGCCATCTGAGCAGCATAAGGGGTAGACTTTCTGGAGCCACGGAAACCGAGGCCGCCTGCGCTAGCCCAAGAGATTGCGTTACCCTCTGCATCGGTCAGGGTAACAATGGTATTATTAAAGGAAGACTGAATGTGTGCCTGACCGTGATCAACGTTCTTCTTGACACGCTTCTTCGTTCCCTTTTTCGCAGCTACTACTTTCTTAGCCATCACGAAACCTCCTATTCGTTTCACATACTAAAATTATTTCTTCTTGTTGGCAACAGTACGCTTCGGACCTTTGCGGGTTCTCGCATTTGTCTTGGTCTTCTGTCCGCGAACAGGAAGTCCCTTTCTGTGACGAACGCCTCGGTAGCAACCGATTTCCTGAAGTCTCTTGATATTAAGAGCAGTTTCTCTCTTAAGATCACCTTCCACCATCATCGTCTCATCGATGATCGTGGCAATTCTCTTAACCTCGTCGTCGGTAAGATCACGAACACGAGTGTCCGGATTTACTTCCGCCTGAGCGAGGATACGATTGGAGCTTACTCTTCCGATACCGTAGATGTAGGTAAGTCCGATCTCGACACGTTTCTCTCTTGGTAAGTCAACACCACTGATACGAGCCATGTACTAAAACCTCCGTAAAATGATATAAAAATGATGTGGGTAAATACCCGGAACCGAAGTTCCCGGGAGTACTCTCCCTGCCGGTCTGAACCGGCTCAGCCGCTTTAAAGTGTGACAGTACGGTTTCCCGAACCGAAAGCCGTGTAGATACTCACGACTAAAGCAAAGCGCACGCTTTGCCCACACTATCACAATGTGTGCCGTCCTGCGGGTTTACAGAACGACGATTGTAACACAAAAAGCAAGTGCTGCTCTATCGAGCGCGACATCCGTCCGGAGGTCGTTATCAGCCTTGTCTCTGTTTGTGCTTCGGGTTCTCACAAATAATCATGATTGCCCCTTTTCTTTTGATGATTTTGCATTTTTCGCAAATGGGCTTTACCGAAGATCTTACTTTCATAAGTGTTATTCACTCCTTTCTCGAAAAAAGTCCGTTTACTATAATAACAGAGCGCTTGGCAAATTGCAAGCACATTTTTCCCGAAAAACAAGGTTTTTCCGCGCTTTTTTCGGTCTTTTTGACGGAACGGGCGGATTTCCGTGAAAAAAGCCGCTCCGGGGCTCTCCCGAAGCGGCTTTTGGTATGGCATTCTTATCAAATTGTATGCCAAAACGGTCAGGTACAGAACGGTTTTTTCTTCTCGTCCTTACCGGATTCGTTCTCCGACGGATTTCTCCATTCTAATGACATCACCATTCAGATACTGCTTCTCAATCTGAATCGGGAAGCCGTCCGTGTCATAAGTTTCCACTTCCCTGCGATATTCCGTAGCAGATGAATCCTTCCTGTAGGTCACGGTTCTTTCTTTCTTGGCAAGCATTCCGTTGTCATAATACGAATAGACCGTAAGCTCCGTCACATTCATTGCTCTGTCATCTGTTTCCCAATAATTCATAATATACCAGGCTGTCTCTGTTATTTCTTCCCGCACAAGTCTTCCGTTGCTGTCATAGGAGTAAGAAAAGATTCGATCCCCGATTATATCCGAGTACTCGTGCTTTCGGATAAGTCTCCCCGCGGAATCATATTCATAATCGGCGTTTTCGCTTCCGGGACCGGAAACATATGCCCTGGCCTTAACCAAATGTCCGTTCTTATACTCGTATTCAAACCAGGGAAATGAATAAACAAGCTTATCCGTAACCGAAAGATCTACCTCACCGTTGCTCAACAGTTTGCAGTCACCGCGATCATTGAAATCCATAGTGTCGACAAAACAGAAACCGTTCTTTATCAGTTCACGTTCTGCCTCACCGAGATAATACAGGAAACCCCGGGCTTCCTCCTTTTTACTTCCATCGCCGTAAGTGGTGATGTATCTATTCAGATAAAGAATGGTGTCCTCTGTAGGGTAGCGGATTTCCGTGCGGTATTCCGCCGGACTGCCTCCCTTATTACAATAGGTCTCAACGTAAGCGCACACACGGCCCTTTTCATCCTTTTCGTAGGTATAATCCGACGTGTTGTTCTCAAATTCCGATTTACGGAACTGTTCTTTATGAATAAGATTGCCGTCTGCCCCGTACACCCATACATATTTCTCCTGAATATAATACGCCGGATCCGGATAAGTGTCATATTGATAAAGGACTTTCTTTGTGACTCTGCCTTCCGTGTCACATTCCGTTACCCGTAGTTCACTTAAGCTCCCGGAAGAATCATAAGTTGCCCCGTATGTCGTTCCTGCTTCATTCGTCCATGTGCAGACTATACTCTGCTCCAACGTCTCGTGATTCTCCTCATAGGGATTTGAAAAGGTGTAAGTATACTCTTTCCCATCTGTATCATTTTCCGAAAAATGCAGATTGATATACTGCTTACCGTCATATTCGATTAATGTCAGGGTTTCCGATTGAAAAATCGTATATACAATTTCACCGTTTAAACGCTGAATTCGAAGGCATGGCTTCTCCGGATCATAAGTATCATCATAAAACGTTTCTTCTTTATCAAAGCAGAAGTCCACCTCACCGAGATTATAACTGTAGTACTCCTCTTTTTTTGGTACCTCATACTCGGTTGTCACCTTATACCGATACTCCTCCGGCGCTTTCACCTGCTCCTCGGCTTTCTTTCTGAGTTCCTCCGCAGTGTACTTCGAAACTATGTTAAGAGGCACATTCTCAGGAAAACCTTCCGGAAGCGCCACGGTAGGCGCGGGCGTTGCCGTCGGAGCCGGCGTAGCGGTCGGGCTCGGCGTCTCACTCGGCCGGCTCTCCATGGCAGTCGGTGTTGCATCCGCGGAACCGGACTTCTTCTCTTCCTTCTTCCCGCATGCCGAAAGAAGCATCACGAATAAAACCGCCAACATCACAACATACTTCTTACACATTTCTTCTTATTCCCCCCTTGAAATATATTTATTCCTTACGGAATCGTTTTCGACTCAGCTGCGGCACATCCCGAAAGGTATTTTTTGACTTTCTGCAACCCGTCCGACATAGTCTGATTAATGTCCTGATACTCTTCAATCCGGAAGCTGCCGTTTCGGTAGTAGAACCGCACGGTAGTCGTGTCACCGTCCAGAATCTCGATGCCGCTCATCTTACGCCTGCTCGCGGCGTACAGATGATACTTTTCAACAAGCTCCGCCGTTTTTATAAAGACTTCTTCCGAAGCCGGATACACCGTTGTTTCCTCAGGCGTGTTATGCATTTCCCTTTCGGCAAATGTGATCGTCCCCGTCACATCCTCCTTCCGCTTAAGCGAAATCTCGTGATACCCGCCGAGCATGCCGCCTCCCGTCGAGATCGTGCAGCCGAGGAAATCTTCTTTCTTAAACTTAGAGGACGTATAACCCTGCATACGGCTCCGAACGGCCCTTAGCCCGCAGGCGATTCCCCATACCGCGGCGAGTATTCCCGCGAATATCATAAGTCCCGCCGGGAGTCCCCAGTTCAGAAAGCCGTAGAAATCATTCGTATGCGGCCACACGCCGGTGCCGTTTAGCAGAATATTCGTAAGATATCCGATTCCGTAAACCGCCACCGGAATCATCGCGTACAGTGTCCAGCGAAACGGGACGGAAACCGTGTCATTTGCCGCCTTATGCCCGGTAAGCATGGGCGTATATATACCGTCGTCCGGGGGACACAGAAGAAACTCCGACATAGCCGTAAGCGGCAACAAGAGATGAAAGAACAGATTGGCCCGAAGGTACATGAAACGATAGCCGTACAGCGGGCCGAGGAATCCGGCGACCGTCAGAAACGTGAGCCCGACTGCCGCTGCCGCGAGGAATTTCGGAAGCATCGGCTGAGGCCTCTTAAGGAGCTTACATACGAGGCAGATTGCAGCGACGATCCCGCAGAATTCGTTGGAGAGTACCGTGAAATATTTCAGATTTTCCGCGCCGGAAGACGAAAGCGTCTGATCATTCCCGCGGAAACAAAGCATCAGAATCGTGCCGGTTACCGCCATTGCGACAATCAGCCCGGTAAGAACGTAAGAAATCACTTGTGAGCGCTCCCTGCGACGCATGTTCTACCCTTTCTTCTCGATCAGTCCGGGTTTCTTCCAGAACTTCAGCATTCTCTGGTTCCACAATATTAAAAATCCGATGACAACGCCCGGATAATTCAATATTACATCATCAATGTCCATGCTTCCGCGCCCGGTCAGATACTGCGTAATTTCCACAAGACAGATCAGAAGAAGCATTGACGGGAAGAACAGCTTCCAGTTCCGCATGGCCGGAAACAGGAACGGCACAAACCACGCCATGGGCACGAACAGAAGAATGTTTCCGACCAGGTTCGGTCCGATGATCCGGTAACGGAGGGAATGATCCTTGTAGGCTTCGTAATACATCTTAATTGTGCCGAGGGGCTTAAGGTTATAAAGTCTGGTGCCGTTCAGGGACTGGGCGTTTCGAAGTCCGCCGAACAGAAGGCCGGCTAAGATTACAAGATATACGCCGAACAGAATTCCCATGGCAAGCTTTGCCGCCCTCGGACGTTTCTTCCGGTTCGTTCCGGCAAGGAGAAAGAACATACCGATTGCCGCGGTTCCGCCGATCAGTGCGCCGAAGCCTAAAAACTGCTCGGTCACAAGCACGTGACCGTTCCGCTCGCTGATTACGTAGATGTATGCAAACACCGCCGTAAGCACGAAAAGCGCCAGCGCTATCCCGATGAAAAGCTGATTGTTATGAGCCGGTTTCTTCTTCATCCTGCCATCCTTTCTTCTCCTTTCATTTATACTTGTTTCAGGAAGAGATTGCAATAGTTCCGCCGGAAACTTAACACAATTGTAAGAATCGTCCGCGGACAGTGCCGCGCACGCTTTCGCACATAAAAAAGAGCCCTGCGCCTTCGCGCGGGGCCCTTTTTGTACTGTCTTATTTATCACGCCAGATGATGCGTCCCTTGGACAGATCATACGGGGAAAGTTCCATGGTAACCTTGTCACCGGGAACGATTTTGATGTAGTTCATACGGAGCTTGCCGCTGATATGGGCAAGAACAATATGACCGTTCTCAAGCTGAACCCGAAACATCGCGTTCGGCAGCTTTTCCACTACAGTTCCTTCAATTTCAACTACGTCTGCTTTCGACATGCAAATCCTCCGTTTTTAATGCTTGATCAATGATAAGATTTCCGGTTCATCCTCGGTAATAAGGATGGTGTTCTCATAATGTGACGAGAGGGACCCGTCTTCGGTAACGATCGTCCAGTCATCATCTAAGATGCAGACCGGCCAGTCGCCCATGTTCACCATCGGCTCGATTGCCAGTGTCATGCCGGGTTCCAGTTTGATTCCGCGGCGTTTCTGGCGAAAGTTCGGAATCTGCGGATCCTCATGCATCTGGGTTCCGATGCCGTGACCGACCAGATCCTTGACGCATGTATACCCGTGTGCCACTACGTAATCTTCAATGGCTGCAGATATATCATACAGGTGATTGCCCGCTTTTGCAAGTTTTATTCCTTCAAAAAAGCTTTCTTCCGTCACACGGATCAGATCCTCGGCCTCTTTCGAGATGTTTCCGACCCCGTAGGTACGTGCCGCATCCGAATGATAGCCCTTGTAGATCAGTCCGGCGTCAAGACTTACGATGTCGCCTTCCTTAAGGATTTCCTTCTTGCTCGGAATCCCGTGTACCACACGGTCGTTGACCGAGATACAGATGGATGCCGGATATCCGTCGTAGTTTAAGAACGACGGAATACAGCCGAAGCTTCGAATCATCTTGTCCCCGATGTTGTTCAGCTCCATCGTGCTGATACCGGGCCGGATGTGCTTCGCCATCTCCTCATGCACCAAAGCAAGAAGACGGCCGGCTTCTCTCATTTTCTCAATTTCCTGTTTGGATTTGATTGTAACCATAGCATTTTCCTCTTAAGCGTTCAGGATTTCCTGAATGCTCTGAAAGACTTCACCGACGTCCTGCGTTCCGTCGACGGTCCGCAGAATGCCCTGCTCCGAATAATAATCAATCAACGGCTGCGTCTGCGCATGGTATACATCGAGACGCTTCTGTACGGTTTCGGGCTCGTCATCCTTACGGATACTGAGCTTGCCGCCGCACAGATCACAGATGCCTTCCTTCTTCGGAGGGTTAAATGTGACATGATAGGTTCCGCCGCAGGAAAGGCATGCACGGCGTCCGCCCATACGCTTTACGATGGCACTGTCCGGCACATCCACGTCGATGGCATAATCCAAAGCCTCACCGGCTTTCTTTAAGCTTTCCGTAAGAGCCTCCGCCTGCGCGATGGTTCTCGGAAAACCGTCCAAAACATAACCGTTTGCACAGTCATCCTTCGTGAAACGGTCCATAATCAGCTGAAGGGTCAGTTCGTCCGGAACCAAAAGTCCGCGCTCCATGTACTCCGACGCCTTCTTTCCGAGCTCAGTGCCTTCCTTGATGTTCGCGCGGAAGATATCACCGGTGGAGATATGGGGAATCCCGAACTCAGCGGCAATCATCTTGGCCTGCGTACCTTTACCGGCACCGGGTGCCCCAAGCATAACAATTTTCATTTTCTCTACTCCTGATGAATGGAAAAAGGGTGAAGCCAAGCCTCACCCTGATATCCGAAATGAATTGCATCACTCACTGAGGAATCCCTTGTAGTGACGCGTAAGCATCATCGACTCAACCTGTTTCAACGTTTCAAGGATAACACCTACAACGATGATCAGGGAAGTTCCGCCGAATCCAAGGCTCTGAATATCAAATGCGCCGCAGCACACAATCGGAATCAATGCGATAATTGTCAGGCCGATTGCCCCGATGAAGACAATCTTATTCAGTACGCCGGTAAGGTAATCAATCGTAGGCTTACCGGGACGAATGCCGGGAACAAATCCGCCGCTCTTCTTCAGATTGCCCGCAACCTCAACCGGGTTGAAGGTAATGCTGGTGTAAAAGTATGCGAAGAAAATAATCATCGCTACATAGAAGACAGCGCCGATCGTATACTTGAAAGCGAAATTCGAACCGTTGAAATCGAACCAGTTATTCGTATTACATCCGTAAAGGAATTTCTCGAGCAAACCGCCCTCACGCGATGCGCTCTTTCCGAAGAAGGAAGCGATAATCAGCGGGAACTGGAAAATCGATACTGCGAAGATTACCGGAATAACGCCGGCGGTGTTAACCTTCAACGGGATGAATGTGGAGTTGCCTCCCATCATCTTTCTTCCGACCATCTTCTTACTGTACTGAACAGCAATCTTTCTTTCCGCATCCTGAAGGAGAACGATAAGAACGAGGGTGATCAGTATGATAAGGATGACCAGTGCTCCGGCGAAAAGCTTGCCTGCGAGCTTGTCCTGCGAGAATACCTTGTTGACGAAGAGAATGGAAAACTCCTGAGGCATCTCCGCTACGATGTTGATCAACAGGATAATGGAGATACCGTTTCCGATTCCGTTCTCCGTGATGCGCTCACCGAGCCACATCAGGAAGGTAGCACCTGCGGTAAATGCTACGACTACAAGGATTACACCGAGCCAGCCGTCCTGAATCGGAGTCGGGTTCGTGTTCTTGAAGCCGATTGCCATTGCTGCAGACTCCACAACTGCAAGGAATACGGTAAGATAACGGGAATATTTCTCAATCTTCTTACGTCCGCTCTCACCGTCTTTCTGCATTTCCGCAAGCGGCGGAATTGCGATGGTGAGAAGCTGCATGATAATGGATGATGTGATGTACGGCGAAATACTCAGCGCAAAAATAGACATTTTCGTGAGGGAACCGCCGGTCAGCATGTTAATGAAACTGTTGCTTCCCTTGAAGGTTACCTTCAGCCATTCCTGCGCGGCAGCATTGTTAATGCCCGGAGCAGGGATCAGTGATCCGAGACGTACCAGCACAAGGCACAGGAAAGTATACAGAAGTTTCTTTCTGATTTCCTTAACCTTGAATGCGTTGATAAACATCTTAAACATATCAGATCACCTCAGCACTTCCACCAAGAGCCTGAATCTTTTCGATTGCAGTCGCGCTGAAAGCGTTAGCCTTAACATTCAGCTTCTTGGTAAGTTCTCCGTTGCCAAGAACCTTAACACCGTCCTTCGGATTGCTGAACAAACCGATCTCAACCATCGACTCGATGGTAACATCGGCGCCGTCCTCAAAACGATTCAGCATGGAAACGTTTACGGAAACGATTTCAAGAGTATTTCTGTTCTTGAAACCTCTCTTGGGAAGACGACGGTACAAAGGCATCTGACCGCCTTCAAAACCGGTTCTGGGAGCTCCGGAACGTGCTTTCTGACCTTTATGACCTTTGCCGGCGGTCTTTCCGTTTCCTGAACCGTGGCCACGGCCTCTGCGGAATGCATCGCTGTGCTTGGAGCCGTCTGCCGGCTTGATATCTGTCAAATTCATCGTGTGCACCTCCTATCAGTAATTAGATTTCTTCAACCTTGACAAGATGCTTTACCTGGGCGATCATGCCGCGGGTAGCTGCATTGTCCGGCAACGTGTTGGAACTGTTGAGCTTGCGAAGGCCCAAAGATTCAACAACCTTCTTATGTTTCGGAATTGCACCGATAGTAGACTTTACTAATGTTACTTTCAACTCTGCCATTTCTCGTCCCTCCTATAAATCGCTTACGGAGATGCCACGGCTTTGGGCAACTTCCTCAGGGGTCTTCAACTCGGAAAGACCGGCAAGTGTAGCAAGTACAACGTTCTGCTTGTTGTTGGAACCAAGGGACTTGGTACGGATGTTCTTGTATCCTGCAAGCTCCAGAACGATACGTGCGGGACCGCCTGCGATGATACCGGTACCGGCGCCTGCCTTCTTCAGAAGAACGCTTGCGCTTCCGAAGTTACCGATGAAGTCATGCGGGATGGAACCGTTATCGTCAATCGGAAGGGAGATAACCTTCTTCATGGCGTCTTCCTTAGCCTTACGGATAGCTTCCGGAACTTCGGCAGCCTTTCCGAGGCCTGCGCCTACATGGCCCTTCTTGTCACCGACAACTACAAGTGCGGCGAAACGCATGTTACGGCCGCCCTTAACAACCTTGGTTACACGCTTGATGGCGACAACCTTGTCTTCCATCTCCATATTGCTTGTATCAATAATGTTACGTTTCATATTGTCCCTCCTCGACTAAAAGTTCAGACCAGCTTCGCGAGCTGCATCTGCTAATGCCTGAATTTTGCCTGCATATATGAAACCGCCTCTGTCGAAGACAACCTCATTGATACCTTTCTCCAGAGCCTTCTTCGCAATTACAGTTCCGAGATAAGCTGCGGCTGCAACGTTGTCCGTGAAATCCAACTCGGACTTAACGTCCTTGTCGAGAGTGGAAGCGGCTACCAGAGTGGTGCCTGCAACGTCGTCAATAATCTGCGCGTACATGTTCTTATTGGAACGAAATACGGCGAGTCTCGGTCTTTCCGCAGTTCCGGAGAAACGATTACGAATCTTCATGTGCTTTTTAACACGGATATCTGATCTGCATTCTTTACTAACCATGATTACTTTTCTCCTTTCTACTTCTTACCGGTCTTGCCGACCTTGCGTCTGATTACTTCGTCAGCGTACTTAATACCCTTGCCCTTATAAGGCTCCGGTCCTCTCTTACCGCGAATCTCGGCTGCGTACTGTCCGACCTTTTCCTTGTCGATTCCCTTAACGGTGATCTTGTTCTGGCCGTCGAGAACCGTCTCGATTCCCTCCGGATCAACCATGATAACCGGATGAGAATAACCAAGCGTAAGAGTCAGTTCCTTGCCCTGCTTAGCAGCACGGTAGCCGACACCGTTGATTTCGAGAACCTTCTCGTAACCGTTGGTAACGCCTACAACCATGTTGTTGATCAGGGTTCTTGTAAGACCGTGGAGAGACTTGATTCTCTTCAGGTCGTTCGGTCTTTCAACGACGATCTCTGCGCCCTCTACCTTGATGGTAAGTTCGGGAGCGAGAACGCGCTCCAGGGTACCCTTGGGTCCCTTTACAGTCACTTTATTATTTTCTGCCACATCCACAGTAACGCCTGCGGGAATGGCGATTGGCATTTTTCCTATACGTGACATGCCCGTACCTCCTTATAAATGATTACCAGATATAAGCAAGTACTTCGCCGCCAACGCCTGCGTTTCTTGCTTCCTTATCTGTGATAACACCTTTGTTCGTGGAAATGATTGCAATGCCGAGACCGCCGAGTACACGGGGAAGCTCGTCCTTGCTTGCATATACGCGAAGACCGGGCTTGCTGATTCTCTTCAGGCCGGAAATGGTCTTCTCGCTCTTGTCTTTACCGTACTTCAGGGTGATATGAATGTTCTGGAACGCACCTGCATCTTCCATCGCCCAACCCTTGATATATCCTTCTTTGGCAAGGATGTCGGCAATCGCAACCTTCATCTTGGAAGCGGGAACATCTACGGTATCATGCTTTGCAGTATTTGCATTACGGATTCTTGTAAGCATATCTGCAATCGGATCACTCATCATTGATATGTACCTCCTATAATCTCTGTAGGGCTCGCTTACCAGCTTGCCTTCTTCACTCCAGGGATCTGTCCCTTGTATGCCAACTCACGGAAGCAAATTCTGCAGATTCCGTACTTTCTCAATACAGCGTGCGGACGACCGCAGAGTCTGCAACGGGTATAAGCTCTGGTGGAGAACTTCGGAGTACGCTGCTGCTTAACCTTCATTGATGTCTTAGCCATGAAATTTTCCTCCTGTTTACTTCGCAAACGGCATGCCGAACAGTCTTAACAGCTCGCGTGCCTCTTCGTCCGTCTTGGCCGTGGTAACGAAAATGACATCCATACCGCGAACCTTGTCTACCTTATCGTACTCGATTTCAGGGAAGATCAACTGCTCCTTGATGCCGAGTGCGTAGTTGCCTCTGCCGTCGAACGCGTTCGGGTTTACACCGCGGAAGTCACGTACACGGGGGAGTGCAAGGTTGATAAGACGATCGGCGAACTCATACATCTTGTCACCGCGAAGAGTAACCTTGCAGCCGATCGCAAGACCTTCACGAATCTTGAAGTTTGCGATGGACTTCTTTGCTTTCGTAATAACGGGTTTCTGGCCGGTAATGATCTCCAGATCCTTGACCGCAGACTCGAGAGCCTTGGCATTTTCCTTGGCTTCGCCCACGCCCATGTTAATAACAATCTTGTCGAGTTTCGGAATTTCCATTACATTCTTGTAACCGAACTTGCTCTGCATAGCAGCCGAAATCTCATTCATATAAGTTTCTTTTAATCTTGTCATGTTTGAGACCTCCTCTCCTATTAATCGATTACATCGCCGGTTGCCTTGGCAACGCGGACCTTCTTCTTGCCGTCGAGCTGGAATCCGACTCTCGTGGTCTTACCCTTGTAAACGAGCATTACGTTAGAGGCATCGATCGGAGCCTCAACCTTAACAATGCCGCCCTTCGGGTTCGACTGATTAGCCTTCTGATGCTTGCTTACCATGTTGCAGCCTTCAACAAGTACCTTGCCGTCAGCAACATCAAGCACCTTGCCCTCACTACCCTTATCCTTGCCGGTAATGATCTTAACGATGTCACCTTTTTTAATCTTATTCATGCTGACACCTCCTATAATACTTCCGGAGCAAGGGAAACAATCTTCATGAACTTCTTGTCACGAAGCTCTCTTGCTACGGGTCCAAAGATACGGGTACCCTTGGGGGTCAAATCGTCTTTGATGATAACAGCCGCGTTCTCGTCAAAACGGATGTAGGAACCATCCTTCCGGCGAACGGACTTCACGGTACGAACAACAACTGCCTTTACTACGTCGCCCTTCTTAACAACACCGCCGGGGGCAGCATCCTTAACTGCGGCAACAATGATATCACCAATACCGGCATAGCGTCTGGTGGAACCGCCCATTACACGAATGCAGAGCAATTCTTTCGCGCCGGTATTATCAGCAACCTTAAGTCTGGTTTCTGTTTGAATCATAGCGAAAATCTCCTTTCGTAATCTCTTCGGGATCCCCCGAAAATGATTATTTTGCCTTTTCTACGATTTCAACAAGTCTCCATCTCTTATCCTTCGAGAGAGGTCTTGTCTCCATAACCTTTACGCGATCACCGATCTTGCATTCGTTGTTCTCGTCATGAGCCTTCAGCTTGTATGTTCTCTTAACGATCTTGTTGTAAAGGGGATGCTTTACGTTGTCGACAACAGCAACGACGATGGTCTTGTCCATCTTATCACTTACGACCTTACCGGTACGTACTTTTCTCAAATTTCTTTCCATGAGAATTCTCCTTTCGAGGCCGATTAGTTCGCGGAATTCTTCGCGGTAATAACCGTCTGAATTCTTGCGATGTTTCTGCGAACTTCCTTAATTCTGCTTGTATTCTCAAGCTGGTTCGTAGCGTTCTGGAATCTCAGGTTGAAGAGTTCCTTCTTGGCGGCAACCAGCTCGCTGTTAAGCTCTGCTACGGTCTTGGAGTTCAAATCCTCCAAAAAGCTCTTAGTCTTCGTTGCCATTAGTTCGCACCTCCTTCAAGGTCTGCCTTACTTACAACCTTACACTTGCAAGGCAGCTTGTAGGTTGCAAGGCGGAGTGCCTCTCTTGCCGTCTCTTCGGAAACGCCGGCAATCTCGAAAAGAACACGTCCGGGCTTTACAACTGCTACCCAGTACTCAGTGGAGCCTTTACCGGAACCCATTCGGGTTTCAGCCGGCTTCGCGGTTACGGGCTTGTCAGGGAAGATCTTGATCCAAACCTGACCGCCACGCTTAATGTAACGGGTTACGGCAATACGTGCCGCTTCAATCTGATTTGACTTAATCCAGCAAGGCTCGGTTGCAACAATGCCGTATTCACCGTTCGAGATGAAATTACCTCTGAGGGCCTTGCCTCTCATGCTTCCACGAAACTGCTTACGCCGTTTCACTCTCTTAGGCATTAACATTATTTATCCGCTCCTTCCTTCTTGGAATTTCCCTTGCGGGGAAGAATTTCACCGTGATAAATCCAAACCTTAACGCCGACCTTACCGTATGTCGTATCAGCCTCGGCAAAGCCATAGTCGATATCGGCACGCAGTGTCTGCAACGGAATGGTACCGTCGCTGTAGCTCTCGGAACGGGCGATATCGGCACCGCCGAGACGACCGGAACAGGTGGTCTTGATTCCCTTTGCGCCGGACTTCATGGTTCTGCCCATGCAGGACTTCATGGCACGACGGAAGGAAACACGGTTCTCAAGCTGCTGCGCGATGTTCTCGGCAACAAGCTGAGCACAGTTATCGGGTCTCTTGATCTCTTTGATCTCGAGGTTTACTTTCTTAGTGGTAAGCTTCTGCACTTCTGCCTTCAGCTTCTCAATCTCCTGGCCACCCTTACCGATTACAACACCGGGCTTAGCCGTGTGAACGATGATCTTGATCTTATCGGAAGTGCGCTCGATTTCCGTATCGGAAATTGCTGCGGCAGCCAACTTCGTTTTCAGGAACTTTCTGATCTTCTGGTCTTCTACAAGGTTGTCAGCGAAATCTGCCTCTGCATACCAACGGGAATCCCAGTCATTGATAATGCCGACTCTCAGGCCGTGCGGATTAACTTTCTGTCCCATGCTCTTCCTCCTATCTCTCGTCCAACACGACGGTAATGTGACTCATTCTCTTCAGAATGTGGTAAGCTCTGCCCTGTGCTCTCGGATGAATTCTCTTCATCGTGGGAGCCTCGTTGGCATAACACTCGGAAACAAAGAGCTTCGAGGAATCCATGCCGTTGTTGTTCTCCGCGTTCGCAACTGCGGACTTGAGTAACTTTTCAATTAATCTGGAAGCATATCTGGGGTTATATGCCAAAATACCAAGTGCTGTCTGTACATCCTTGCCTCTGATCGCATCGAGAACGAAACATGCCTTCTGAACGGAAACACGTGCGTAAGAAAGCTTAGCGCTCGGTCTCTTGTCCTTGTTGGCATTTCTTTCTCTCTTAATCTGGGATCTATGTCCTTTTGCCATCGGATGTGTACCTCCTTTTCATGTTAACGGTTCTCCGTTAGTAAGTCTTCCTGCGCATCCAGCGCAAAATGTTTTGGAACAGGGCTTAATTACTTCTTACCCTTCTTCTCGTCTTTTCCATGACCGCGGAAGGTCCTGGTGGCAACGAACTCGCCGAGCTTATGGCCGACCATATCTTCGGTTACGTATACCGGAACATGCTTTCTTCCGTCATATACCGCAATCGTATGTCCGACAAATGTAGGGAAAATCGTGGAGCGGCGTGACCAGGTCTTAAGGACACTCTTGTCACCGCTCTTGTTCATTGCATCAACCTTGTCAAGCAGATACTGATCTGCAAAAGGTCCCTTTTTCAAAGAACGTGCCATATATGGTTACCTCCTGTTTATTTCGTCTTGATGACGCTGCCGTCTTTTCTGCGGATGATGAGCTTATTGGAAGCCTTCTTCTTGTTACGGGTCTTAAGACCGAGAGCAGGCTTACCCCAAGGAGTGCTCGGACCGGGACGACCGATACCGCACTTACCTTCACCACCGCCGTGCGGGTGATCATTCGGGTTCATTACGGAACCGCGAACGGTAGGACGAATGCCCATATGGCGCTTGCGACCTGCCTTGCCGATGCTGACAAGCTCATGGTCAATGTTTCCAAGCTGGCCGATGGTGGCGCGGCAGATGATCGGAACCATTCTCATCTCACCGGAGGGGAGACGGAGGGTTGCGTACTTGCCTTCCTTAGCCATCAGCTGTGCGCTGTTGCCGGCTGCGCGAACGAACTGCCCGCCCTTGCCGGGATAAAGCTCAACGTTGTGTACAAGAGCACCGATCGGGATGTTTGCAAGAGGCAGGCAGTTGCCGACTCTCGCCTCGGCGTTCTCACCGTTCATAACGGTCTGGCCGACTTCAAGTCCAAGAGGTGCAAGGATATATGCCTTCTCGCCGTCTGCGTAGCAGATCAGAGCGATGTTGGCGGTTCTGTTCGGATCGTACTCGATGGTCTTAACCACTGCCGGTACGCCGTCTTTCTTTCTCTTAAAATCAATAATCCGGTACTGCCTTCTGCTGCCGCCGCCGATGTGTCTTACCGTGATCTTACCCTGGTTGTTACGACCTGCGGTCTTCTTCAGGGATACACACAAGGACTTCTCGGGGGTCTTGCTCGTAATTTCAGCGAAATCGGAGCAGGTCATGTTTCTTCTCGAAGGTGTATACGGGGTAAATTTTTTAATTCCCATTGCTGTAACTCCTTTCGTTCAATCCTACAGTCCGGTGAAGAGCTCGATATCGGCGCTGTCAGCAGTCAGCTGCACGATAGCTTTCTTCTTCTCGGAGGTCTTTCCCTCGATCCGGCCGCTTCTGGTGTTACGTGCGCGGTTCTTGCCGGCAAGGTTCATCGTGTTTACCTTGGCAACCTTGGTGCCTGCAAACATCTTCTCAACAGCCTCAGCAATCTGAGTCTTCGTGGCATCGGGATTTACATAGAAAACGTACTTCTTCTCCGCCATGGAGTTCATGCTCTTCTCGGTTACCACAGGCTTAAGGATAACGTCGTAATACTTAAGGTCTGCCATTATGCATACACCTCCTCGATCTTCGCTACCGCATCCTTGGTGATTACCAGATTGGAATACTTCAGGATATCGAATACGTTGATAGCGTTGCTTGTTACGGTGCGGACACCCGGAAGGTTTCTTGCGGAGAGAATTACGTTCTCATCCTTATCCGCGGTAACAATCAGTGCCTTGTCAAGAGAAAGCTTGTCAAGCATGGACTTAACCTGCTTCGTCTTGATCTCATCGAAGGCAAGGTCTTCCATAACGAAGATCTTGTCCTCTGCTACTCTTGAGGTAAGGGCGGACTTGATAGCGCCGGCCTTTTCCTTCTTATTCATCTTTACGGAATAATCTCTGGGCTTCGGGGCAAATACTACGCCGCCGCCCTTCCACTGAGGAGAACGGATGGAACCCTGACGGGCACGACCGGTTCCCTTCTGTCTCCAGGGCTTGATTCCGCCACCGCTTACTTCGGAGCGGGTCAAAGCGCTCTGGGTTCCCTGACGCTTGTTAGCGAGCTGGCTTACAACCGCAAGATGCATCAGGTGGGTGTTTACTTCTACGCCGAAGATGCTGTCGTTCAGGTCGAGCGTTCCGACCTCAGCGCCTTCTTTATTATAAAGTTTAACGTTTGCCATTGATTTGATCCTCCTTTCTCAAGATTACTTTCCGCTCTTAACGGTTTCTTTCAGGATAACCAGGGACTTCTTGGCACCGGGAACGGCACCCTTCACGAGGATCATGTTGTTCTCAACATCCACGCGAACGACTTCGAGGTTCTGTACCGTAACATTAACGTTACCCATCTGTCCGGGCATGTGCTTTCCTTTGAAAACACGGCCGGGGGTCGTTGCCGGTCCGTTGGAACCTGCATGTCTGTGGTACTTGGAACCATGTCCCATCGGTCCTCTCGAAAGACCGAAACGCTTGATTGCGCCTGCGTAACCTTTACCTTTGCTTACGCCGCTTGCGTCAATCTTGTCGCCTGCAGAGAAGATGTCAGCCTTGATCTCCTGACCTACGCTGTACTCTGCGGCATTCTCAAAGCGGAACTCCTTGAGAAATCTCTTAACGGTCACATTTGCCTTGGCAAAATGTCCCTTATTCGGCTTATTAACCAGCTTCTCTCTGATGTCGCCGAAGCCGACCTGAACTGCGTCATAGCCATCCTTCTCTGCCGTCTTAACCTGAACAACAGGGCACGGACCGGCCTGCAGAACGGTCACCGGAATGAACGAACCGTCTTCAGCGAAGACCTGGGTCATTCCGACCTTAGTAGCTAAAATAGCTTTCTTCATTTCTTTTTCCTCCTGTGAAATCTACAGCGGACCCCCGAAAGGGTCATTCTAAATTACAAGATGATTTATTTGGCGATCATCTTGATGCCGATGAATACACCGGCGGGCATCTCCAAGCGCTGAAGAGCCTCAATGGTCTTCTCGCCGGGGTTGATGATGTCGATCAGTCTCTTGTGNNGCTCACGGGAATCCTTATACTTGTGAGTAGCACGGAGAATCGTTACAACGTCCTTCTTCGTCGGCAACGGAACAGGTCCGCTTACCTTAGAACCGGTCTTCTTCGCGTTCTCCACGATCTTCGCGGCAGATGCATCAATCAACTGATGATCATAAGCCTTCAATGTGATTCGCATTACATTGCTTGCCATAAAAATAGCGCCTCCTTTTCGCACTCAGTGGGTAAAGTACAACAAGTGGTGCCTGTACACTCAACCGTGTGTTTCCTGTTTCTTGGAAAAGAATACCAAGCATTGCTGCTTGGCTCTGTTCCTTGAACAACATTCGTTTCGCACGTTTTATCTGCCTCGATTGGCAGAAAATGTTGTAGAAAGTACAGTGACTTGTCGCCAGAATGAACTCATGACATTCGCTCCACGGAAAACCCGACCTTTCGGCCGGCAACCTCACGCTTCACAGCTATCACGTCACAGCGAAACCGATTATAACACAACGAAAAATAAAATGCAAGCATAAATTTCGGGGATTTTGCAAATCGCAAAACCCCCGTCTGAATCAATCTTTCTTCCGATTTTTAACGACCGCGGTTATACCGGCTCCGGTCGGATAATCCGTATATTCGTGATCGCACACTGGTCGCCTGTGATGGCAACATAGGCATCTCCCGCTTCCTCGGGAAGTATCGTCATATTCTCAACCCGGACGCCGAGATTCTCGGTCGTAACGGTAATCGTATTGCCGCGTCTGGTCAGGGACACGGATACGTCAATGCCTTCCTTATGGGCATTCTTCCATGCCTCCCAGCCGCAGAAGTCCGATTTCTTCGTCGTTGTGGACATGTTTTTTACATTTTCCCCGTCCCAGTACTCTCCGTCCAGCCGAACGAGCCCGATTTCGTGATAGTTGGGTCCCTTTACCTTGCCGTCGTCGGAGCGGAACAGGAGGATGTACGGGCAGTGCCATATGAGCCGCGCCGTCGGAAGACTCATCGAATGGAACGTGATCGTCAGGTTATCGGTAACCTTGATGCCCTTCGAAGCATCGGTGCGGAAGGCATCTATCTGCACATTCGGAATATCGCCTTCGTTTTCCTTAATAAAGTTAATCTCCTCGGCAATTCGCGGAATGGTGTCCGCGGGGGCATCCTCCTCCGCGTGCGTAATCTTAATGTTACTGATCGTACAGTGCGCGCCCGTAAGTCCGATATAGCAGTGGCGCGTACAGTCGGGAAATGCAACGATGACATCGAAGGTTTCCGCGCCGTTATGAATCCGGAACAGGCCGTGATCCTTGATGCGGACCGCTTCGATCGTATAGGTGTGCTTTCCGGGCCCCGGTCCTTTCGCTGTGCTGCCGTCGCCCGCTTCAGATATCTTCCGTGCAATGCCCTCGCCCGCTCCGAATGTCTTCGGTATGCTTCCGCCGTCTGTTCCGGACTTCCGGACTTCGATCTTTCTTGCGCCCTTTGTTATGACATTTCCGTCGAAGCGGATTCTTCCGTATTCCAGGGAGAACATCTCGGGAACCGACATCTCGTCCCGGTAATAGCGGGTATCCAGGGAATCAAACAGAAAGGCTGCCGGGCAGGCGTCCTCTCCGCTTTCTTCGGTTTCATAGTCAAAGCTTACCGTAATCCAGTGGGAAAGAACCAGAATTCCGTCCGAAACCGCGCTTGCGAATTCCTCGCAAAACAGCTTCCCGCTTTCGCTGACTTCATTGGCCGCAGTGCATTCCTTCATTGTATAATTGTTATCAATGTCAATCAGATACTGCATTGCCTTGGCACAGACGGGATCGAACTGCGTTCCGGCATTCTTGACGATTTCCTCACGCACGATCTGCTGCGGGATTGCGGATCGATAGCTTCGGTTGGATGTCATCGCATCGTATGCGTCCGCAACCGAAATAATCCTCGCAACCTCCGGAATCTCCTCGCCCTTTAAGCCCTCCGGATAGCCGCGCCCATCAAAACGCTCGTGATGGTAATGCGCGCCGACGCCCAGAAACGGATAGTCGCTGATGCTCGAAAGAATCTGATTGCCGATTACCGGATGCTTCTTGATTTCGTTGTACTCATCCGCGGTCAGCCGTCCGTTCTTCGTGATGATGCTGTCCGCGATACCGATCTTACCTACGTCATGGAGAAGCGCCGTGTAATAGATCCGGCGGCATTCCTCGTCACCTTTGCCGAGGTGACGCGCAATCTTTTCGGAATACTCCGCGACACGCATGGAATGACCTCTTGTGTATTCATCCTTGGCATCGATGGAGTTTGCAAGCGCCTTGGCGGTCTGTTCGAAAAGCCGCTCCGAAAGCTTTCTCCGTTCATCGAGATACTCGATCTTACTCCGGTTCGCGCGCTCCACCTTCTCATTAATATCCAGGTAAGCAAACAGATAGATCAGAATCGACGTAACCGCAATCGCGATATTCAGAAGCGACAGCCCGTAGGTAAACACCTGCACAACCGCCGCGACAATCGGCCCCAGCAAGAACAGAAGAAGCGACACGAAGATGATCCGGCTGAAATAATGCCGGTATTCGAATACCACCCAGATAAGGATCACGATGGAGACGATTGGAACGGCGAAGCAGAATAAAAAGCCATCTCCGCGGTGATACACGTGCGCTTCATCATAATAATAGAACCAGTCCGTAAAATGCGCCGCCAGCACCACAAGAACACCGATAAAGGAAAGCACCATAACAAACCAAAGGCGTTTCGGCGTCTTGTTCTGCGGATGCTCTTCCGCCACCAGATTCATAATGTAATGGGAAAAGACAAACGAACACATGGGCATCAGCGCAAAGATTACGAGATTCCCGAGGCGGTGCAGAAGAAATCCGAACTCCGTCGGATCCCCGTTATAGATATAGGTAAACCGGTCAAAAACAAGAAGAATCACGGAAAGCAGCTCGATGGCAGTGATGACCAGACGTCTTCTCTTCGGGAGTGCCTTAGAGAAGACGACCAGCACCGCAAAGGCCGCACTGATACCGATCAATGCTGCCATCAAATCCAGTTGGATACTCTGCAGAAATTCCATAACCACAGACCTCCCGAACTACTACCACTCTATCAGATCTTTATATCATTACGCGCGATTCATTCAATAAAACAAGTATACTCCGTCCCTACGGAAAATGCAACGGACTCGGCGACAGCGATCAGTCCCCGCCTAAGGCAGCAGCGGATTCTCCACCACGCCTACGAAAAGCGGGATGCCGGTATCGGAGCAGAGAACGAAAAGGAACGGACGGTCCAGCTTGAAGTCCAAAACCTCAGTCTCCTCCGGCTTCGCGGATTTGCTTTCGCTGACAAATGTGAACGCCGCAGCTTTCACGCCGTCTTCGTCAATCATCAGCCGTGCGGCATGCTCCGCCTGGTCAACAAACAGCGAATCATCGTCCATAAGCGGCGAAAAGTCAGCCTTTCCGGGATCGAAAAGGTCTGTCACTCCCATTTTCCGCAAAGGATCGATAATGCTTGTATCATAGGAAATATCAAACTTCGGAACCGCGAAATTAATCGTCGCGGTGCCCGCGTTTTCATAGCCCTCGAGCTCGGAAATCAACTGTTTAAGCTGCGGGTCGGAAAGAAGCGCATCCACACCGGTGCCCTCCTCCGGAAGAATAAACCACATGGTCCCGAGGCTGCCGGCGTAATCATAATTCAGGTCCTTGAAGACGGCCTTAAAGTTGTCTCCGTAATAGTACCTGCCGAATTGCTTTTCGTGCATGAAATTCGCCGTCACATCGCCGGACTTTGCATGGAACGTATCCGGGGTGGTTCTGTCCTCATAAAAGACCTCGTCCCATTTGGCTTCGTAAAGAATCGTCGTTACGAGGGCGGCAACCGTATCCCTGTCGAACTTCAGATTGCCGGCCGCTTCCTCAAGAAGATTCCCGGTCTGGCTGTTGATCCACTCATGGAGCTCATCATTATATTCTTCGCTTCCCATCTGTCCCGAGAAAGCGGACGCGCGATGATCCTTCGCGAGAATGTCCAATGTCTTTTTGTTATAGGAGCCCTCGAGGTCGTCCGAAAGCCAGAAGGATGAGGCGAGCACGCATTTTGAGTCGCCGTTGCTTTGGTACAGGCTGTTCCAAAGCGCTTTCGAGCGTTCGCGGAGGTCTTCCACGCTGTCTGCCTTCGCAAGGTCAAGGAGCTGTTGCCGACAGTTGCCGTCGGTGATCTCCGAAAGCATGCCGAGCATCAGATAGATATTGATCGGCGAATACACGCGGTTCGCGCCGTTCCGGTCGGAAAGCAGCACCTGCATGCTCGCCTGCGTGAAATCCGCCACCGCGCCGACGGCCTTGTCCTGTCCGTACGCCTCAAGGTCTTTTCGCAGTTCGACAAGTTCTTCCGCATAGGCTTCCGCCTGCTCCTCGTAAGCCTCGTAAAGCTCGTAAAGCTTATCTAACTCTTCCTCATGCTCGTAGTAATAATCTTCGTCATGCTCAAGCTCCGGCATCTTCGGATTGCTCTTGAATTCCGGATAAACCGCCGCAGCGAGCAGAAACTTATCCTGCTCCGTCCGCTTCTTCTTATCGTCATCCGGATCCTTCCTGAACACGCCGGACACCACAAGCACGATGACAGTCACCGCAACCACAGCTGCTGCCGTNNGCTGCCGCTGCCGCGGCAATGATCCATTTTGTTGAACGTTTCATAAGTCCCCCTTTCTGCATTCTCCTTCGGAAAATGCCACACAAATCCCCACAGGTATCTCTTTTTAGTATACGCCATTCGTGTTTGAAATGCAACGAAAAATGCCCCCGGCGGAACGCCCGCCGGGGACTCAGATGAATACTCTTTTGAATTGACGGTTTATCCGCGCAGTTTCTTCACGGCTTTCTTCAGTACATCCACCACGTAGTCCGCTTCTTCCTTAGAGTTCTCTGCGGAATATGTGAAACGAACCGTTCCGGACAGGTACGGTTCCGTAACACCGATGGCCTGAAGCACTTCGGAAGGTTTGTTCTCCGCGGACGAGCATGCTGAACCTCCCGAGGCGGCAATGCCGGCAAGGTCTAAGAATACCAGTACCGAGGTGGCTTCCACGCCGCCGAAGCTTACATTAAGGTTTCCGGGTAGACGACGTGAGACTTGCCCTGCTTCAGCTGTTGCCTCGCTCGGACACGAGCCGGGTATCTCCGTCGCTCCGTTCACGCGTACATCGGGAATCTCCGCCGTGATCCTTTGCTGCATATAATTGCGGAGTTCTTCGACCTTTCGGTAATCCTGCCCGAAAGCTTCCTTAAGCGCTGCTGCCATACCGACAATTCCGGGAACATTCTCCGTGCCGGCGCGCATGCGCTTCTCCTGCGGACCGCCGTGAAGAAGCGGCTCCAGCTTCGTGCCGCTCTTTACGTAAAGGAAGCCGATGCCCTTCGGGGCGCCGAATTTGTGGCCGCTTGCGGAAAGCATTGTAACCGGAAGTTCGGATAACCGTAAAGGAAGCGTCCCGACTGCCTGCACGGCATCGGTATGGAAAGCAACTCCGTGCTCCGCCGCTATCACGCCGATTTCCGCAATCGGCTGAATCGTTCCGATTTCGTTGTTGGCTGTCTGAATCGTAATCAAAGCGGTGTCTGGGCGGATTGCCGCGCGTACCGATTCAGGTGTAACAATACCCTCTCCGGTTACCGAAAGCACCGTCAGTTCATATCCGAACCGCTTCATAAACTCGCAGGTCCGAAGCACCGCCGGGTGCTCGATTGCCGAAGTAATAATGTGTTTCCCCGCTTTCGGGTTTCCGAACAGATACCCCTCAATCGCCCAGTTGTCCGACTCGGTGCCGCCTGAGGTGAAAAGTATCTCATTGGTCGCACATCCCATAAGGGAAGCGATATCCGCGCGCGACGTCTGGATAGCCTTCTTCGCGGCAAGTCCCGGCGCGTGTAAGCTCGACGGGTTTCCGAACTGTTCTCTGAGATACGAAAGCATCGCCTGATAAGCGCGCTCGGACACGGCCGATGTCGCCGCGTGATCAAGATAGATTGTCGGTTTCTTACCGTTCATTTCCCCGTTCCTTCACTACGTCCGCAATCCACCCGGTCATTCCCTTCGGAAGCCGCTCGTCCATCGGCGTGCCGTCGGCGAACATCAGGTTAGACTGCATCGCATTCATCAGGCAGTGCTGCCCCATCTCGATTCCGAAGTTGATGGACGCAATTCCGTGGTCCCCGTTGTAAACCCAGTCAGGGTTGAACATGAAGCAGTGCTTCATCGCCTGAAGTCTGGGCATGCGCGGCACGACATCCTCCGAAAAACGGTTGAATTCGTCGCGTTTGCCCTCTGCGTAGAAAAGCCATATGTCATTTGCATCGAAAGCATCGAGCCGCTCGTCGGTCGAAATGTCGACCGTACCGACCGGAATCAGCACGTCATAAGCGTCCGGGTATGCGTCCGCGATACGGAACACGAACCTTGCTCCGGCGGAATTGCCGAACAGAAACCGTAAGCCCTTATCCGCCCCGCGCTCCCGCAGTACGTTCGTGATCAGCTCATGCGTCGGCTCAATATATTCCTTCGCCCAGGTTCCCTGCGTTCTGCCTTCTTCGTCGCGGTACTCATTGGCAATCGGGATCAGGATATACGCGCCGCCCATAGCCTGCTGGTAGGCATCCGAAGCGTAGAGCTCCGCTCCCGTATAGTTAATGCAGATATCCCCCTCAAGCGCATTACTCTTTCCGTGGAAATATATGAGAACCGGATAACTCTTCCCCTTCGGGAATCCGTATCCGGTCGGGTCGAAGAAATAATACTTCATCTTCGTCCCGTCCGCAGCAGTATAATAATCCTTGGAAAACCGGTCAAAATACTTTCCGACCTCATAGCTCGGTCCGTACGAAATAAAACTGCCTTCCGGCATCTGGTCCGCCCAGGGCGGCGTCGGTCTCTCTGCCATAATTACCTCCATGTTACTCCGAGCAGCTCCCGCACTCTTTCGAGCCGGTAGCCCGGATACCGTTCTTTAAAATGTTTTTCCTTCGAAAGCGCGTCCGTATAGTAGCGAAGCGCCAGCTCGAGATGAATCTTATTGAATGCCTGCGGCAAATGTGACACCGCCGACGGGACTTCTGCTTCCCCGCTTTGCTCCCCGTCGGCGAGGGCATCTGCGGCCCCGCTTCGGTAACCGTCAGCAAGAATGTCTGCCGCTTCCCGGTCAAAGGTTCCTCTGTTCACGCAGCAGGAACGGATGCAGTCGGCGAGTTCCTCCGTTACGGAGCCGGCCATGACGGTATCGAGGTCTAACATCCCGACAACCTGTCCGTTTCGAAACAGCATATTCGAAAGCTTCGCGTCACCGTGGATGATTGCGATATCATTTGCCGGCGCAATGCAATTCGGCGCGCCGCCCTCTCCCGGATTGTTTTCGGGGCAGTCAGACCGAACCGAAAGAAACGCTCCGAGTCTTTCCGAAAGCTTCGCTTCCACCGCAGGGTCCCGATTCTCTTCCATGATGTCTCCGCCGTTAAGGAGTTCCAGGTAGCGGTCGTAGTAATACCGAAGGTCATGAAGGATCGGATATACTGCCTGCGGAGCTCCGGGAAGTTCTTTAAGAATCCGGTGTACCCGCGCAAGTCCCTGCCCGCAGGCGAAAAGCTGCTCCTTTGTAAGCGGCGTGCTGAGTACCTCGCCTTCGATGTACGGGTACATCCGCCACCGGTCGCCGCACTCGTCCGTATGGAAGTACTCTCCGGCTTCGTCCCGAAGCCACTTCGGATACAGGAAACCATGCGCTTCGAAAACCGGCGCGTACAGCCCGTAATTATAGATCAGGCGTTTCGGGTCCATCTTTTTCTGGAGGCGCTGCAGCACATACTTTCCGGAATCGGTCCTTACTAGATACGTGTCGTTAATGTGCCCTTCTTCAAGGGGCTCCGCAGAAACCGGATCCTCCTTAAGAAACCTTCGGCAGATCGGTTGTAATTGCTCCGCTCCACTCATGCTTCTTCCTTTATCATCATGATTCTGTCTGTGCCGTAATCCGCTCTACAGCATAATCCTTCCTGCAAAGCACTTCTCGCTCTACAGCATAATCCCGTTCACGACCGCGCGTACCCGGTGATGATGGTACAGTTCCTCGTTCGGGCGCATGTTGTGCATATAGGCAACCGCGAACCGGTCGACCGGATCCGCTTCCACCCAGATACCGGTTCCTCCGGTCCAGCCGAAGTCACCGATATGGCCGTTGTGGCCGTATTTCTGCGTCATCAGCGTGCGGAAACCGAGTCCGTAGCCGTAACCGGCCAGATAATCATTCTCGAAATCCTTAAGCTGCACGGGGCCGAGCTGGTTCTCGTGAAGCATCGCAACCGTGCCGCTTCCGAGGAATTTCTTTCCCTTATAGGTGCCGCCGTTTGCAAGCATCTGCATGAACACGGCGAAATCATGGGCGCTTGTCAGAAGGTTCGGACGTGCGCCTGCCGGAACGCTGTCCGCATCCAGCATCGAAAAATTCGGTGTTGCCTCAAACTGCCCCGGCCCCTTCTTCGCGTAGTTCGTTACGATACGGTCCTTGTTCCATTCTCTCGCAAAGGTATCCGTGTCGGCCAGCTCCAGCGGGTCGATCAGCCGGTCCTTGAATACTTCCCGAAGAGGCTTTCCCTCAAAGGTCTCTACAAGGACGCCCGTAATTTCGGAGCCGAAACCGTACTGCCAGTGGGAACCGGGCTCGAACATAACCGGAACATCCGCCATAACACGCACTTCCTCGGCAATCGTGCTCGGACCCTTCTTAAGAAGCTCCGCCATTTGCCGGCTCATCGCGCCGAGCGTAGGAGTATCGGGATCGACAGCCGGAACCATACAGTACGGAAGTCCGCACATCATCGCAACCGCGTCGCGAATCGTGATTGGCCGATCAAGCGGTGCCGTATTCACCTCGCCGTTCGGAAGCGTCACATACTTCTTCGTATTCTTCCACTCCGGCAGGTAAGTAGAAAGCGGATCGCTGAACAGGAATTTGCCTTCCTCATAAATCATTCCGAGGATGGCATACGTAAACAGCTTCGTCGTGGAAGCCTGGCTGAACATGCTGTGAATATCCACCTTCTTTCCGGATTCGATATCCGCGTAGCCCGCTTCCTTGTGGTAAATCAGCTCATCCCCCTGCATGATTGCAACCGCGCAGCCGGGGTTCGTCCCATTTGCCACGAATCCATCAAGCAGATTGTCAAGTCTTGTAAAATCCCTCATAAAACCTCCTCCTGTTACTTTGTTATCGTATATCCTTCATTCTTCCGTCAGGTCAAGCTGAAGGACGATTTCCTCATCGTTCATCTCCCCCGTATCACGAAATCCCGCTTTTCGGTACATGGACAGCGCGCCCCGATTGGTTTCTTTGGTGGAGAGCCGGATGTAGCCTGCCCCGTGCTCTTTAAAATAGCGAATGACCTCCTGCAGGGCAGCCGTTCCGTATCCTTTCCCCTGTAAGTTCTCGTCAATCATGAATTTCCAAAGCCAGTAGCGGTCGTTCGGGTCTTCATACGCTTCATCCAAAACGAGCACAGTGAAACCGACCACCCTTCCGTCCGCGCATATGGCAAAGGGACGGGCAATGCTCCCTTCCTCTTCCGCCGCCCGAAGCGAATCCTCAACGGAGGAAATGTACTGTGCCTGCTCCTTTGAAACCTTCAAGGAAAGGCACTGCCCCAGGTTTTTCTCCGACAGACTGACGAGTTCCGTTTTCATATTCATTCTCCCCGTGAGCTCTTCTCAATTCAAAAAGTAGATTTAAATCATTATACCATAATAATCCCTCGGTGTCACTTAGAAACCATTTCATTCAGACATACGTTTTGCTCCGAGTTCTGTTCCCCCCAAAAGCTTGCGTTTCTCCGCTTCCACAAAAAAAACAGCCGCCCGATTGCCTCGGACGGCTGAATTCCTGTTTTTTGATGCGGCAAATGCTATACCGGATATGCCTTGGTAGCTGCGTCGGCCTTCGTTACGTCAACGCCGGTCTGCTGCGCCTGACGGTACTTGAAGAACTCGGTAGCAACCTGCGGGAACAGCGCGTAGGAAAG
>DBWJ01000031.1 GCA_002308955.1 Lachnoclostridium sp. UBA1241 | reverse complement strand
TCACAGGCAGTCGTTTCGATACAAAAAGGGTTTTACTTAAGGTCTGTCTTGTCAAAGACCTCACTTATCGCAGCTCCCGGTGCTACCATAGGCCATACTTTGTCATCAGAATCGATAACAGCCTCGATAAATACCGGCCCCTTCACTGCAAGCGCTTCTTTAAGGACTTTTTCCACGTCTTGTGCTTTTTCAAGCTTAAATGCAGTCACTCCCAGTCCCTGCGCAACTTTAATAAAATCAACCTTATCATTAAGTGTGGT
The DNA here is from genome assembly GCA_002308955.1 of Lachnoclostridium sp. UBA1241. GTDB lineage: Bacteria > Bacillota > Clostridia > Lachnospirales > Lachnospiraceae > ISDg. Next base: position 16,257 of record DBWJ01000031.1, on the reverse strand, counting down.
CTGTGAAAATCTCTTACCATAGAAGAGATCCTGCCACTGACGTACCATACCAAGTACATGGTTATTAAAGACGATCTCAATGATAGGGATATTATATCTTGAAGCGGTTGCAAGCTCGTTCATGTTCATTCTGAAGCATCCGTCTCCGGCTATATTAACGCAGATATCATCGGGACGCCCCACCTGAGCGCCTATGCAGGCTCCGAGACCGTATCCCATAGTTCCGAGACCGCCGGATGAAAGAAATGTGCGGGGTTTTGTGTATGTATAATACTGAGCCGCCCACATCTGATGCTGGCCTACATCCGTTGTGATCACAGCTTTTCCATCGGTAACCTTATCGAGCATCTGGATCACATAAGGGCAAGAAAGCTCGCTCTTATCGTATTTAAGGGGATAAAGAGCCTTTAAATCATCAATCTTATTCATCCACTCCGGATGATCCTGCTTGGGAATAAGAGCATTAAGCTCCTGAAGTGTTGCCTTGAGATCACCTATAAGAGACGCGTCAACTCTGATATTCTTATTTACCTCGGCAGCATCGATATCTATGTGCACAATTTTGGCATTTGACGCGAACTTCGAAGGATTACCGATAACTCTGTCTGAAAATCTTGCTCCGAGTGCAACAAGCAGATCACATTCAGAAACTCCGAGATTCGAAGTCTTTGTTCCGTGCATACCGATCATTCCGGTATATCTGGGACTCTTCCCGTTAAAAGCACCCTTAGCCATCAAAGTATCACATACAGGTGCATCGATCAATTCTGCCAATTCAGCAACTTCACCGGATGCCCCGGAAAGAATCGAGCCACCTCCAAGATAGATAAAAGGTTTCTTTGATGCACTGATCAGTTCGGCTACAGTATCAAGATCCTCTTCTGTATAGCGGGCTTTTCTCTCGGGTTCTGCAGGAGTGAGCGGAGTATATTCATAAACAGCTGCGGTAACATCCTTGGTTATATCCACCAGCACCGGGCCGGGACGACCGTTTTTCGCTATCGCAAATGCCTTACGGATAGTATCCGCAAGATTCTCCACATTCTTAACGATGAAACTGTGTTTGGTAATGGGCATTGCAACACCAGCAATATCCACCTCCTGGAAGCTGTCCTTGCCGATGGAATTCACGGAAACGTTGCAGGTGATCGCCACAAGCGGAACGCTGTCCATCATCGCCGTTGCGATGCCGGTTACGAGATTGGTCGCGCCGGGACCGCTCGTCGCCATGCAGACGCCGGGCTTTCCGCTCACTCTCGCATAGCCGTCCGCCGCGTGGCAGGCGCCCTGCTCGTGCGCGGTCAGAACGTGCCGGATGTCGTGGCGTTTGCACAGGGCATCATAAAGCGCGAGGTTGGTCGCGCCGGGATACCCGAACACCGTCGTTACACCCTGCTCATGAAGACTTCGGATTACGATTTCCGCACCGGTCATAGCTGTTCTCCTGTTCCCGTTTTGCTGCTCCAACACAGCATTCTGCCGTTACATTTGCCGCCCGTAAAGGAGCCCTGCTCCCTATCTGAGCTTGATTCCGTTAATGTCGTTCCAGTCAACGACCTTGATGTTGTCTCCCCAAAGCTGTGTTGCCAGCTTCTGCATATATGCATAGGTGAAGGAGCTTCCTTTGCCGTACTGCCGGCAGCCGTGCTGCTTGGCAAGTTCCTCCGAATAATCCTGAAGCGCGTACACACGGAAGTTCTTTCCGTTGTTCACACCGGTTCCGATGGGGGTATTGCAGTACTCCCAATGGTTCACAAGAGGAATGATCGTGCCCTCACGGACTTCCTTCTTATCGCCCTCTTTATAGAACTCGAGATAAGCCATTCCTTCGAGGTTGCATTCCGACTGCTTGAAGATGGATATGAAGTTGCCGAGGGAGTAGTACACCACCATGCGGTGTCCGTCCTCGCCCGTGAGCCATTCCATTTTCTGGCAGATGTGCGGATGCGCGCCTACTACGGCGTCTACGCCGCACTCGAGGAAAATCTTCGTGAAGCGTCTCTGCTTCTCATCGAGGGAATTCATCTCGTATTCGATTCCCCAGTGCGGAAATACGACGACGAAATCCGCCATGTCCTTCGCTCTCGCGATATCGTTCCGCACGCGGGCCTCCTCCAAAACGTCAATGCTGTAAGGCGCCTCGTTGGTGGCAGAGCCCTTGTTGAGACCGTATGTATAGTTCAAAAGCGCGATCTTGATCCCGTACTTCTCGACAACCGTAATCTTCTTCTGATCCGCATCCGAATCATGAATTCCGAGAAGGGTAACATCCGGATAGTTATTCCTCCAGAACAGAACGGAATTCTGTACGGCCTTATAGCCGTGGTCGGAGGAGTGGTTGGTTGCCATCGTGATGATGTTGAATCCGGCCTTCACCAGCTGGTGTCCGACCTCATCCGGCGTGTTAAAGGACGCATAGCCGTGATAGGAGCCCCAGATGGTGCGGCTGCCGAAATATTTCTGTTCCCAGTCGTCGCCGACGTATCCCTCGTCGCCGCCGAGAGGCGTCTCCTGATTCACGACTGCGAAATCCGCCATCCGTACGTACTGGGAAATGTAATCGTAATTGTGACTGAAGTCAAATGTCTTGTTCTCCCGGTTATAACCGTCCTCAAGCATATACCAGTCGTAAAGGTTATCACCGACGGCGACCATACTCACGACGTTGGGCGTCGGAGAAGGGGTGGGCGTCGGGGACGGAGAAGGACTCGGTGACGGGGTGTCGGTACCCTTCGGCTTCTTTCCGCCGGGCGTCAGGCTGCCGGAGCCCGAGGGCGTTTCGCCGGAACCGCCGCCGTTACTGTCTCCGAAGAAGGATTTTATTACTAAAAAAAGGCATACCGCGATGAGAATTACCGCGACCCACGCCACGATGCGGCGGATCTTGCGGTTGCGCCGTTTCATGGCCAGATATGCCTTTTTCTTTCGTTCGTATTCTTGACGATCCAACTGAAAAACCTCCCTCACGGAAACCCCGAAATCATATTCCCTACCATAGCAAACTTTGCCGATTCGGTCAATAGTCCCCGTTTTTCAAAAAAAATTGAAAAAAGTACAAATATATTATACCATTTTCCGAAACAATATGCTACAATAAAAAAAGACACTTGCATCAAATCCAAACAGGAGGGTAGCAACTATGACTTTTGGAGAACTGTTGGAGATGGCAACCGACATTAATTGCTCGGATATTCATATTACTGTCGGCACCTCTCTTGCACTGAGAAGGTATGGGGAACTGCGTATTCTGGAGCCCGCTCCGAGCGCAAAGGAATCCAAAGAGATGATTTACTCGATTCTGGACGAGGACCAGAGAAGATTTGTCGACGCCGGCAACGACCTTGACGTCGGTGTAATGCTTCCCGACGGCCGCAGAATTCGTGCAAACATCTATCATCAGAGAAACAACCTTGCGGCGAGCATCCGTCTTCTAGAGCAGAACATCCCCACATTTGCCGAGCTGGGACTTCCCACGGCAATCAAGGAGATGGCTGAGACGCCCCGCGGACTTGTACTCGTAACCGGTCCTACCGGAAGCGGTAAGTCCACGACGCTTGCTTCCATCGTTGCTTATATCAACAAGACCCGTTCCCGTCACATCATCACGATTGAGGACCCGATCGAGTACGTATATCCTTACAACAAGGCTATGATCCATCAGCGTGAGGTCGGCCGTGACGTAGACAACTTCTCGTCCGCGCTTCGTTCCGCTCTCCGTGAAGATCCCGATATTATCCTCGTTGGTGAGATGCGTGACTTCGAAACCATTCAGGCCGCCATCAGCGCAGCCGAGACCGGACACCTCGTTCTTTCCACGCTGCATACCACTTCCGCAGCGCAGACCATCGAGCGTGTTATCGACGCGTGCCCGCTTGAGGGACGTGATCAGGTAAGAAGCCAGTTCTCAAACGTTATCCGAGGCGTATTCACGCAGCAGTTGCTTCCCCGTAAGGACGGCCAGGGCCGCGTACTTGCGTCCGAGGTTATGATCGGAACGCCTGCCATCACGAACCTGATTCGTGAGAACAAGGCACTCCAGATTCCCGCCATGATGCAGGCAGGCCGCAGCGCCGGCATGCGTACCATGAACGAAGACCTTGCAAACCTGATCCGTCAGGATCTCGTTACCAAGGAAGAAGCCTACAAGGTATCTCCGGATGTGGCAGCGCTCAAGAAGATGCTTGCAGGTACCTGATCCGGACAACTCCTGAATTCAAAAAAGGACTGTCACACCGTACGGTGCGGCAGTCCTTCTTTTATTTCCGGATATTACCGGACCTTCACGGATGTAATCTCACCGTCTTCGGTTCCGTCGACAATTACGCGGAGGCCGGGATTATTCGGAACGGAATAGACCTGATGGGTTTCCCCGGATTCGCTCTCCTCAAGATACTCCGTCCATATCTCCCGAAGTTCGCTTAAGCTCATTCTGCTCAGGTATACAAGCGCATCCCTGTCGGCAAGTTGAGATGTTTCTATTATGTGCGGTTTATTATACATTTTGTAATAGTTGTCCTCCGGAAAACCCCACTGATAGGTTACGGTCCGTCCGTCCTCCATCGTAAGAAGTGCCGTGTCATTGCCCGGAAGCCACAGGATATCATATTCATGTGATTCCGGTTCTCCTTCATCGCAATCGTACAGATTAGTCCAACCGATCAGGTGAACCCGGTACGTGCCGGCTTTCGAATCCAGCTCAACGGAAAGAATTTCGTCGTATCCGTCCCACTCTCCGCCGCAGTTTCCGTATTCGAACGAATAGCCCCGGCCTTCCGGATAGGCATTAACATTTATAAAATCGTCGCCTCCAACTTCCGACCAGAACCCGTGAAACAGCTTATAGAACTCAAACGGATCCACCTGCTTAATCTCATGCTCCGCCGGTTTCGTCCCGTCGCCCGTGTTTCTTTTCGCTCCCTTCCGGGTTTCTTCCTTACCGCATGCCGTCATCCCGAGAAGCAGCGCGGCAATCAGGAAAATGCCAAGAATCTTTTTCATTTTATCTCTCCTGTAATTCATTATTCAAAAAGTAAATCCCGAAGCTTCGGGTGAATCTCCCCGTAAGCGGGTCCGAAATTCCGAACGTGAATCATAAACACCAACGACTTTCCGGTGCTCCGGTCCATGATGCAGCAGCTGCCTGCCGCGCCGTCCCAGCCGAACACGCCAGCGGGTGCCGGCGTTCCGACGAGTTCCGGATTTAGGAGAACCTGCATGCCGCAACCATAGCCGTACTCGAACCGTCCCATGTTGTCATGCATATCCTTCCGCCCCTGTTCACTGAGAAGGTCGGTCTTGATGATTTCGATGGTCTCGGGCTTAAGAATCTGCTTTCCGTCGGCCGACGTGCCGCCGCAGGCAAGCGTATCCGCAAGGACCGCATAGTCCTCGGTCGTGCTCACAAGTCCTGCGCCGCCGCTCTCATAGGCATCCGAAAGCCGGTAGCTGCAGTCGTTCTCCATCGGAACAATCTTTTCATTTTCAAAAATGTACTGCTGCACGAGATTCTTCCGCGCGTCATGCCGCTTGAAGAAGCCCGTGTGCTTCATGCCGAGCGGGTTCCAGATATTCTTTCTTAAATAATCGGAAAATGTCATCCCGGACACCACCTCAACGATGGCCGCCGCCACATCGTGACTCAGGCTGTATAAGAAACGGTCGCCCGGATGGAAGCAAAGCGGCGTCTCCGGGAACGAATCCACAATCTGCCGCGTGGTTGCCTTGTTGCCGTACTTCTTTCTTGCAAGAAGGATGCCCGGACGGTTCAGGTCGTAATCGAGTCCGGACTGCATCGACAGCAAATGCCACACAAGCATGGGGCGCTTCGCCGGAACAACACGGATGGTCCCTTCCTTTTCTTCCGCAACGAACAATTTGCCGTACGCGGGCAGATATTTCGAAACCTCATCCTGAAGCGAAAGTTTTCCCTGCTCGACGAGCTGCATCACCGCGGTCATCGTCTGAATCTTCGTCATCGAAAAGACGAGGTAGCGGCTGAGTCCCGACACCGGCGTCTTTCCTCCGATATCTTCACAGCCGTATGTATGGCGGAACAGCACCTTATGATTCTGCATGATCATACAGTCCGCGGTCGGAAGTCCGTACTTTTTCGCGAGGCTGTCCAAATATTTTTTGATTTTCTCCGTATTCAGTTTCTTCTCTTTCTTCACGCTGCCAGCCTTGCTTTTCACGCTCTTTGCGCTATCGTTGTTCTTCTTCATGCTTCCGGTTCTCCTTCTCTCTTTTCTTACGCATATGCTCCCGCGGTAGCCCTCCGGCCACTCCGCGGAAATGAATTCCCAATCCTCTTTGGAAAGCTTCTGATTAAGTTCTGCGTTCCCGTCTGCATCGCTGACCGAGAATGCCGTAAAGTCCGCGGAAATCCCGAGCCCGACCGCCTTTACGAAGCTTTCCTTCCGCGACCAGATTTCGGTGAACCGCTCCGCACTCCCGGACACATAAGCCTGTTCCGCTTCCGTATAGAACCGCTTCACAATCCGTTCCCGGTTGCCGGACACCTTCTGGATATCGCATCCGATTTCCCGGTCCGATACGGCGAGAAGCACTTTCGTGCCCGAGTGCGACAGGTTATAGAATAAATCCGGCACCGCCTCAAGGTACGGCTTTCCGTTCTTCCCTGCTGCCACCGTCCGCATTTCCTCTGCGGCAAATGTGACCGCATCAATTGCAGATAAGTCCACCTCGATTACACGCTCCGTGTGGCTTGAAAACAGTTTCCCCGAAAGGTACTTCGAAACCGCCATCGAAAGCAGCGTTTCCGCTCCGACGGAAAGCATCCGGTCCTTTTCGTTTTTCAGTTTCGCCACGCGGTTTGCGCGCTTCTCGGTCATCGCTTCCGAAAGCCTCTTATAAACGGACGGTTCCGCAAGCGGTCCGATGTCCGCTAGATAAGCTTTCCACATTTTTTATACCTCAGATAAAACAAAAGCGCCGTTCCCATAAACATATGGTCATACTCGCCCGTGCCGAGCTTTTCGATTACTTCACCAATCGGAACAAATGCGTTCCGGAGCACCTCGTCCGCATCCGGATGCAGTTCGCCGGTCGGAACAAGGTCTTCCGCGAGGCACACGTTCAGCACGCTCTCCTTTTCGAACAACGCGGGATTCGGATTGATCTTTCCGAGAAGCGTAATCTTCCCGGCGCGGAATCCGCTCTCCTCCTCGAGTTCTCTTGCCGCAGCCTCTTCGGGCGTCTCGCCGTCATCCACGATGCCGCCCGGAAGTTCGGCCGTGATTTCATCGCTTCCGTGACGGAACTGGCGTACGAGAATCAGCTTCCCTTCATACTCCGCGACAATGCAGACACAGCGGTGTCCGCGAATCGAGTAATACTCGCCGGACGGCCCCGCCGCCGCTTTCTGTTTCTTCGTTCTTATCTCAAAAACCGGTGTCCGGAACACGGTCTCAACCGATTCGGTTTCCCAGTTCAGATTCTGCTCGTCCATACCACTTACTCCTTAGATTCTACCGTCGTTACGGTTCGAAAATCTTGTTCTCTCGCCGCAATGGCCCGAAACCTCACATCCTTTTTACAGTCCGAAAACCTCGCGGAACGCGGTGTAGTTCTTTCCGTCTTCTTTGCCGTAGATAGCGAAGCAGACGGTATCGAAATACGCGCCGTAGCCTTCCGTAAGAAGCACAGTCTTAAAGATTCCGGCAACCTTCACCGGGTCGTTACGAAACGCGCCGCAGCCCCAGGCGCCGAGTATCAGATCACGGAAGCCGTTATCCTTTGCAACCGCAAGCATGATTCGGATGCGCTTCGTCATTGCAGCCTTGATCTTCTCCGCGGAGGCGAACATGGCACGGCCGTTCCGGTTCGGTGCGGGAACGGTAATGACGCCCACACGGAACGGTTTCTCAAGGAAATCGCAACGTTCGTCCCGGAATACGAAAACCGGGTCCGAAAGCAGCATGTAATCCGATTCCGTCGCGCAGACGTTTGTTTTATTGTATCGGTACATTTCCTTGGCCGCCTCGCTGTTGATGGAAGCGTAAAGCGTGCTGCAGCGGCACAGGCTTTCCTCCTGCGCGGTGGCGCCGATTTCAAATCCGCCGCCCGGATGATGCGCATTCGCGAAATTCATTACAAGAGGATGCTCAAAACGGCTTGCCGCCCGGTACGAATCCTCGGTCGTAATCTCAATCGCCACGGTGCTGCCCGGCTCACCTGCGTAGGTTTCCGTAAGCGCCGCTCCGGCCTCCGGCGTGATCACCTTCACTGCCTTAAGGTCCACCTCCGGAAAAGGAATGACACGTCCGTTCAGCTCGTAACGGCCTTCCTTCGTAATCTTCTTGGTTTCCCTGGCAACTGCCATCAGATTCTTCATAGTCCGCCTCCTGTCCTTCCAGTCTCCCGGTTTTGGGTGTAACTGCCATCGGTTTCTTCATTCTCGACCTTTGATTTCCACTTAAAATAATTACCCGGCACTACCCCTTCAGCGCCACAACCAGCTTGACGCGGTCGTGAATGCCGGTCTTATCGTAAATCGTCGAGATGTAATTCTTCACGGTACCTTCCGAAATGTACAGCCGGTCGGCGATCTGCCGGTTTGTAAGCCCCTCCACGAGAAGCGCCGCAATCTCCTGCTCGCGCACCGTAAAACTTCCGTACGCGGGTTCCGGTTCCGGCTGCTGCGGCATACGCTTGTACGCCTGCTCCGGCTGCTGCGGTGCGCTCTTTCCGACCAGCGCCGTGAGCCGTTGCATTACCTTCGGGTCAAGAACGCTGATGCCGCCCATAATCTGTTTGATCGCGCCGAGGATCGCGTCCTTGCCGCTGTCCTTTAACAGGTAGCCGTCCGCGCCGCCGCTGATTGCTTCGGTGATGTTCGCGTCATCGTAGAATGTCGTCAGCACCAGAATCCGCGTACCCGGGTACAGCTTTTTCATATGTCCGATCAGCTCGATTCCGCCCATGCCCTTCATGTTAAGATCCACTAATGCGATGTCGCACTCCGCCTCCTTAAGAAGCGAAAGCGCCTCCGCGCCGTCGTGCGCCTTGCCGACGACCTGCATGTCATTTAACGTTAATATCACCTCGAGACTGTCGAGAAGCATCGTCTCGTCATCCACCAGTAAAACCCGAATCATATCGTCTCCTTAAAGCGGCAGTTCCACTTCCGTGCGGAACCCATCGCTGTTTTCAAAAACCGCCGACCCGCCGCAGCGTTTCGCGTAGTCGAGAATCTTCCGAAGCCCGAAGCCGGCCTCCATCCGTTCCGCGGGGATCGCACCGCCGAAGTCGCTCTTTCCGTCGTCCTTTATAATAAGCTTCACATGCCCGGAATCCGCCATCAGCCCAACCGTAAAATGCGACGCCCCTCCGTGCTTTACTCCGTTCGTGAACGCCTCCTGCAAAACGCCGGTCAGAAACTCCACATGCTCTCTCGGAAGACTGATTTCCTCCGCGTAGCTGTCCTCGATGAAGTCAACCGACCGCTCCGTATCCATCGTAAAATCCTCGGCTGCGTTTTTCAGATACCGCCTGAGGTCTGCAATCGGAAGTTCTCCGCCCTCCGCGTCGAGCGCGCGCACGGCGCTCCTAATCGAATCAAGACTTCCGCGGATGCGTTCGTTCGCGTCGTTCATGCGCCTTCTCGCTTCCTCCGGCTTCGTGTCGTACAGCATGTCGGCTGCATCGAGCGTCATGATTGCCGCGGTAATGGAGTGCCCGACGCTGTTATGAATGTTCCGGCTTATGTTCTCGCGCTCTAAAAGCCTCGCGTTCCGGTCCGTCTCGTAGTTCTGCTTTGCAAGTTCCTTATTAATGCGCTTCTCGTTCATCTCGCTGATGCTCGTCCGAAGCAGCCGTTCCCTCGCGATGTCCTTCCTCCGCTTCACCTCGTCGGAAAGTTTTTTAAGAAGGCAGATGACTACGATGCCACCAGCAATGATCGCAGAGAACAGAAGCATCTCCGCCACGTCGCGGGACGCAATTAGCGGATATCTGCGCATGCATACCGAAAGAATGTAGCAGACCGGCGCTGCCACCGCAAGGGTAGCAATACTGAGCCCTTCTATGCAGGCAAATGCAAAGAATGCCCACCACTCTCCTATCACCACCGCCATCGCCGTAACGGCAACCGCGATCACGCCCCGGAGCAGATTCCGTTTCTTCGAATCCTCTTCCGGAACAAGGCTTTCCGCCGTCACAAGGATCAGCAAAATTCCCGTAACCGCAAGCAATACAAAAGGGGCGCCCGAACAAACGGCGCCCGCAATTCCGATGATCAAAATTACGGCAAGATGCATCAAAGTGACAAGCATGCCTTAACTCCTCTTCGCGCGACGCAAAAACACGCTGCATACTCACCGCATTCTGCGAACCGCGCTCTGCTTTATTCGCGCTCCACGTTAATCGTGCTGCAGATCATCCGGCCGGTAATCGTAACGGTCGGTACGCCTTCCTGATTCTCATCGGCGGGAAGCTCTTCGCAAAGCTTGCCGTCCGTAAGCTCGACGTCGCATACAACCTTCGCGGCTTCCGGAACGATCACCGTGACCGAGGAGAACACGCCGCACACATCAATCAGAACATCCTTCTTCGGAGCGGCTGCGAAAACAATCTTGTTTCTTCCGATCAGACTTGAGAAGTACGCGCTGTCCGTATCCTCTCCGACGGTCGTCTTGTGGATGCCCAGCGTAAAGATTTCCATCTGGTTGTGCTGACTCTCACCGTTAGCGCGAAGCTTCTTCATCGATCTTTTATAAAGAAGCATGATTCCCGTAGTGATTGCTGCCATGAATGCCCCTGCGGCAATCAGAACCGCCTTGATAATCCCCTTTTTGCTGCTTTTTTTGTTATCCATATCCGATAACACCCCCTTATTAAATTCTGTCTCAATCGTAACAAATTCCGTCAAAAATTGCAAGTTTTCTTCGCATTTTTCGCGAAAAATGTAAATGTGACTGTTATTAAATGTAAATTATACTTCCCAAATTGAAATGTTTCTGTTATGATGTACCTGTCACCACACGACTGAAAGGAGTAACTATGAAAAAGAGAATTCTGATTCCCATCTGTGCGATCGTTCTGCTGGCTGTTGCCGGAGTGGTTGTCTTTCTGGTTTTGACATCCGGCTCGGAGAAATCCTATTTCAATATTCTGATGATGGAAACCGAAGGCTCGGTCAAAGTGAAGCGTGACGGAGACTCCATGAAGGCCTCCGAAGGAATGAAGATGCGCGACAAAGACCGTCTTGTGGTTGCTTCGGACGGATTTGCCCGTGTGAACTGCGACCGGAAGACTTACGCACACTTTGAGCATGACACCGAGGCGACTTTCAAGGCGACCTCCAATAAGAAGCTTACCATCAACCTGGAAAAAGGCGAGATGGTTGTAGAAGTACAGAAGAAACTGAAGTCTGACGAATCCCTTTCCATCAAGACCTCCAATTCCACGATGGCTATCCGCGGCACGGTTGTCGCTATCCGCGTGGATATTCTTGAAGACGGACTTACGAGAACAATCAACTACTGTCTCGAGGGGAAAGCGACCGTGACATTTTCGGATGGCACCGAGCAGACCTTAGAGGCGGGAAACGGCTGGCTTCTGGTTACGGACGAAGACGGGGAAATCGTTGTGAGTGAGCCTGCAGCCGCCGGCGAGCTGAAGTTTGACGGCATTGAGATTGACGGACTTCGGGGCGCCGATGATACCCCGATGAAACTGAACTACAGCCTTCCGTCCAAAATGTTTGTCAAAGAAGGCGACATTCCGATCGATGGGGATTATTTCCCGGATATCAGCTTCCGTCTTTATGTGATGGATCAAATCGATACGGACGGCAACTGGGCGCTTTCCCCGGAGGAGCGGAATGCCGTTACGACCCTTTCGCTTAGGAGCAACGCACTGGACAGCCTTGTGGGAATCGAATACTTTCCGAACCTGACGTATCTTGACTGCGCCCAGAACTTCATTACGGCGCTTGACGTGAGCAAGAACACCGAGCTTAGGTCCCTGTACTGCCAGAAAAATGTGATTACCGATTTGAACATCTCGGGCTGCTCGAAGCTTGATTACCTGGACTGCGGCCATAACGGCCTGACGGTGCTGGATCTGTCCGGCAATCCGGAAATCACCAATCTGAGCTGCGAGGAGAACGGGCTCACGGAGCTTGACGTCACCGGATTGAAAGGTCTTCTCTTCCTGGAGTGTGACCATAATGAGCTGACAAAGCTCGATATCACCAACAACAAATTCCTTCTGCAGGTGCACTGCTATGCGAATCACATTAAAGAAATCGATCTGACGCACAGTGTTTCGCTTGTGGCATTTTACGCATATTCCAATGAACTGGAGTCCATCGACGTCAGTGAGAACCTGGCACTTCAGCAGCTGGATGTCGGAAACAACAACCTGTCCTATGTTGATGTCAGCAATAACCTGTACCTGTTGGAACTTGCGGTTTACAACAACCACCTGACGGAGCTTAATGTTTCGAACAACGTGCGTCTCGACAACCTGCGTTGCGATTCCAACGAGCTGACATGGTTAGACGTAACCAATAACCCCGATCTCGACATCCTGAGCTGCGCGTTCAATGACATAACGAGCCTGGATCTTACGAATAACACGAAGCTTACAAGCCTGAATATCATCTACACGCAGATTCGTGAGATTGATCTTCGGAACAATCCTCTTTTAAAGAATCCGACGATGGATACGGGCTACACAACGGTTATAAAGTAATACATCTCCGTTTCTTTTGGATTCTCTGTACGGCGGGCGTGACGGTTTTCTTAGAATTCCGTTACGTCCGCTTTGCACATGGCGTGGCCGCGAAGCAGCACCACCGGTACTAAAACAAGGGCGTTCGCGATAACGAGTCCGATGAGGCCGAGGATTGAGAAGTACGGCAGATACTGTCCGTGCGGGATGTAATACAGTTCATTCATCAGGAAGGTGTAGATCTCGATTGCGGCTACACCGGTAATGGTTGCGATCGCGTCGGTAAGGGCGATTTCCGCGGAGCATTTGCGGCGGATTTCGCCTTTCGTGCGTCCAATGGCGCGGTAGATTCCGAACTCGTACATCCGCTTCATGTATTGTCCCGAAATCACGGAATTCACGCACACGGAAAGCACAATCGAAAGCGTAAAAAGCGCCACGTAAAAGATAATGTTAATCGGCTCGAGCTGGGCCTTGACATCGCTTCGGATGGGCTGATTAATCTTGATCTTCCGCCCACCGGCAATCTGCTCAACGCGTTCCCGGACTTCCCTGCCGGTAAGCGTCGCACTCATCACATGCGCACGGACAAGGTTATGCTCTTCCTTCTCGACAAAGAACACGGCGAATATGTCATTTTCAATTAAGGCATCCAAGGTGAATTCCCCGTGCAATCCGTCCTCCGGACCAAGCACGTCACCGAGCTGAAATCCCTTGTTCGCGGCAAATGCGCGGCTCAGGACGACGCTCCCCTCATGCACCTTGCTGAAGTCTCCCCTGTAGCCGAGTATCCGAAACGCGGTCCGAAGGTCATCCGCCGTGTTGTAGCGTGCGCAATGCCCGCCCATAGTGAATCCGAGCGTGCATTTCCAGTCAATCACGCTGGCTGCATATCCCGAATTCAGCATGACAATAAGATCCGGATCCTTGTCGATGTCTTCGATTACCGAGGCATAATCCCGGAAATCTTCATCGGTCGGAAGCACGGCGATATCCGTTACCGTTTCGGAGTATTCAAAAATCCCGTCCCAGTAATAGTAACTGCTATGGATGTAATTCCCGGCGAGGAAAACCATCGCCGCAAGGAAGAACATGCACCCGATCAGCAGGGAACGGCCTTTATTCTCTTTTACATAGTAAAATGCGGAGAAAGGGTTCTTCATTCTGTTTCCCTCCGGCTGATTTCGCCGTCCCAGATCTCGATAATCCGGTCCGCTTCGCTTAAAATGCTGCGGTCATGCGTCACGACAAGGACAAGACGGTCGGCGGAATAGGATTTCAGAATCCGCATCACGTTGAAAGCGTTCTCATGGTCGAGTGACGCGGTCGGCTCATCGGCAAATACGACCTTCGGATTGTTGATCATCGCCCGCGCGATTGCTACCCGCTGACACTGACCTCCGGACAGCTTTGCCGGACGCTTCCCGAGTTCACGTTCCAAAAGACCGAGGCCTGCAAGGAACTCCTTCGCCCTGGTTCTTGTCTCCTCATTCCGATCGACTGCAGCCACAAGCACGTTATCGAGCGCGTTCATATACGGCACGAGATAATGCTTCTGAAAGACAAATCCGAACTCTTTCCTCCGGATCTTCTCGCGCTCCGAATCGCTGATTGTCGTGAGCTCCGTTCCGTTGTAGCACACGGTTCCTTCCGTCGGCTTCTTGAGCGTCGAAAGGCAGTACATAAGCGTGCTCTTTCCGCTTCCGGACGGTCCGATGATTCCGATCAGCCCCTTATCGGGAAGCGTCAGATCAAAGCCCTTAAGCGCATACATCTTCTCATCGGTGTCCATGTCATAAATCATGCTGATATTCTTTACTTCAAACATTTTCCGCTCCTTATTCTACAGTAGTAGTATCATTAATCTTCCAGCATATCGATTGTTTTTATTCCGCGTATGCACAAAAGCAGCGGAACCTGCATAAGTCCAAATATAAACAGAAGAAGTATGCTGATTTCCAGAATCTTATCCGGGTACCAAAGCGGGGAAACAAGCCCGCGCGGGTCGATTATCGCTTTTCGGAACACATAGCAGATTGGGATGGCTGCAAGGATTCCGGCGACGAGACCGCTAAGGAAGATCAATGCCATTTCCCGCATCATCAGGCCGTATACCTCGAAACGGCTGTATCCGATGGACGCGTACAGGCAGTACTCATTCATGCGGTTACGAAGGAACGACACGTAGGCAATCAGCATTGTCACCCCGAGGAAGAACATGACAACCGCGGAGATGGCTTTGACGACATTTAAAATCAAATCCACGCAGTCCCTTTCAAAGAATTCCCGGTTCGTGGCCGCATCATCGATTTTGTCCTCCGCACCTGTCTCGATGCCGTATTTCTTAAGCACCTCTTTGAGGTCCGAATGGTCCGCGTCATACAGCACCACATGATACCAGCCGTTATTCGTGCCGCCCTTCGGAATACCCGTGCAGTACATGCCTTCTGATTTCACGGTACCTACAATCGTAAAAACTTCGCCGTACGCGTCCGGCAGATACCAGTCGCCGATCTTTGCTTTCATGTTCCTAAGAACCACTTCATCGACCAGCATCTCACCTTCCTCCCGGGGCATCCGGCCGTCCGTGAGTTTTGCTCCGACATGTGCAAGAAACGCCGGGATTTCATCAGCCTCGTACATCGGGACCTTCATCGAAAGCGATCCTACAACCGCCCGGTAATTCGTCTGAAGCACCTGCCTTCGGAGGACACTGTCGATTCCGTCAGCTTCCTGAAGAGCCTGCACAAGCGCGTCAAGCTTTTCCTGCGCCGAAGCATGCTCCGCTCCCGGAACGGCCGCATTGTCAAGCGTCGCTTTGCTTAGGTCAAAGAAGCCCATCTTCTTCGGCTGCGTAAGCGCCATCGGTTTAAAGCTCTCGACGCTCGTCATCAGAAGCATATGCACAATGTATATCGCGGCAAATGAGAGCGCCAGCGCCACCACCATCGTGGCGACGTTCTTTCGGTTGTTCTTTACATAATTCCATGCGGACAGATTTGACTTCATGTTCCGTATTTCCTCTCCTTCGCGTCTTTCTGAAGCTATCATATAAAATCCGCTCCCAAATGAAAAGTGACCGCGGTCACGATTTCCGTATAAGGAAATATGACTGCGGTCATGTATTCGCCGAAAGCGGATCGAACAAAAAGCGGCCGGCAGGTTTCCCCGCCGGCCCTCTGCTTACTCCAGAATTGTGATTCTTCCGTCTATCTTCGCGTCCAGTCCGTTGTTGGTTGCGAAGTACTCTTCGATAATGTTGTTCACCGATGTCGCCACAATACGCGGCTTCATGTTCGCCTTGACTTCTTCAAGAGGAATTCCGAAGAAGTCATCGAAGTTATTGAAGTGATAGGCCTGAATGCCCAGCTTAATACGCATGTCATCGGTGATTTCCTCCCCGTTAAATGTAAAGGCTTCAATCGTATGCGTCGACTTCCGGTACGTTACCCGAAGCGCCGAGGAAATCTGGTAAAACTCTGTCTCGCCGATCCATGCGTCGTCACGGAACAGATGCTTAAAGATACGCCGGATCTGCGCGCCGGTTACCTCAACCATATA
>DBWJ01000058.1 GCA_002308955.1 Lachnoclostridium sp. UBA1241 | reverse complement strand
TCGGAAAATCCGCCGAGATGTCCGGAAGCAACCCATGTCTGCGGGTTCATCAGGATTGCGCAGTCAACGCCGACGTTATAAGGATTCTCCTGGATGAACTTCTTCCACCAGGCCTTCTTCACGTTGTTCTTGAGTTCGACGCCGAGGTTACCGTAATCCCAGGTATTCGCCAGGCCGCCGTAGATTTCGGAGCCCGGATATACAAAGCCTCTCGCCTTGGCGAGTGCTACGATTTTGTCCATTGTCTTTTCCATAATGTCGCACCTCTTTCTTCTGTGTTACTTCCCTATATTAGCCTTGAAAAGTCGCAATGTCAAATCCTTTTTTCCTTTTCCGGAAACTTACACCCTAAGCCCGGGCCCCAGAAAAAAAAGATGCAGACAGATTATCTGCCTGCATCTTCGTCAAATGTGATGTCAAATGATATCCCGCCGCTCAGGAACCTGCTTCCCGAAAGAAGCCGCTCAGCCGATCAGGCTTTCCAATCAGACACCGCTCAGCCGATCAAACCTTCTCGATCGGAATTTCGCTCAGCCGATCAGACTCCCAAGCTCGGTGTACTCGTATCCGTGCGCCTCGGCAACGTTCTTGTTCGTAAGCTTACCGCAGTAGCAGTTTACGCCGGTCGCGATAACCGGGCTCTTTCTGCATGCTTCCTCAAGGCCGTCCTTCGCAATCTGAAGGCCGTACCGAAGCGTTGCGTTGGTAAGCGCAATCGTGCTCGTTCTCGGAACCGCGCCGGGCATATTGCCGACACAGTAATGAACAACGCCCTCCTCGATGTAAACCGGGTCGTCGTGCGTTGTTACGCGGCTGCTCTCACCGCATCCGCCCTGGTCGATTGCAACGTCTACGAATACCGCGCCGTTCTTCATCTCCGGCAGATACTTCTTCTTGAAAAGCTTCGGTGTCGAAGCACCGGGGATCAAAACGGAACCGATTACAAGATCTGCGTCCTTAACCACACGCTCGATGTTGCTGTCGGTCGAAACAAGCGTCTGAATGTGCGCGCCGAACATGTTGTCAAGCTGCTCAAGGCGCTTCAGGTTGACGTCGAGGATTGTTACATTGGCCCCCATGCCGACTGCAATCTTACAGGCGTTCATGCCTACTGTGCCGCCGCCGAGGATGACTACGTTCGCCTTCGGGGTACCGGGCACACCGGCAAGAAGGATGCCCTCGCCGCCGAAGCGCTTCTCGAGGTACTTCGCGCCTTCCTGAATCGAAAGACGTCCGGCAATCTGCGACATCGGCGCAAGAAGCGGAAGCGAGCGGTCGGTTTCCTGCAGGGTTTCATATGCAACGGCTTTCACTTTGCCGTCAAGGAGCGCATCCATCTGCTGCTTGTCCGCCGCGAGATGGAGGTATGTATAAAGAATCAGGCCGTCGTGGAACAGCGGGTACTCTTCCTCGAGCGGTTCCTTAACCTTAACCATCATATCCACAAGGTTCCAGACATCGGCCGCGTTGTCAATCAGCGAAGCACCGGCGTCCACATATTCATTGTCGGAGAATCCCGAGCCGACGCCCGCGCCCTTCTCCATGTACACGTGATGCCCTGCTGCCACATAGGCCTTCACATTGTCCGGCGTAAGCCCCACCCGGAACTCGTTGTTCTTGATTTCTTTGACACATCCGATTTTCATTCTATATCCACCCTTCCGTTTATTTGATAAGACTCACCGTCCGCACCCCAAATCCTCGCGGCAAATGTGACGCCTTAACTGTTTTCCATTGTAACAAAAGAAAGCAGGGATGGCAAATGGTTTTTCTCACTTGACTTTTCAAAGATGGACTGCTATTATTCTGTATGAGAGATGGGTTTTCTACTGAGTAAGGTCTTCGGACTGGAAAAGGCTACTCATTTCTTTTTTTATATTCATAATATCATACAGGTATTTCTTATTATCTTTTCCATGGCGGAAAATCATGGCTACATGATAAACATTGTATCTTTCCACTTCATCCCCATCTCCAAATACCGGCAATGCAAATCTCGATTCATACCGGTACCATCCGTATTTCGCATCATTTTTGTGCTTCCTCTTTAAGTTTTCGACGTATCTCATCCCTGACGCTGTTTCTATCAACTCCGGTATTCCTTGAGCGGCGTTCGCCTTTGCCTTGGCATTTGCACCTTTCAGAACAGCTGTGTACTCGGAATGTGCATACTCATCAGGAAGATCCGGACCGATATAAACAATCTCGTTTGTAGCCGCAATCGTATAAAACTCCCCTACATACTTTCTTAAATATCCTTCAACGTCATCCCAATTGATCGACTGTTTGCCTTTGAAAACTATATCATTGATAACAACAATATGATTTCCTTTCGCATCTTTAACAACAGATACGCTTCTCGGATTATTTCCCATAGCCACACAAATCTTCCTTCTCTATCCAGTCTATAAAAACAAGCCTTTCATCAACCGCCATTCGTTCCCTTCATTTCTTTATAATACTCCAGGTAACGGTAGGCAGTTCTTCTGCTGATTGTTCCTTCTGAAACAATTTCAGAAATGGTTTTACCATCTTCAAATTGAATCACAAAATCGTTATACGCTGCCATCCATGCATCATTATGTTTCTTTCTTCCCCCGAAATTCCTGGCACGGAGTCTTTCGTTCTCCTCTCGAAGTTTTTTATTCTCTTCCTCTAACTCGGAGATTCTTATCCTTGCTTCCTCCATTGACAATCGTTTCATTCTGTGCCTCCATGATCCTTTTTCATAATACTATCACATTTTTTGCGATGTGTCAATTTGGTTTTTGGCGCAGAAAGTATCTTGCATACTCTAAGGAGAACTATAATATTTTGCCCTTTCTTCCTTTACCGGTTATGGACATAAAAAGAGAGCCTCCTGATTTCAGGAGGCCCTCCGATTATGGTTTCAGGATAAGTCTAACAATTCTGATTTCTTTTTCTCAAATTCTTCTGGAGTAATAATCCCAGAATCCAAGAGCTCTTTGTATTCTTTTATCTCTGCAAACTTGGTATCATCAATTTTTTCATTTTCAGAGATTGAGGCATCGTTCCCATATCTGACTGGCTTACTATATACAACAATAACACCAATTATTCCAAGGAAAACCCCCACAAAAAAGAATGATCGTTCTTATAGCCGCGGTTCTTAGCGATACTTTCACAAACAAATCCCCAAATTAAACACCAGAAAAAATAGAGGCCAAAAAAGTAAACTATCCCTCCCATTTGCTTCAACTCCTTTCAAAACATCAACCCAATCTTGTTTAGAAATCTGTTTGCACACATTATTCTAAACATTTTATGGTTTCGCGTAAAGATAGTTACAACAAATCAGTCTCTTCACTCATCGGGTTCACCGTTTGCAGTCATTTACGTCATCTTGTCCTTCTCCAAGAGTAATCTTTTGCGCAATCTCTTCTTCCGTCAAATGCCAAGAAAGCTATTAGAGATACTTACTCTCCTTTTATGATTCAGCTTTTCCCCATAACTTTAGGATTATTCTCCGATTCCTTCCACCCCATCGCATTTTTCGATGGTGTCGATTGTTCCGTCTTCGTTATACCTGAATTCCGCCACGCAGACGGAGCGATGGAACAGGCTGCCGCCCGGCAACTCGTCGGTATGGTAGAACAGGTAGGAGTGGCCTTTGAAATCGCACAGGCCGGGATGGTTCGTGAAGCACGGGCCCTCCTCCATCAGAACGCCCTGATACTTCCACGGGCCGGTCGGGCCTTCCGCCGTCGCGTAGCCGAAGTGCTCATTGCGCTTTTCGCCCTCCGCAAATCCGGCAAATACCATGTAATAGATTCCGTTTCTCTTATAGAACCACGGTCCCTCACCGTAGGTCGTTCCGGTCATGTGGCTGCCCTTTCCGAAGGACTCGACGGTCATCGGAATCTTCTGCACGCCGACCTTCTCGTCGATGGAAATCATGTCCTCGTTAAGAAGCACGTAGCGAAGCTCGGGATTGCCGAAATAAAGGTATGCCTGTCCGTCGTCATCGATGAATACGGTCGGGTCGATATCGTTCCAGTCGCCCTCGTCAACGAGCGGGTAGCCAAGGTCCTTGAAAGGACCGGTCGGACTGTCGGAAACGCCTACCGCGATGGCCATGCCGCCGTTAATCTTATGCACGGGGCAGTACAGGTAGAACTTCCCATTTCTCGCAATGCACTGCGGCGCCCATGCGCGGTCATCCGCCCATTCGATGTCCGAAAGGCTGAAAATCTTACCATGGTCGATCCAGTTCACCATGTCCTTCGTGGAGTAGCATCTCCAGTCGAACATTGTATAGAAATCATTGATCAGCTGATCCTCGTCGTGCGTCGTATAGAGGTACAGCGTGTCGCCGTACACCATCGGCGCAGGGTCAGCCGTATAAATCGAAGTAATAATCGGGTTCTTATGCTTAAACTCTGCCATTCCGGTTCTCCTTTTTTGTTTCCTGCATTTTTACAATACCATATCGCCCCGAAAATACAAGTCACATTTTCCGAATTGCCAGGAAGACATCATGAGGCGTATAATCGTAACCGGAAGTCAGTCTGACAACCGACTTTTTCAAACCCCGTGCAACCAATCCCGCTCCCCTGTCGCATAATAGTGTGAGGGAGAAAAAACGGAGGCAGATTACATGACGGATGCAGAAATAATCGAATTGTATTTTCGCCGTGACGAGCGCGCCATTTCGGAGACGATGGACCGCTATCAGCGCTACCTGATGAAGATAGCCTTGCAGATTGTGGGGGACAGGCAGGATGCGGAAGAGGTTGTGAACGACACCTATCACACAGCGTGGAATTCCATGCCGGACTACCGTCCGGAAGTCCTCTCCGCATACCTCTGTAAGATTACAAGGCAGAAGGCGATTGACCGGCTTAGGTACCTGAGGCGGGAGAAACGCCAGGGCTCGGAATACACGGTTTCCTATGAGGAACTCGGCGAGGTCATCGAATCGGAAACCCCGGCGGTGCCGGGACCGGATGACAACCTGCTAAAAGAGGCGATAGCCCGGTTCCTAAAAGACCTGCCGCCGGATGCCAGACATCTGTTCCTCGGACGGTATTTCTATTTTGACTCTCTCAAAGAAACGGCGTCCTACTGCGGGATGAGCGAATCGAAGGCCAAGAGTATGCTTCACCGCATGCGCCGGAAACTCAAAGCGTTTTTGAAAAAGGAGGGCTTGTATGAATAGAGATCAATTACTGAAGGCCATCGGCGACGCTGACGAGGCAATGCTTCGGGAAACCGAGCAGCTTCGGAATGCCCCGGGAAGCACTTCTAAACTTACCGAAATTACAAAGGCAGGAAGACCTGCAAGACGCCGGCTCATAATCGTCCTCGCCGCCTGCATGGTTCTCGCGCTCGGCAGTGTCGCCGCGTACGCGTCCGGAATCTTTCGGAACAGCGGTTCCGTTACGACCGGACAGGATCCGGAAGGCAATGCGACCTATTTCTTCGAGCCGAACGAGGATATGCGTCTTCCGCTTACTGCCTTCACCGGCGATGTGACGAATTCTACGGCATACATGTATGAGTACTGGCAGCGTTCGCGCGGCGTGGAGTTCTCGTATCCCGACCGGAGAAACGGTACCCTGGGCATCTCTACGGACTGTACTCTTCCTCCGTTCGAGCATGTACAGAATTTCGACACGATGGAAGACGCAGCCACCTACATCGGCTATGATAAGATTGTAATTCCGGGATTTGTTCAGGATAATACCCCGGACTGGATTTACGTTTGCGCTCTCGGATCGGATGACAACTGGATTCCGGATACGGATATCGAGCCTGATTTTGAACTCGGATGCGTGTCCATTAACGCCAAATACTATTTCAGCGATATGTTCATCATTCTGACGGATTACATGATTTCGGAAGCAGTTCCGGAACCCCGGGCCGTTCAGCTGGTTACCGCTCCGAACACGCAGCTTACCCCCGCAGTTGAAGTCATGAACGACCGCGCGTTCCAGGTTATCACGGAGGATCACCCCGCCTTTGACCCCGGATATGTGCAGAAAGAATACATCTGGGCGGAGGACAAGGTCGAGTACCATCTCACCATCCGCTACCGCGCGGACGAGCAGGACAAAGCCAACACCGTCATCTATGACTGGATGAACAGCTTCGGCAAGTAAACATTTTCTTTATCTCCATACGAACGAACGGGAGCGTCCGCAAAGGATGCCCCCGTTCTTTGTTTTCCACAGAGTGTCCGAAAGTGCCACTCGAAACGTTTCGATTTTCGATTTTCGATCTCCGCTCACAGCGTCTCCAGAAATGCAAGACTCTTAAACGTATGCTTCACATACTCCCGCACAAACGCGTCCGTCACCGTCGTCAGTTCCCTAAGAACCTCCTCGCTCAGCGTAAAATGATACAGTTTCTCCGCCGGTGTCGCGCCGATATAGCGGATCGCGTACCACGTCGACTCGTTCAGGTTATAAAAATCATTGTCCGCGATGCCGAGGCGGAGTTCCTTCTCCCGCCTGACCGACGGGTCGAAATCGTCGCCGGCGCATTTGGCGCAGACACAGCCGCCCGAACGGACGCTGAACACGAACGGGCCGGTCTTGTTGCGGCACCTAACGCACTGCTCGGTCTGCGGCCCCTCGCCGTTCAGATATAGCATCTTCAGGGCGAATATGACCCGCGCAAGCTTCGGTCCGATATTCGGGTTCGTCAGCGCCCGAAGGGACTGATATAAAAGCGTCAGCACACGCGACTCGTCGTTGTTCTCCTCGGTCATGTGCTCGGCAAACTCGCACATGTAAAAGCCATAGCATGTAAGCTCCACATCCTGCGAAAGCTCCGGGAAGAAGCGGATGCCCTCAAGCCCGGTCACATTGTACGCGGATCGGCCTTCCACCATCCTAAACTTCGCGAAGGTGAACGGCTGCGAGCAGGCGAGAAGCGTGCTTCCCTGCCGCCTTGCCCCTTTGGCAAATGCGACAATCTTCCCCCGCTCCCTCGTCAGGATCACAAGTCTTCGGTCGTAGTCACCCGACGGAGACGTTTCCAAAACCATGCCTGTGAGAATTATCTGGTCCACCCGTCAGGTTCCTCCCTTCAAGAATTCATCCGGCCACAGCAGGCGCCGTGGCATTTGCCGTACTTACTCGTCCTCGTCGTGGCTCACATAGCCGTAATTCTTCAGCATTACGTCGCTGTCGCGCCAGTCCTTCTTAACCTTTACCCAGAGCTGCAGGTTGACCTTGCAGCCCACCATCATTTCTATTTCTTTGCGGGCGTCCTGGCCGATCTTTTTGAGCATCGAGCCCTGCTTTCCGATGATGATTCCCTTGTGGGAATCCCGCTCGCAGATGATTGTCGCCTCGATGTCGATCAGATGTCCGCCCGGCCGCTCGTGCATCTTCTCAATTGTTACGGCGATGCCGTGGGGCACCTCGTCCGAAAGGTTCCGGAGCGCCTTCTCGCGGATCATTTCGGCCGCAATCTGCCGCTCGGGCTGGTCGGTTACCGTGTCCTCGTCGAAGTACATCGGCCCCTCCTCAAGGTACCGGAACAACACATCGGTCAGATGATCGGTGTTCTGCCCCTTGAGCGCCGACACCGGCACGATCTCCGCGAATTCCATCTCTTTCGAATACGTTGCGATAAATGTGAGCAGTTCCTCTTTCTTCACCGTGTCAATCTTGTTGATGATGAGGATTACCGGCGTCCCGCAGGCCTTCAGCTTCTCAAGGATGTATTGCTCGCCCGCGCCGATGTAGTTGGTCGGCTCCACGAGCCACAGAATCAGATCGGCATCGGTGAAGGTGCTCTCCGCCGTCTCTACCATGAATTTGCCGAGCTTGTTCTTCGATTTGTGGATGCCCGGCGTATCGAGGAAGATGATCTGCCCCCGCTCGTCCGTGTAAACGGTCTGGATGCGGTTTCTGGTCGTCTGCGGCTTCGAAGACGTAATGGCAATCTTCTGTCCGATCAGGCGGTTCATCAACGTTGATTTCCCGACGTTCGGCCGCCCCACCAAAGCGACGAATCCGGATTTAAAACTCTTTCCGTCCATTACTGTAATCCTTTCACAACATCGAAAAGCGAAGATTCCTGCTTCACATTGCCCTCGCCGCCGAAGCACGCGACGTGGCCCTCGTTAAGCGTCTGCTCCACAAGGTCCGCCTGGGCTCTTAACTTTTCGTTCGTAACCGTCAGCACCTCGTCCCAGATCTTCTGTACCTGTTCTTCGGAAATGCCGAGGAAGAAGTCGTTGACCGCATGTTCTCCCGCGTCAAATGCCGACTTCGGCCGGTCCATTCCGCTGATCGTTCCGATGACGAACTTCGTAAGTTCCCTTTCGTCAAGATTCAGGTTCCGTACGAATTCGGGCATGCCGCGGTACACGTCGTAAGTCCTTCCGAGGTTCGGATCGCGGTAGGTAGCCACCGCGAAAATGCCGTTATACAGGGTAAAGTTGCAGCCTGCGCCGTAGGCCCCGCCCTTCACGCGGATGTTCTGATACAGGTACTCGCGGCTTAATATCGTCGAAAGCACCATCAGGTGACCTCCGGACTGAAATCCGTGGGACTTATAGTTGCCGGCCTGCGCCGCATAGTTCACGCGGCCGCCGAAAGTGATGGCCTCGCGGTTCGGAGTAAGCGTATAGCCGCCCTCCCACGGAAGCTTCGCTGAAGGCGTCGGAACAGCTGCCGCCGGGTCCGCCTTGAGCGTTTCAAGGAATCCGGGCAGCAATGCGACTGTCTTATTGAAGTTATTCAGATCTGCTGTTACGGCAAATGTGAAACGCTCCTTCACTAGCGCATACGCCTTGATGCCGTTCAGATGTTTGATCACCTCGTCCGCACGCTCGTCGAAATGCTCCAGGATATCCACATAGGACTCGTAACGGCCGTATCCGGTTGCCTGTCTCATGAAGTACTCCTGCGCCTGGAACGAGGATGTGCATTCGCGTCTTGCGAAGGAATTTCCCGCGCTCACCATGCCCGAACGGGCACCGCTTCTGTCCTCCTGCAGGATTTCCTTAAGCCGCTTCTTATCCGAGAAGTCCGTATCGACAATCATCTCAGTGAAGTACTTGAGCGCATTCGGCATTTCTTCCGAGATTGCCTTCACATAGTGCGAAAGCACGCCCTTGAAGCGCCGGTAGTCAGTACTGTCGGAAAATGTGTCGATGCCCGACCACATGTCCCCGACATGAAGCCGCATCTCGTCATTCAGCTCGACGTAGCCGTGCTTCGTCGTATCCATGCGAAGCAGCGCCGAACTGAACAGACCGAGGTAAGGAAGCTCTGCTTCCGGAAGGTCGGTCATATCGACGATGAGTCTTAAGTATACTATGTCATTTGTCGCAGTGTCATAATGAATCACCGGAACACCGCCGGCTTCACTCTTCGTAACCGGGAACTGCTTCGCTTCCTTTCGGATGTCGGAAATCGAAAGAAGCGGGATCTTCTTGAGGTCCTCCGGCTTATCCGGCGTCTCCTGGTAGATGCGGAGCGCCTCGGTATCCTTAATGAGCTTGTCAATCTGCTCCTTCGTGAGGCTTTCCTTGTACGCTTTAAGCTTCTCCGTAAGCGCCGCCTCCTGGGCTTCCGTAACGCCGTGGCGCGCAAGGCCTTTTACACGGAGCTCGTGCTTATGCGAAAGAATCGTCTCACGGAGCATCTTCTCGAAGTAATCGGTATCAATCAGATCCATCAGCTTACGGTACTGGCGGATCGGATGGCAGAAGCGGAATGCCGCATTGTCGTCATGGAGCCAGCTCGGAAGCATCGTCCAGCAGAGATAGAGGCCTCGCATCGTCTTATCGATCGAGGATTCGCGGATACCGAATTCGCTCGTGGCAAGGTAGCTGCGAAGTGTATTCTTATTGATTCCCTCCGTCGCGAGCCTCTCGGATTCACGCATCAGGATATCGTAGAATTCGTCCGCCCTGCCGCCGTCGGCTCCCCTGGCCGCCACAATAAATGCGGGCTGTCTTAAGTCCGTATCGATATAGCACTGAATATCCTCACCGATTCCGGCGTCAATCAAAGCCTGCTTCACCAAAGCGCCGGGCGCATTGAACATCACATGCGTTAAAGCTTCGAACCCCGCTATACGAAGCGGGTCTTCCTCGTCAAGCTTCATAGCGAAGCCGAGGAAGTCATGCCCCTTCTCCTCTTCGTCCTCGCCGATGCCGTACTCGTAAGTATGCGTAAGGCATCCGAGGTCCTTGATAAGCGGAATCTCTGAATCCACCGGCCGGTAATCGTAGTGGCTCAGATACTCGCGGTCAAGGTAGTCAAGATACTCCGCCATATCCATATCGCCGTACAGGTAGATATAGCTGTTGCTCGGATGATAATAGCGGCGGTGGAAATCAAGAAATTGCTCATAGGTAAGGTCCGGAATGTTCTCCGGACGACCGCCCGAACAGTTCCCGTAGATGTGCCCCGGGTAAAGCGCCGCCGACAGTTCCTGATAAAACTGGTTCTCGGCATCCGAGAAGCTGCCCTTCATCTCGCTGTACACGACGCCGTTGATCGTAATCGGGTCGTCCTCCTTCTCGAGATGATAACGCCAGCCTTCCTGACGGAATATCAGTTCATTGCGATAAATGTTAGGGTGGAATACCGAGTTAATGTAAACGTCCACCAGGTTCCGAAAGTCCTTATCGTTGCAGCTCGCAACCGGATAGATGGTCTTGTCGGAATAGGTGATCGCATTTAAGAAGGTCTGTAAAGACCCCTTCGCAAGCTCCATAAAAGGGTCCTTGAGCGGATACTTCTCGCATCCGTTCAAAACCGAGTGCTCAATAATGTGCGCCACGCCCGTGCTGTTCTCGGGCGGCGTCCGAAAGCCGATGCAGAATGCCTTGTTCTCGTCATCGCTCGCAGCGAGGCAGATTCTCGCTCCGGTTTTCTTATGTCTTAAGATAAGCGCATCCGCCATGTAATCGGTAAGTTTTTCCCCGTACAGACGCTCATAACTAGGATGCTGTAAAGTCCCCATATCTCTCATAAATCCGTAATCCCTTTCTTCACGCCGCTTCCCGTAAGGGACTTCGCAGCGCACAAAAATACACTTTGATTTTACCAAAAAACAGCTGAATAATCAAGAAACCCCGGGGAAATCACCCGGGGTTTTCTTCACATTTTTCGCATATCAATTGAAACGCTTACAGGTAGTCTTCGTCCTCGTCTTCGTAGTCCTCATCGGGAGCGAAACGGCGGTTGTATTTGCCCTTCCATACAAGGAAGAGAACCAGGAACACAAGCATCAGCACGAACAGCCCGCCGGTCGTTCCGAGAAGGATCTTCTCGAGAACCGTCTTGCCGCCGGAGGAGGACGATGTCGCAGTCGTCTCCGGAACGGTCGGGAGCGGCTCTTCGGTAGGAGTCAGCGTCGGTATAGGCGTGTCGGTCGGGACCGGTGTCGGCGTGGGCGTCGGCGTCGGATTCAGCTCGGCATCTTCTGTGTTGAAACGCTGGAACGTTCCGTTCGTCATGTCGTACTGGAACCAGCCGGTGAAGCCTTTGTCGTTACGCGCATAGACAAGCGCGTACTCGCTCGTGTCGGAGGTCACGTAGGCGGTTACATCGGCGCCGTCGATGCTGCGCGTCGTCTTCGTGTAGCCCATCGGGATGGTCACCTCGTCGGTAACCTCCTGAATGACGATGGTCTGCTTCGCGCTTTCAAATGCGAAGTACCTTGTCGCCGTGTCGCGCTCGAGGTCCAGAATATAAAGGTTTCCGTCCGAAAGCTCTACGACGGTGATGTCGGTGTTCTTGTTCACAAGCGCGCCGATCTTATATTTTTTGTACTCCACGATCGTGGAGTCCCATTCGTCCGTGTTCTCCATCCATTTCAGGTCGGGCTTGTCCTTAAGCGCAAGCTCCTGGTCGTCGACCTTAATCTGAACGGCGGGAGTCGGTGTCGGTGTGGGCGTCGCCGGCTTCGGTGTCGGCGGCTTCGCACGGGTGACGGTGATCGTGTACGTCTTGGTCGTCGTTCCGTCCTCAGCGGTAACCGTTACCGTTACCGTGTTGTTGCCTTCCTTCAGACCGGTGTTGCCGCTTACGGCAACCTTGGCCTTCCCGTCCGCAGGCTGCGCGGAAACCGTTACCTTGCTGACCGTCCCTCCGACCGAAGCGGTATATGCCGTTACATCCGCGGAAAATGCGGGCGAAATCTTCGCCTCACCGATAGACAGCGAAGCCAGGTTCGCGTTGTTGGAGGCCTGGTAAGGAGCAGTTATCTTTACTACACCGTTGCTCACGCTTGGCGTGAAATTGTCTCCGAGTGAATCATCAAGCGGGCAGATAACAACATTGCTAATTGATATTGTTGTCCCGCCTTCCGCAACATCCAGCGTTTTAAACGAAAAGCTGTAGGATGCGGATTTTCCGGAACATCCCGTATCCAGCAGTCTCAACGGACTGCCGTTTCCTGCTGCTGCGCCGCTTGTATACTGGAGCTTGGAAGTATCAAAGGACAGCGTAAAATCCACAACCGCAATGTCAGCAGGTGCCGAAATATTGACGGTAATCGTCACATCCTGTCCTTTTTCCACCGTAGCGGAGCTGGCCGAAATGTTCGCGACTCCGGCTGCCTTGGCCTGTTTCGGACCGATAGAAAGAATTACCATTACTGCTGCCAGTAATCCTGCCGCAAACCGCGTAAGTTTTCTTGTCACATTCATTCTCTGTTATTCATTCCTTTCCACACGGAACTCGGATTCCGAAGAATTCGTCGTAAATCTTTATCATTTATCGGAATGGTCTTAACCGGAAGTACCGTCTCCCGTTGTATTACCACCCGCATTATTGTCCGTTGCCGGGTCTCCGCCGGTTGTACCGTCAGTTGTGCCGCCGTCTGTCGGCGTTTCATTCTTCGAATCCGTTCCAGCTGCCGTACCGTTAGCGGTTTCACCGGAGCTTCCTTCAGGTGTGCCGGTCGGTGTATCACCGGTTGCTGCCTTTGCTTCCGGGGTGGCCTCAGGGGTCGCTTCCGGAGTTGCCTCCGGAGTTGCCTCGGGGGTTGCTTCCGGAGTAGCCTCAGGGGTTGCTTCAGGGGTTACTTCTGGAGTAGCTTCCGGAGTTACTTCCGGCGTCGGTTCCGGAGTCACTTCGGGCGTTGCTTCCGGTGTCGGTTCCGGCGTCGGTTCAGGCGTTACTGCCGGTCCGTAAACCGTTTCCTCAACACGCGGCTGCTCAATATTGGCCGTTCCGAGAATATGGCGCTTTACATAAAGCAAATCATATACATCAATGATGCCGTCTTTCTTCACATCCGAAGCAAGAACAGCAACTTCATCCAGTGTTACCTGTCCGAGAATCTGTCTCTTGATATACAGAAGGTCGTAGACCGAAATCTCCCCGTCCTTATTGGCATCGCCCATGATTACCACATTGAATTTTTCCTGCGGCGTCGCGATGATATGTCCGGTACACATCAGGCCGCTTGTTATCGTTGCGCCTGCTGCGTCACGGATCTTAATGGTACCGCCTTCCACGATGGAGAAGATCTTACCGAAATCCTCCGCTTTCGTGCCCGGTTCAATACCGAACAGTTTGCCGCTGTCAAGCACGCATGTCGTCTTGATATGCTCGGTCACTTCCACCGTCTCGGGTACTTCACGGTACACGTGAATGGTATAGGTCTGGCTGTTGCCATAGGCAGCAGTCGAAACAACCTGTATATCATTGTCGCCCGGCTTTACGTTGACTTTTCCGACACCAGCAACCTTGGTCGATGTGGCAAGCGCCTCAGCCGTGATATTAATTGAGTCAACGTCCTCGCCGACTATCAAATCGTACTCAAGCGTCTTATAATCAAACGCCGGAGTTAGAGTCATATTCTCAACCGTGAGATCCTTAAGATACGGGTTCGGGTTGGCCGTAGAGGTTCCCACCGGATACGGAGCCTTCTCTTCCGGCATATTCTCGAACACCGGAATCTTAAAGACGATTGCGCTCTCTTTATCCTTGCAGGCCGCCCACATGGTACGGGACTCATTGGACGGGGCCTGAATATTCGTCATGTACTGGTGCGTATAAAGCGCAAATGCATGGTAGCTGGCCACATTATACTTCTGATAATAAAGGGTATCCTGTCCCTTTGAAATGTAATCGCGGCCGATCATGATAGCGCCGCCATAAAGTGACTTCCAATGCGTATTCCACGGCCGGCATGTCGATTCATCCGTCTTGCCCGCATAGGTCAAGCCCATGGAAATGGCATCCATCGTTGCCGTTGCATAGGTTCCGAAGTCATAGTAGTTAAACAGACCGGGATATTTCTGGGAGGTACCGGATATGATTACGGACGAACCCTTCGTACCCATCTCCTGAATAACACGGGCTACAAGCATATCCGGGCTTACGTTGGAGATCTTGGCGGACTCAAGGAACACTTCCGCATAAGTAAGCGGAACACCGGAATCACCTTCCGTAATAATTCTTGTAATCTTTCCGCTCGCGTCACGCTCAACGGTCTGTTTCACCCATCCGTTCTCATAACCGGAAGAAGGATCATTCGGTTTCTTCAATATATATCCGCTCATGAAAGTGCCTTTCAGGAGATCCTGAACGCGCTCAAGCGTGTGCACATTCTCATCGAAGCTCTGGCACTCGAACTGGAACAGCTCGGACTCGGCAAGGAAGTTACGCGGGTCCATAAAGTACGCGGTACTGATGCGGTTGGCCGCCTCCCAGTGGAAGCCGTCGAGCTTACGGAAACCGCCGTCTTTGCCGTTGTTGTTCCAGATATATCCGAGGTCGTCGATACGCTTCCACGACGTCGGGCTGACATAGTTAACAAGCGCTCTCTGATAAGCGCTTTCCTCATTGACCGCGGTGTTCCAGTCGAGGCCGGTCTTGTCGGCCTTGAACACCCACGTCGGATGCTGCGAATGCAGGATCCGAAGCATCGGAATATACGATTCCGGGAATCCCTGGGCGCGAAGATCCGCGACAAATGCGTCATCGTCCTTCGGGTCCTCATAAATCCTTACATAATCCGCATACAGCCATCCGGACATTTCCTGGCCGTTATGCGTAAATGTGCAGCGGTAATACCGGTTCTGGCGCTCATATACGGTCACAAGGACGCACGAAATCAACTGGACGTTGGCCCCATTACCGTCCTTTAACATTGAATGGTTGGTTCCCGGGCCGGTTCGGACATTGGTTACCGGCGCATAGTCGGTGTAGCCCTTCTTCGGCGTGTCATATTTTTCATCCGGAAGGTAATCCCCTTCGAGCTTAATGAAGTCCTTATAGCCGTATCCTTCAATCGTCTGGCCGTTCTTTTCAAACTGAATCTTATAATAGGTACTCTGGCCGGGATAGGTCTTCTCACCGAGGATGAAAATCTTCGTTCCGTTCGGGAGGAAGGTAAGAATCTGTGTGCCATTTGTCGTAGCATCATTCCGGACGTTGATACCGTTGTCGGACGTCTTGTTGTTGCTTACGACACCGATTTTAATCCGGTCGTAGAGATCCTCCTCGCCGGCCGCCGAAGCGCGCTTTAAGGAGCCGAAAGGAGAAAAGAGCATAAGAAGTATCAGAAAAACAGCAATCAGTCGTTTCCCGGTTAAATCATGCATCGGTTTTCCTCCTTTCAAATCTATGAAAATAATACTAAATCGTTCCTTCAAACACGGTCACCGCGGGACCGGTCATGTAAATCACGTCTTCCGCCTCATCGTAACGGATATGAAGGTCTCCGCCCAGCAGGTGAACCGTCACCTCCGGACCGGTCAGACCGTTTTTATAGCAGGCAAATGCGACGGCGCACGCGCCCGTGCCGCACGCCCAGGTCTCCCCGGAACCGCGCTCCCATACGCGCATGTTCACCTCACGGTCGCTTAACCGCTGCACAAACTCTACGTTCACGCCCTCCGGGAACAGCGGATTCTTCTCAATCGGCTCACCGACCTCGCGGACCGGAAAGCTCTTCGTGTCCTCTACCATGATCACCGCATGGGGGTTGCCCATGGATACCGGCGTAAAATTCCACACCCTTCCGCAGGACTCAACCACGAACCTTGTCTGCCCGACTTCGCTGAGCACCGGAAGATCGGCGGGGTTCTGCGACGGATGACCCATGTTCACGGTAACGCTGTGAACTTTGCCGCCTTCCGTATGAAGCGACAGATACCGGATTCCCGCAGGGGTATCGATTGCGAGTTCCGTCTTGTCGGTCAGACCGTTATCGTAGACGTATTTGCCGACGCAGCGGATGCCGTTGCCGCACATCTTTCCGAGGCTTCCGTCCGCATTGTACATCTCCATAAAGAAGTCCGCACAGTCGCTCGCTTTAATCAGAATCAGACCGTCGGCACCGATTCCGGTGTGGCGGTCGCTGTACTTGATTGACAATTCCGATGCGTTCGGAAGACTCTCTTTCGTGCAATCCACGTAGATGTAGTCGTTCGCGCATCCGTGCATTTTCGTAAACTTCATAGGCGCTTGTGTCTCCAATGCATATTACGGCATTTTAGATATTATACATTCTGTCGGGAAAAATGTCAAATCAGCCCCTTTTCGAAAGAAGCGCGGTCATTGTAACAAAAGAATGTGAAGATGTTGTGAAATCATAATAAATTTAAAAAACGCCGGGCTTCTCCTTCGAAAAGCCCGGCATCCGCCTTACTCAACTACCATAATATACAAATCGTCCAGATAATAGGAAACATATGCTCCGACGGGGTTCTGGGCCTCGTCCTTCGTACCGATTAAAAGCATGCCCTTCTTCGCGTCGGCCGCCGTAATCGTCACCGTAAAATGACACGTCGTCCACTCGCCCTTCTTCACCGTGCAGATGTCGCAAAGCACCGGCCGCCGCTCCGAAACAAGTATCACGTTGCCTTCTTTATCATATTCAATGTCGTTGCTGATGTTCCGCTTCGGAACGGAAACCACCTCGCTGTGGTACGTATCATAGAGGGCAAATGTGATCTCGTCCTCGACTCCCCAGCCCTCATCCAGGTAAAGCACCTGACACACGATCTCGATGGTGTGACCGACAAGATCATTATAGGAAAGGCCGTTCGTTTCGTTCAGAACGATTCCCGCGCCGCTCAGTCCCCAGGTTGTCTCCCGGCGCATCGTCACGTGGATGCTGTCGCTCCCGCCGAATGCCTGCGCGTCGGTCACCTCGAATTCGCATCCGTCCGAGATGTTGCCTTTTGCGAAACGGTTGCCGAGACTCCGCTCGAAGTTGTTACAGTAAATCATGCTGCCCGGCTCTACGTCGGCTGCCTTAATCAGCTTGTCGTTCTCATCGAAAACGGCCTTGCCGTTCACACCGCCGTCCGTCACACCTGAGATGTCCGGCGTGGGACTCGGCGTCGGTGTCGGGCTCGGGGTTATCGTCGGGCTCGGTGTCGGTGTCGGTGTTACCGTAGGGCTCAGCACCTCCGTAGGTGTCGGCGAAATCATCTCCGCGGGAAGAGGCGTCGGCGTCATGGTAATCGGCGGCTCCAAAAAGCCGGCCTTACACCCGGTAAGCAGGAGTCCTGCGAGAAATCCGATTGTCAGAATGCGAATTCTTTTCAAAACGTGTCCTTTCTACATCAGTAGAATCATTATGGTTGTAGGCGTGCGTTGTATCTGCTGCCATCTTGTGGGTGGCATCTGCCGCTCTTTTGTGTGGCATTTGACATCTCTGCAAAAAAACAGCCGGCACGATTCCCCGTGCCGGCTGCAGAAATTATGAACTACTCAATCCCCTTCGAAGCAAGGTACTCAACAACATCGCCGAGACTCTTGATCTCGTCCAGTTCTTCCGGCTGAATCTCGATGCTGTACTCATCTTCGAGAGCGGTAACCAGCTCGTACAGATCCAGGGAATCGATACGGAGATCCTCACGGAACGTCGTCTCCTCGGTTACGCCTGCGGTATCAATACCAAGCTGCTCTTCCATAATCTGCAAAATCTTCTCAAACATACTTACTCCTTCTGACCGCTGCAATCGGCGGCCGACCCATCATCACAAAGGGAATGATATTCTAACTGCATTCGTTTGTCAATAGGGATTTACGAATTACTCGATGGCATCCGGAACACCGTCTGCGTCCATGTCAACCATGTCGTCGTTGCCGGGGCATCCGTCATCCATATGATGAGCGCCGCCCATCATTCCGTAGAATTCCTTACCGACTACGTTCTTCTCGTTCCGTACCTGCTCGATCAGTGTGGACAGAAGTCTTCTGACATCCTTCGAGTGCTTTACGTTCTTCAGCTGAATCACGTGCTGCGTATCCACGCGGGTAAAGAGCTCAATCGTACCGGTACCGAAAATCTTCTGCGCGAGCGTGCGGCTCAGCCGAAGGTCAACGATACGATACAGAAGCGTCTCATCATAACTGGTTTTGAAGAACCCCTGCTGAACCTGAAGGGATGTCTTCGTCACAGAATACTTCGTGAAAGAAAACGGGAACCACATGTGGTGTTTTCTGTCTTTCCAAAGAATTTCTTCTTCCGGCATGTCCTTGCCCTCCTCAATAAAAATACCTTTAATCCATTATATAATCGCATTTTGTAAAAAACAAGTGGAACGTGAAAGATTTCTCAGATTATGACGCGCGCTTTCACGGACCGGCGCACAGGCTTTTAAATGAATTCAAAACTTCTCAGAATAAATATCATCGCCGTAATCGTTACCGAAGACACTAACGTCGTCACCATGACGATGCTCGAAACGAGCTGTGCGTCGTTCTTCATGTTGCGCGCCATGATGTAGCAGGCAACCGTCGACGGCGATGCAAGCATCACCGCAATTGCCACAAGCGCCTCGTCGCGGAAGCCGAACCAGATTGCTGCGGGGACGAACAGAAGCGGCAACAGCACGACCTTAATAAAGGATGCCACGGTGGTCAGCGTCACATGCTTCGAAGCAGCGCGAAATGTGAAACCCGCCCCCAATATCACCAGCGCGAAAGGTGTCGCGATGGCCGAAAGATTCGAAAGGACTTTGCCGGGGATGGCGGGAATCTTCCACCCGAAGAACGAGAAAGGAAGCGCCAATGCCACCGCCAGAATCAGCGGGTTAGTTACGATTTCGAGTATTATCTTTTTAAACGGAATCTTTGCCTTTGCGGGTTCTGCGGTGCCGTCTGCTGTGGCATTTGCCGCGCTGTCGCGCTTCGCGTAAAGCGTCAGAATGATGACGGAGAACGCATTATAGAACGGCACGACCGAAACCACCATGAGAGGCGCGAGTCCGGTGCTGCCGTAGATGTTTTTGACAAGCGCGATGCCGAGAACTGCCGCGCTTCCTCTAAAGGATGCCATAACGAAGGCACCGGTCTTCTCTTTCTCTCTAAGAAACAGCGCCGCGCCGCCCCAGATCAGGAAGAACGCTGCACACGAAACACCCATGCAGAACAGCATAAAACGGATGTCATAGCCGCCGCTCAGGT
Organism: Lachnoclostridium sp. UBA1241; assembly: GCA_002308955.1. GTDB lineage: Bacteria > Bacillota > Clostridia > Lachnospirales > Lachnospiraceae > ISDg. Next base: position 9,781 of record DBWJ01000058.1, on the reverse strand, counting down.
CGGCCGTGGCAATATCCGTGAACAATAGCACCGGCAGCGTGACGCGAAATGTGAAGCGGTCTGCTGCCACGGTGAAATCTTCGCTGAAGAAGCCGAGGCGCTTCAGGACATACCCGACCACAATCGTCAGGAAAACCGGAAGCGTTGCATTGATGCTGAATAGAAAGGTGTCCATGGTGTCCTTCTTTTATGAATGCTGACGGCCGGAGCCGCCGCACGGTTATGTTAGTACTGGCTTATGGTGTCCTCGGAATCGTCCACGGCTTCGCCGATGGAGCGGATTTCCACATAGTAGGCTTCGCCGTTGTCGAGCTGTACAGGAAGTCTCTCGCCGACCTTGTGGCGGTACACCGCTTTACCGATGGGGGAATCGATGCTGATCAGTCCCTTTAACGGGTTGGCGCGGATTGTCGTAACGATACGGACGGTCATTTCCCTCTGCGTCCGCTCATTGAAAAGCACCACGGTGTTATTCATTCCGACTTCGTCCTCGGAATACTCGTGGTCGATTACCTGCGCGGTCTTTAACATGTTCTCAAGATACCGGATGCGGCTTTCGTTACTGTTTTTCTCTCTTTTCGCCGCATAGTACTCGAAGTTTTCAGACAAATCGCCCTGCGCGCGCGCCTCCTGTACGGCCTTAATCGCCTCGGGACGCACCACAAGCTTTCTGTGCTCGATTTCCTTTTTGATTTTCTCAATATCGCTTTCGGTCAGATTATCGTACATGTCTCAGTCTTCAACTTTCTTTATATTCTTCAATGCCTTTCGGGCATCCTTTGTTTTGCCGGATTTAATCTGCTCCTCGGAGATGAGCAGGTCATTGTACATATCCAATTTACGCCGTGTTGATTCAAACAGTTCCATACTCATCAGCACCATGTCACCGTAACCGTTCTTCGTAATAAAAATCGGTTCATCCGTCTTATGACACAGTTCTGACACACTGGCCGTATCTTTTAAATCTTTAATCGGAATAATCTGTGGCATAGAAGCCTCCTTTCGTTGGTAACCAAATTATACCATAATTATCCCATCCACGCAACGTTTTTTCAAAGTCGTTTTCGAGTGACCCCGAGTGGTCTACCGGCTTCCCTCCGCCTCTTTGATGATCCAGTTCTGAACGCCCGGAACGGCGAAGTCGGTGTATATGCGCGCCTGCTCTCCTGCTTCGGTGACCGTGACCAGGCGGCCGCTCGGGTAAGGTGTCTGTATGGAATATGTTCCTACTCCGTTATCCATCAGGAGCCAGGTCTGGGCGTCATCATAGCCGGTATACACCCATATGCCGACCGTGTTACCCTCCGAATCCCAGGCGTTTCCGAGATCCATCCGTAGATCCGGATACTCCTCGGGCGACAGGATATACCGCCCGTTGCCGGCGTAGCGGATAAGCCATACACAGGGCTCATCGGAAATCGTCAGCGATACCTCCCCGTCCGAAGCGGTCAGATACCCGCTCTCGTCCGATGCCTGAATGGTAAACCTGCCGAGATTCAGAACATTCCGCTTAATCAGCGGCCACATCTTCGGATACATGCCGACGAGTTCGATCTCTTCACCTTCGGTATATGGGCACTTTCCGCTGAGAACGAGCCTATAAAACTCGAAGAAATCATAATCATTCAGGTCCGCGGTGTACTTGCGGTAATTCGGGAACTCCGGCGGTCCCATATAGGCATGCGTGTTCGGGTATTCCACGCCGAGCAGCGTCTTCAGGTACTCTAACTGGTGCATCCACTCATGCACCGCAACCGCGGTGGCACAAAGGGACGGGATCTCCGGATCGGCAAGCGGCCATGTGCCCTCGGCCGGTTCGGTCAGGTTAAAGGTGGAATAGCCGATCTCGGACTCGAGTCCGTCGGTCTTAAGCCCCAGGATGACGTCGTGAACACCGTAGCCTTCTTTCCCTTCGTTTCTTCGCCGGTTCTCCTCTCCTGCGGTCTGCACCGTTGTGAGGACGGTATCGATTTCCTTCTCCGAACAATACTTTTCGATGTAGGACATCACTGTCTCCCGGTCAAGGTACAGCCAGTCCTCCCCCGGATACTGCGTAAGGGGCATTACGTCATCGACGAAATACAGATATACCGTGATATCCACGTTATGATCGGCTATGCTCTCAATCGTTTTCTCATAATTGAGCGCGACCGCCTGCAGATATTCGCGGTCAAAATCCGTCATCCGAAAGTCAAGCTCCCCGAATGTCACATGGGTAAACCCGAGCCACAGAACGTAGTACTGTACGGGTTCGCTTAACCTGGTGTAATCCCCGCTCCGGTACTGATTGACTGCTTCATAAATCTTCCAGTCCGTGTCCGAAGTATGATCTTTAAATGCAAACGATGCCGGCGTCGGAAGCGGATCGCAGTGCGGGATTGTCGGAACCGGCGTGTCCGTCACAACGTCGGGAGTGGGCTTCACGGTTGCGGTCTCCGGCTCCCTTTTCGATGCCTTGTCCTTTTCTGTGGATTTGCCGCATGCACATACGGCAAATGCCACACAGATCACGAGAGATACGAAGAAGATTCTTCCCGCATTCCTCCGGTTTTTTCTTTCGTTAATCTCCATCGGTTTTTTCTCCTCCTTAACACTTCAACGATTCTATTATACTCTTTTTACTTCCGACTTCCAAGCCCGTTCTTTTGGCTGTGTTTCCTTGACATTTTCCGGAAATAAGATATCATAGAAGCAGGCGCCGCGAGGCGTCCGGAAGTGCCTTTCGGGGCATTTTCGAAATGTACAGGGAGGTTTACAGTATGGCTGAAACATTAAAAGAAAGAAAAGATATTAACCCGCAGGACCTTTGGGACCTGACCCCGATTTTCGAATCGGACGAGGCATGGGAGAAGGCCTTCGCCGAGACCGACAAGATTGCCGATCAATTCGCGGCTTATCCGGGCACCCTCGGACAGTCCGCAGAGCGGCTTCGCGAGTTCTACGACCTGATGTACGGCGCGTTTGAGACGCTTGAGAAGCTGCACGGCTACGCTTTCCAGAGAAAATCCGAGGACAACCGGCAGGATGCCGCCCAGAGCATGTATTCCCGTGCCTACAGCCGCTATGTACAGCTGATGAGCGCCGTTTCGTTTTTAGACCCCGAGATTCTCGCGCTTCCCGAGGAGACGCTTCAGAGCTATCTGAAGGCCGACTGCCTTGCTCCTTACCGGCATGTTCTCGAGAACACTATCCGTATGAAGGCACACACGCTGACCGCGCCCGAGGAGGCAATCCTTGCATCACTCGCTGAGGTTACCGGCTCCTTCGGCGACACGATGGAGATGCTGACCGACGCAGACTTCACATTTGACGCGGTTCCCGATCCCGAGAAGCCCGGCGAAACGATCGAGCTGACCGAGAGCAATTACATTCTGCTGCAACGGAACCAGAACCGCGCGATCCGCGAGGGCGCTTTCCGCAACTACTACAAGACCTACAAGGGACACAACAACACATTTACCGCGCTGTACTCGACGCAGGTGAAGAGCGACTCGATTGAAGCAAGACTCCGTCACTTCCCGAGCTCGGTTGCGGGCTCGCTTGCCTCGAACAACATTCCGGTTAGCGTTTACGACAGCCTGGTTGAGACGATTCACGAGGCGATGCCTCTGATGTACCGCTACGTTGCGCTTCGTAAGAAGATGCTCGGCCTTTCGGAGCTTCACTACTATGACGTTTACGCACCGCTTGTAAAGGACGTGAACCGCACGTATACATACGAGGAAGCAAAGCAGATGCTTCTTGAGGCGGTTGCCCCGCTCGGGGAGGACTATGTGAATGTCGTTAAGAAAGGCCTTGCGGACCGCTGGGTTGACGTATACCCGAACGTCGGCAAGTCAGGCGGCGCCTACTCCATCGGCACGAAGAAGGATCATCCGAACATCCTGATGAACTTCAACGGAACGCTTGACGACGTATCGACACTCTGCCACGAGATGGGTCACTCGATGCACACCTACCTGACGCATCAGAAGCAGCCCGTGCAGTACGACGATTACGCTCTCTTCATCGCTGAAGTTGCTTCCACGGTCAATGAGAACCTTTTAATCGAGTCACTCCTTAAGAAGGAAACCGACAAGAACATGAAGCTGTTCCTTCTGAATGAGTACATGGAAGGCTTCAAGGGAACGATATTCCGCCAGACGATGTTCGCGGAATTCGAGCGGATCTGTCACGATAAGATTGACGCAGGCGATGCGCTGAGCTCGACGACGCTGAATGAGACCTATAAGGATCTCATCAAGCTTTACTTCGGTCCCGAGCTTGTGATCGATGACGAGGTTGCTTACGAGTGGAGCCGCATCCCGCACTTCTACAGAAGCTTCTACGTTTACCAGTACGCGACGGGTTACTCTTCGGCGGTTGCGCTTTCCGAAGCAATCCTGAATGAGGGCGCTCCTGCGGTTAAGCGTTACCTTGAGTTCCTGTCGCTCGGCAACTCCGTATACTGCCTGGACGCTTTGAAGCACGGCGGCGTTGACCTTTCCACTCCCGAGCCGGTCCGCATGGCAATGAAGAAGTTCGAGAAGATCCTCGACATGGCCGAGGCACTGGTGAACGAGTAAGGCATCCGAAGCGGCCGGTGAACAGGCGAAGCATTTTTTCACCGGAAAACTTCAAGAACTATTGATTTTTCGTCTTGGTATGCTATACTTTTTATATCAATCAAAAATTTATGGAGGTGTCATCCATGGAAAATTTCAATCTTGAATCCATCAAGAAGTTCTTCCCCCTCACCGATAAGGCTGTAGACGGCAACGGACTTCTTACATGCATTATCTGCTATATCATTGTCGCAGCCATCGGCGGCATCCTCATCGCATTTGTTCCGATCATCGGCGGCATCCTCGGTGCTCTTCTTGAGCTCTGGTTCGTTATCGGAATCTGCCTTGCGGTATACACCTTCCTGCAGGCTCAGGGCGGCGGCAGCAACAACGGCGGCAACGGCGGACAGCAGCAGTAGGGCAAGCAGTTACTTAAAGCAGTTACTTAAGGCAGTTACCTAAGGCCGGCACAATTGATGTGCCGGTCTTTTTTGTTCTTCTTTCGCTGCTTCCCCGGTCCGGGAGTACGTTTGTGTACCCTTTTCACTGTTTTTCCAATCCCGAGGCGCGTTTGCGTACTCTTTTCACTGTTTCCCTGATTCCGACGGTCGTTTGTGCTCATTTTTTGACAAGAATGAACTGTTCTTCATACCTTATTTCTTTCACCGGATATTTCGTAGGAAGCGATTTCTTTGTTTTACCAACGAAAATAAAGCAATTGATAAATCCGTATGTCCCCTTTCCCTAGCCGGTTCCCACCAAATGCTTCCATCCGACAAATCCATATGAAAAAGACGAATCCCGCTTCATACGAAATCTGGAAAATTCCGTATTCAGTTGGATTCGTCTGAATTCTTTTCCTATGAAATTATCGCTTCAATGCGTTTCGTAGGCATCATTTCCCACGAAATTCGAGCATCTCGGATACCCGTAGAACATCCCGCCTCTGACTCCAAAAGCCCTCTCTTAATCCTTTGTGAGAAGCCCTCTCTTAATCCTTTGTGAGAAGCCCTCTCAATCCCTCGCGCAATACCCTTACTTCGTTCCGAAGATTCTGTCGCCGGCGTCACCGAGACCCGGTACGATGTAGCCGTTCTCGTTGAGATGGTCGTCCATCGCGCCGATGTATACGTCAACCTCGGGATGTGCCTCCTGAAGCGCTTTCAATCCTTCCGGAGCTGCGATCAGGCACAGGAAGCGGATACGCTTGATGCCGCGCTTCTGAAGCATGTCAATTGCGGCAATTGCGGAGCCGCCGGTCGCAAGCATCGGGTCAACNNACGAAGATGTCACGCTCTGCGGCGTCTGCAGGCATCTTGCAGAAGTACTCGTGGGGCTCTAAGGTCTTCTCATCACGGTACATACCGATATGCCCGACCTTGGCGTTCGGATTCATCCGGAGAATTCCGTCGCACAGACCGATTCCGGCGCGGAGAATCGGAACAACGCAAAGCTTCTTTCCTGCAATCTCCTTAACCGTCGTCTTACAGATCGGTGTCTCAATCTCTTTGTCCGCAAGCGGAAGGTCACGGCTTGCCTCGTAATAAATCAGCATCGCCACTTCGTTCACAAGTTCACGGAAATCCTTGGTAGGGGTCTCCTTCATCCGCATGATACCGATCTTGTGCTGCAGAAGCGGATGGTCCATAATTACAACTTTACCCATAAATCAAATCCTCCGGAATAAAAACTTATCCTCGGCCGCCTCCCGGGGCGCCGATTCTCCACCCATTATTTTACCAAACCGCACCTGCCATTTCAACCCTAAAAAAGGTCTTCTGACACAATCCTCCCTTGTCACAAAAAAAGGGCTGCCGGCAATATCGTCTTGCATTGCCTGCAGCCCCGAGGAGAGCGTTGGTTTACCGGGCGCCGGACCGGCGACCCTGAACCGATCATGCCGTAAACAGACCGGCGACCCCTATCCGGCCAAGCCGCCCAAAAAAGCGGCGACCCCTAAAAAGAGGAGTAGCCCGANNCGGGCTAATATTATATGAAAAAATCAATTTGGAAATGTCGAACTTGTTGAGGAAGAGGTTTTTCACTTGTTTCTTTCTGATTCGTATTATAATGGACATATTTTAGGATAGTATTTCGACTTTGTAAATAAAATGTTAACTTTGAGGGCTTTTTGCCCAATTTTCAAAAAAGAAAATGTGAACGAGTTCATTTTCGTTCACATTTTCGTAAAACCCTTATATTATGCGGTTTTCCGATTTCTCCTTCGAAACAGTGAATATGAAAAAAACGAAATCAGGAAACAACCTCCGCTTAGTAGCCAAAGAAATGTTATGAAAAAGTATATCCATTTTACCCTTGTAAGGAACATCCAGGCGTTCATAAATGCCAAAAGAATATCCAGCGAAACGGTCAGAATATTGATCCAGATTGCCTTCTCTTCCATCCGTTTCTTACCGGTCATCGCAAGGTCAAAACGGAACCGCACGCCGCCTTCTTCGTTGCTCACCCGGTAGTCCGCACCGTGACGGTCAAGGATTGCCGCGCTGATGGCAAGTCCCATGCCGCCCGTCTCGCCCCGCAATTCCTGCTTCTTCGCAGCGTACATGGGCGTCCAGATATTTCCCTGCTCTTCATCGCTTAAGTGCTCGCCGCGGTTATATACGGAGAATTCCGCCCCTTCCGTCCGCACTAGTACTGTGCTTCCCTCTTCGCCGTAACGGACGGCGTTTCCGATCATGTTGTCGATAACCATTTTGATCAGATCGGGGTCGCATTTGACGTTACTGCCGCTACGTTCACTGAAATCTATCGTAATCCCCCGCTCCGGAATAATCTCCTGATGCGACGCAAGCACCTCGTCTACAAGGCTGTCCAAAGGCACCTCCTGAAGGTTAAGCGTGGCGCCGCGGTCCATGACACGCGTGTACGTGAGCATGCGGTTCAGAAGGTAGTTCATATTCTCGCCCTCGTGCACAAGCACGTCGCAGTAATGCTCCCGCTTCTCCGGGCTGTTGCCGGTCGCCAGGTACTCCGCCGTGTTCTGCACAACCGCCACGGGCGTCTTCAACTGATGCGCCATCGCGTTAATGAAGGTGTCGCGAAGCTCCTTCGCCTCTCGTCTGCGGCGGTCGACGCCCCACATGATGATCATCAGATAGACGACCGCTGCCTGCAGGAACAAAGCAAGCAAAAGCGCCGGCCGGAGAATTCTCGCCCGCACGATGGCGTCCCGGTTGAAATAGACCGTATAGGCGATGATCGGGACATCCGAACCAAATGACACACTGATCACTTCTTCACCGCGCGGCATCATCAGATTCGTCTTCCGCAGTCCAAACTTTGAATAAACGATGCAATCCTGTTTCAGAAAAGCGTCCTCGACGAATCGCGTATCCTCACTCTGGGAAAGCATATAAAGATCCACATTGTCAAGCACATACTCCGTCTCCCCGTCACCCGATTCGTCCTCGCCTGCGCGATAGGTAAGCTCTCCCTCTAACCCGGAGGTCAGTGTCAGCTTCGTCGGCCCGCTTCGAAACGTAATCTGCGTCGGCGCAAGAAAATCTATCGTTTTTGAAGACCTTGCCGAAATGAATCCCGCATCGATGCCCGAAACCGTTACTCTCGTATAAACCTCCTGCACGGTAACGGTCCACTCCGGATGCTCGTTCGCGAATTTCCGAAGCGCCTTCAGCTGCTCCTCGGGGAAGAAAGCCGAAAGCTTCCATGCGAACTTGGCGCCGTCGTTCTCGTAGAACACAACATCAATATTCTGCCCGCACTCGAACCGGGCGCTTTCCCCCGCGATGCTCGTCTGAAATTCCATAAGAAGTGCCACATTGCCCTCGTAGCCGTCCTCTTTATAAAGAGACTGCACGGTACGGATCAACGCGCGGGCGGCCGTACTCGAATCATACGTTTCCTCAAGCGTTTCATTCAGATTTGTGAACAGCGCCGTCTCATTTTTCTTGGTCTGCTTGCTTTCTCTTCTTGCGAGAAATGTGAGAAAGAGCGCTCCCACCAAAAGGAAAATCAGCTCCGTAACAACGTAACGGATCCACCGCCCCCCGCTCTTTCTTTTCTGTCTTTGGTTTGCCATTTTCTCTCCTAAATCCCGAGGAACCGTCCCTAGGACAATCTGTAGCCTTCCTTGATGACCGTCTCGATATGGTTGCGGCCGAACGTTCCGAGCGCCTTACGGAGCTTCTTGATGTGCGTGTCGACCACGCGGTCGCTGCCTTCATAGGAAAGCCCCCAGATGCGGTCCAATATCTGCTCTCTCGAGAGCACACGCCCGCGGTTCTGCACGAAATACCGAAGCAGATTGAAGTCAAGCGCCTGCAGCTCCACACCGGCCCCGTCAACCGTCACTTTATGCGCCGTAAAATCCACGGAAAGTCCGTCCTCCGAGAACACGTCCGCAGAAACGGAACGGCCTGCGGCACGCTCCATGACGGCTTTACATTTGGCGGCAAGAACGGGAAGCGAGAACGGCTTCACGATATACTCGTCCGCGCCGAGGGAATAGCCCCGAAGCTGATCCTCCTCCTGCACGCGTGCCGTCAGGAAAAGAATCGGAACGTCCTCGCGCGCCCGGATGCGGCGGCACAGCTCAAAGCCGTTCATCCCGGGCATCATCACGTCGAGAATCACCAGCTGAAACGAGCCCTCGCAGAACGCGTCCCACGCGGCAAGCCCGTCCGCCTTCGCGCAAACCTCAAACCCGCGGTCCGACAGGTAGTCGCTCATAACCTCTCTCAGATTGTCGTTATCCTCTGCCAGAAGTATCCGGTCCATCGGTTCCTCCTTTTTGTTTACGGCGCTACCTTATCATGCCGATGTGTACTCCGTATGTCAGCTTACGAAATTTTACTCATTTTACCATAAAACAGCGCGGTTGTGCACAATTACTTTTTTGCTGATTTACACTAAACCGGGAAGGTACGGACCGGATGCTTGAACTCTGCTTCTCGTCCGTACCTTCACAGAGGTACCTGCTTCGGGAAATGGTACAAAACAAAAATGTTACGGACCGGACGGCCAAAAGGCAAAGTTAGTCCGTACCTTTCGCAGATGAACATAAAGCCGAAAAGGGTACTAAAGGAAAAGGGTACGGACTATATTTATCAAACGGAATATTTCGTCCGTACCTTTCGCTGCTTCATGTTCTTTCGGACAAGTCTCAAACATGGGATGGTACGGACCAGAAGTATAAAATCCAAACCTGGTCCGTACCTTTGACGAATTCATGGGTCAAGTCCTTTTTTGTGTGTAAA
>DBWJ01000097.1 GCA_002308955.1 Lachnoclostridium sp. UBA1241 | reverse complement strand
CCAGAAGTTACTTTGACAATCAACTTAAATGTTAAATTTATGTATAGTTTGTAACCATCACGATAAAAAAGTTGTTATAAAGGGTGAAGGGTATAAATCCAAGGAAGGAGCCCCAATGGAAGATCACGATATTGTTGAATTGTTTCTGACCAGAAACGAAGACGCCATATCCAAAACTGCAGAAAAGTACGGTCCCAGAATCAGACAAATAGCCTATGGAGTGTTGGGCAATCATGAAAGTGCTGAAGAGTGCGAAAATGATACATATTATAAAGCATGGGAATCGATTCCGCCGAATGAACCAAGAGAGCATTTGTTCTCTTATTTGGGACGAATTGTCCGTAATATTGCGTTGAACCGGCTGAAAGCAGAGGAAAGCAAAAAGCGTAATGCGATTCGGTGTGAGCTAACACATGAGATGAAGGAGAGTATTCCTGCTAATGTAAACGTAGAGGCTGACATACTGCATAGGGAATTGAGGGATCTCATTGAGGCATATCTGGATACGTGTTCAGAGCTTCAGCAGAAGGTTTTTGTCAGAAGGTACTGGTATTGGGATTCCATATCAGCAATAAGTCAGCGTTATGGAATCTCACAGAGCAATGTAAAGACGATGCTGTTCAGAATACGGAAGGATTTAAAAATGCATCTGACCCAAGGAGGATATGATATATGAACGAGTACGATCTGCTGGATGCAATCGGAGACATAAATGATAAATACATTGAAAATGCCGGTGCGGAGGAAGAATTAGGCGATAAGGCATCAAAGGAGATAAGAGGAATTCAGATTAGAGAAAGGCGAAAGAAAGCAGTCTTGCTGGTAGTCAGCCTTGTTGGCATTGTACTTATAGCGATAATTGTGGGGATGGTAACAAAAAACAATTTAGTGAGCAAGAATAGAGATGAGCATATAGATAATCCCGTAGTCGACGGAACGGGAGATGAACTACCTATTGAGGATATTGAGCTCTATGAAAGGTATCAGTTTTTGCACTTCAATGATGAATTGTACCTTTCATCAAAAGAGGAGTGCGTAAACATCGGGGATTTTCTTGGAACCTTCTGGATTGCCAGCGATATCGAAGGGGATAATACAGATACAAGAGAAGTCCGGGTATATAAAATCATCAATATGGATATATCTCTTGCCGTCGCGGTTTTCTATGAGGAGGAACAATCCTACCATACATATTACAACAGCGTTATAAAGTAAAACTAGAACAAATGATTATAGAAAAATGTTTAGGCGGTGAGACGTAGAAAAACCAAGCCTTTTACTGAGCTATTCCGGTATGCAAATGGAAAAGTGTATAAGGAGGAATAAATAATGAGGGTGATCCGTATAGTTATGTCGTGATTAATACGAGGACCATAGTTGAAGATGCTTATTATATTGAGTTTGGAAAAGGAAATTTCGCCGAGAAAGCGTGAGAAATAATGAAAAAAGGAACATATATTATTTGTGTATCAATTGCTGTTGCTGTATTTGCTGTATCAGGAACCTTTGCATATCAAAAGAGAAGAGAACGTAAAGAACTCGAGAGTATTGTTAAAGACGGAAACACAGAAAAGGCTTTGGTTAATACTCCGGAGGGAATAACCAAAATTGCAATCATTGACGGATCCAGAGGAGATTCTATCGTTTTAGATGAAGGGGACGTTAAAGAGTTCTTCTTAAAACTGGATTCTGTTTCAGGCACGGTGGAATATGTTGATGAAGGAACAGGGTACGGTTATGCAGTCATGTGCTACAGAGAAAATGAAATGGTTATGTCCTTCGCGTTTATGTCAGAAAAAATTATTAGGGAGAATGTTGGGGAGGCCGGTGTTGACAGGCTTTTTGTTGCAAAAGATGCCATTCCTGCATATGAGTATATAGAAAGAATATTTGAAAAGTGCCGTCCGGCCAGATAGAACATGCTGAAGATACGCAACGCAAAGAAAGGGTTATAAGGGTTTAATTCAAAGAAAGCGGTGAAAAGAGGAAAAGACGATGGATATGAATAATATGAAAGCCCATAACCATAAGATGTCTGCTTTTATCCTATTTCTCGTGGTCATATGTATGTCGGTGCTTTCGTGCGGAAAGGAAAAACAAACTGATGAGATAGGTCCGACTGGCTTGAATGAATCCCCGTCGACGATATCACCGACAATGAGCCCGATTTCAGAGGAACCTTGGGATCACGCATCGCAGACGATTCGATGGGTTTTGAAGTTTTCCCCCTCGATATCCGAAGAGGATAGAAAAACGGTTAATCGCATTCTATATGAGAAAGGAATCGATTGTAAAATAGAATTCGTAACGATTCCGGACTTTATTACCGGACAGGAATACGTGGATTGGGTTACTACCGAGGCGGATGCGGATATCCTTACGGTGAATACTTGGTATGACGCCAGACAAGGGCTGGATTTCTCGGAGAAGTATTTTCTTCCTCTCGAAGAATATCTGGAGACAGAAGAAGGAGAGGCGCTTCGTAATGCATTCGCTGATGTGGAATGGGGCGGTGTCACAAACGGAGGTAAAACTTTCACGATTCCGCGGCGCTGGAAGATTCCCACCCATGAGGTACATCTGGCTTATGACAATGACTATGCGGAATACTTTACCTTGTTCGACGGGACATACGCATCTCTGAAGAATATATATGAGAAAATCGGAAATCCGAACCTCAGGATAGCTTTTTATGACCTTTCTTTGCAGGAATTGGATGCGCTGCTCGGATACCGGTTAGTTTATCTTTCTGCGGTACCATACTCGGATGAAACCAAACAGGCAATTCCAGCAGAACGAGTACTGGAAGAAGAAGGAAGGCTTTTTGAAGCTGTTTATGAAGACCTGAAAAACGGAATTCTGTCTGATTTGAATTATGATAACCCAGAGTATGAAAATGTGCTTGCATATATCTACGAGGGAATACAGGAAGACCCTGCGGGATACACTTCTATGATGCTTTCGGAAGCAACATATGAGTTTAACAATATGGGATGCTACGGAGTTTATTGCGAATCAAAACAGAAAGAACTAGCGTTAGAGGTTTTGACGGCTTGTTTTGAAGATTCCCGAATCGCTTCTGTCTTGTTATGGGGTGATATGGATCCCGAAAAATGGGATAAGATCAGCATTCTGCTGAACGAAGCAAAACCAGATAATCTGACGGGATTCTTGCCAACCCTTACGGCGGAAGAAAAAGGGTATCTCAGTTCTTATGAGAAGAGAAGAATTGAATTGCTTGGAGGAATGTTTTATCGCAATGCAAACGGGCAGAGAAAGATAATCCAGAATTATAAAGCAGACGGAGTGCTCCGCAGTAATAACCAGTTTGAATTCGGCATCGAAGCCATTAACCGTGAACTAGACGTGTGGTTTTCAGTAGGACAGGAAGGACAGTGAGTTGTCCTTCCTGCCAAGTGTTGTTGCATGAGGTTTTTGTGATGAAACGAATAACAATACTTCTTTGTGCTTTTCTGTTAATGTTTTCTTGTGCTTCCTGTAGAAAACAATCGAAGAAAAGCGGAACAGAAAACGAGATGGAGAAAATATCCTCCGAACGATCCAAGGATTTTTACTCATTTGATAGATGCTTTGTAACGGAGAGTTATGCCCTTTACCACGATAATCAAGGGCGGCTTCAGATATTTGATGTTGACAGCAAAACCGATATCGTGTACTGCTTTGACGCGGGATGTGAGCATCAACAGACAAAAAGAGATTCCATAACCAATGAGATATTACAAAAAGGGTGCATTTCCTACGAAATCTCTTCCGATTGTGTAATGCTTCGCGAAGACGCGATGTTTTTCCTTCAGGATAACGGGCAGGTAATCCGGGCTGACAGACAGGGGGAGAATCGCAGAGTAATCGCCACCATTCCGTTTTATAAGCTCGGATTCCGAGATGTATTTTTTTCCTCCGATATGATGTTCATCTCGTATTTTACGGATGATAAATTCGAAGAAATAAAGGATGAGAATGGACAGACCAGATGGATTGCTAGCGGAGAACTGTCTGATACGCGTGAGTGTGGAATCTATTGCATTAGTCTTACCGAAGGAACCGTGAAGGAGCTGTTTCGGGCGGAAGCCTATAATGCCATGATATCGGATACTTATATACGGGACGGGCATTTATATTTTGTACTTTTTTACCTTGACATTCCTCCCATTGGACCGAACATGGAGACCTATGGACGTAACGTTGATATTCCAGAGGGACTGACTGTAGAAAACTACTGGGAAGAAATGCCGAAGCATTATTGGATGGATATATATGATTACAATCTTGCCACGGGAGAACTCAGACCCATCCTGGAAAAATGCAGAAACGGAACCATGACATTCTGTAGGGATTGCTTTGCCATAGCGGAACCGGACGGCACTACGGGATTGTATCGGTATAGCGGAGAGCGTTTCCGCGAACTTCCGTTCCGTATCGGAAAAGGAATCAGAAGCGACAGTGGACTTGTTTGCTGTGATGAGAATGCGATGGATGAGTATCTGTTAATCGATGAGAGTACCGGAGAGATACAAAAGAGGGTTAAGTTTTCGAGCGGAAAATTTATGGCGAGAGTAATCATCGGGAACAGCTGTTATGGTTCTGTTAACGGAACGAAAGGATGGGGACTGGGGTTTATCTCTTCCGAGGATTTCTGGAACGGAAAGATAGAGAATGCCATACCGTTCAATGTACAGTAAACACATGAAGGTGATTGGAAGATGACACTGAAAGCGGAAGCGCTCAAGTGAATGAATACTTTTATGAAGTGTCATCAGATCATGTTGCACCCTATAACGGTAGTACATTTTCCTACGATAATTTAATCACTTCGATTTATGGAAACTAAGAGGGATCATTTATGTGTTCGAGAAGAAAGATTATTACGTTCTTGTTGATACTTTCCTGTTTATTGCTGATTTCCTGCGAGCACAAGAATAATAGCATGGAACCGGTAAACCCTACCGGTTCTATGCCTTCAGAGATGCCATCGCAGATTCCGTCAGAAATAGCGAAACAAGATATCACACCAACACCCACTAAGGAGCCGGTTATTAAAAACACGGATCCGAAACATATCCGATGGGCATCAAACACTTTTTGGCCTTCTACAATTACGGAGGAAGCACAGAATCGAATCAACCAGATTCTAAAGGAAAAGGGAATTGACTGCACCTTGGAGTTTGTGATGAATCGCTCACAGTTTCACAACGAGGAGTATGTTGAATGGATTGCAGAGGAAGATGTCGATATCTTTGATCTCGGTTATTGGGACAATCCTTTATGGTGCATGGAGTTTGCCAAAGAAGCAGTGCTGCCTCTTGATGAGTATTTGCTCTCTGATGCCGGAAAAGTGTTAAGGGATTCTTATAGTGAAGCAGAGTGGAAGCAAATGTCACCGAACGGAAGTGTTCTGGCGGTACCGGTATGGAGTGTGCCCGGTTTTTATAATGGAGCCTTTTATATCGCTTTGGATAGTCAGTATTCAAGTTATTTCTCTGACTTTGACGGGACATATTCTTCTTTGAAAGAAATTGCAAGCGAGGTTGGAAATCCCAACTTAAAGATTGTCATCTCCGGTGTGGATAACAATGTGATTGCTGCGCTATTGGGATATGAGAATAGTTATTATGCATCGATTCCATATGATCCGAAAACAAAAAGGCTTGTCGAGCCGTCGCGGTTTGTGACAGAGGCCACCGTGTTGATAGATGTCATATATGCAGATCTTAAAAGCGGATTTTTAGTCAATCGGCAGTATGATTCGCAAGAAGTAGGGAGACCGTTTGCATATATTTACCAAGGGGTACGGAGTATGCCTGATGGATATGCGACTTATTGCATTGCCAGGGATTTGCATGAGTGCAACATAAACTGCGGGTATGCTGTCTCAAAAACGACGAGAAGAAAGGAACTGGCGCTGCAGGTTTTTAGCGTATGCCTTTCTGATCCGGAGATTGTTTCCATAATTAATTGGGGGGCAGATTACGCAAATGCCGAAAAATGGAAAGAAAAAACGAAACTTCTTGTCAGTGAAGGAGTGACGGAACTGGCTGGCTTTTTTCCGAATCTTTCAGAGGAAGAGAAAAAGAATCTGGGCGGTTATTCCAATACTCTGCATGAAGCGCTTAGAAAACTGTATCTTTATTCTTCTGCGACGGACGACTATAGTCTGAATCCGGATTTTAAACCTGACTATCCGAAGCCGGAGCAAGTGTCTAAGGTTTATGAAAAAGGAATTAACGCATGGGACCGAGAGGCGGAAAAATGGATAAAAGAGAATTGATGAAGAAGAAAACGGATTCGGATAGTGTTCCTTCTTGCGGTTATACACGCCCGGTGGTATTAACGGCGGAAAATCTGACGAAAGACTACGGAAAGAAGCGGGCGCTGGATGCGTTCCCCTATACGTTTGAACCCGGAATCTAAGGGTTTCTCGGACCGAACGGCGCCTGCAAGTCCACTCTGATGGGCATTCTGACCACCGGCCTTAAGGCGACGAGCGGTAAGGTGACATGGGACGGAGAGGACATCGTTTCCATGGGAAAGAACTACCGAGCCTTGATCGGGTTTGCTAAATGAAAAGGAGAAGAATTCCGTTGGACAGATGGCTGACAGAAACCTTGAGTGTTCAAAGGATGTAAGATGATAAAAGAAAGGGGTAAATACATATGTATCACAGGAAACTGATGGGGAAATGTATGAGATATAAAAATAGTATCCTTTTCGTTTATACTCTCTTTTTTTTTCATGTTGGTGATAACGTCCTGCAGAAAGGATGAGGGTAGGAGTGACAATGTCACTGTCACTCCTACCGATTTGAATCAGACAGTTACGACGACTCCGATTCCTACGAGCAGATCTGAGAAAAAGGAGGCGAAGAATAAGGATCCAAAGCACATTCGCTTTGCAGTAACGAACTTTCGTAACGGTGCGCCTTCGGAGGATTCACAGAAAAGGATAAATGAGATTCTGAAAGAACAGGGTGTGGATTGCACGCTGGAGTTTGTATTTAATTCATCCTTCTATACGAATGAAGAGTATATTTCCTGGGTAACGGAAGAAGAGTGTGATATCTTCTCGCTCGGATACTGGAACGATCCGTTTTCCTGTATCGAGCAAGCAAAGAAAACGGCTTTACCTTTGGATGACTGGCTGAATTCCGATGCGGGAAATGCACTGAAAGCCGCGTACGGTGAGGCGGAATGGAAGAGAATGTCTCCGGAGGGGAATACGTTGGCGGTACCGAATTGGTTGCTTTCGGATTACTATAACGTAGCGTTGTACATTGCCGTCAATGAGAGGTACGCAGACTATCTTTCCTCATTTGACGGAACATATGCTTCTTTGAAAGAGATTTATGACCGGATCGGTGATTCAAATCTGAAAATCGAAATCAGCACGGTAACCAACGATGTTATTGCGGGGTTACTCGGCTATGAGTTAGTCTATTCCGACAGTATTCCGTATAATCCGAAAACCAAGCGGCTGGCGGAGCCCGCGAAGTTCGGAGCGGAGGCTTCCGCTTTGTTCGAAACGGTTTATGAAGACCTTCAAAGCGGTGTTCTGATCAATACGTTTGATCAGGGATTTGATGAGAAGGATGAGATTTTCGCTTACATTTTCCGGGGCGCGAGAAGCATTCCGGAGGGATATACCGTTTATTGCGTTTCAAGGGATCTGTATGAGTGCAATCTGAATACGTCCTATGCGGTTTCCCTGACGACCGAACGGAGGGAGTTGGCGTTGCTGGTTCTCAGCGTCTGCTTCGCTGATCCCGAGATCTCCGCAATCATCAATTGGGGTTCGGAGAGGGCGGATACCGAAAAATGGATAGAGAAAACGAGCTTCCGCTCTGCCGACAGGGCAACGGAGTTGTCCGGTTTTTATCCGGTTCTCAGCGAAGAAGAGAAAAAGAAGTTAGACAGTTATGCTAAAGAATTGGAGGAAGAGCTTTCGCGGCTTTATTCTCTTTCTCAGGGAGAATATGTGTTAAAACCGTCGTTTGCTCCGGCATATGACCAACTGGAAAAATCATCGGATACTTTTAAAATCGGAGTCGACGCGTTGAACCGCGAGATAGAGCGGTGGCTGGAGAATTGAGGCCGCCGTACATATGCGTCATGGATACGGAGCGAATCCCTTTGGGGGTTCGCTTCTTTGGATATCCAAAAGTTTTTTTGGAATACCCGCGGTTCTCGTAGGAGGACCGCGGGTTATTTGTAGGTGATTTGTTTTGTTCACAGGAAAAAAACAGGTCGCAACTTTTGTATGGCCTATTTCATTTGTTTTAAGAAATCGGCCTTCCAAAATGGAACTATGTTTGTGAAGGCAGTTGAAAGACACAATTATCGCCGAAAGGAGGTCGTGTCCGTGGAGGATGTTTTAGAAGACAATCAAATTGTGGAACTGTTCCGGAGCGGTTCAGACAGCGCGCTTAATGAACTGCGGAAGAAGTACGGAGCACAGATGCAGAGAATTGCCGAAAGCATTCTTATGGACAAGCGGGATGCGGAATAGTGCCTGAACGATGCTTATCTGGGCGCGTGGAAGAACATTCCTACCGCTAATCCCGAAAACCTGAAGGCATATCTGCTTCGAATAACCCGGTATTGTGCGTTTAAGCGCTTGCGGTCCAACCTGGCGCAAAAACGCGGAGGGCGCATGCAGACGACGTCCTATGAGGAACTGTCCGAGTGCATTCCGGACCATCGGAGATTAGAATCGGAACAGGATTCAAAGCTTAAGGACCAGATAGAGGAATTCCTCAAGGATCTGTCAAAAGAAAAACGTGCTATCTTCCTCGGAAGATTCTGGTTTATGTATTCCGTGGCGGAGATTGCGGAACGATTGGGTAGAGATGAGAAGTATGTCAGTAACCAGTTGTATTACATGAAAAAGTCATTCAAGAAACATCTTGGAAGAAAGGAAGGATAAAATGAACGAATTGGATTTACATGATGCATTAACCGAAATAGATGAGAGTTTCATCAAAGAGGCCGATCGGGTTCTCACGAGTGTTCCGGTTTGTGGGGAGACAGACGCGGAGCAGAAACTTCAGGGCAGAAGAGTTCATAGGAGAATTGTTCGCATTGCGCTGATAGCGGCGTGCTTAATCGTTCTTTTGGTCGGAACCGTTTACGCGACGACGGAAGCGTTCCGGGGAGAATCATTCCTCGAATTAATCGGGACCGACGGAAAAGAGGAGGATATCCGTTCCGGATATGTTCCGATTGGAGAAACAAAACAGATTGGAGCGCTGGAACTAACGCTTGAAGATATCATCGGAGACAAGAATACCGTCTATGTGGAAATCAGTACCAATTATGAGTTGGATGCACCGGATGGCTGGGTGTGGGATGTACCCGCACAAATTAATGCAAAAGGAAAAGCGATTCTGTCACTTTTGCCGGATGAAGACATGCCCTCACATATGAGCTTTTCCACCCCATTCTGTCGAGACGGCAGACTTTGGCTTTTCTGCATGATTTCTTACGACGACGGGACGGATGTTAACCTGAGTCATCTTCCGATGCAATTGGACATATTCGGAAAAGACGCCGACGGCAATCCAATCAATCAAACATTTGAGTGGACGAATGATTACGAAGCAAAGAACGAAGTCATTTCCCTCAATAAAGAGATGAACGGCATTCTGTTGACGGATATCAAGTTTTCGTTGACACGCATGGACATATATTTTGAAGCGGAAAGGGTATATGGCGGAGAAGAAAGATATAAAACGCTTCCGTTGGAGTACATCAGACTGGATGACGGAAGGATTTTACAGTACTCGGAAAGAAACGGTATGCCGATTCAATTCCACGGCGGGGTGATAAAGGAATCTCCAAGTGAAGTGAAAGGATTACATGTGTTCAACCTTTTATACGGATTCTCGGAAGACGGCATACTGCGTCTGGTTCCGTTCGAACGGATTCAGAGCATATGCGTGGGCGGCGAAGAAATTCAGATTCGCTAAAGTGTTATGATAAGAATGAGTATCCCGGGCAGTATAGATGACTGCCCGGGATATTTTTTGTTGTAGAAAAACGGAATTGGTGCTATAATCATATTTTTAGAATGGGTACTTGTGTGAAATGGCATTTTTCGCACAAAAAAGCCCGTGAAATTGGGAAGAAGAGGGTTTACGCCATGAAAAAGAAGATTGAAGATTATGTACGGACGATTCCGGATTTTCCGGAGCCCGGAATTATGTTTCGCGATGTTACGAGCGTTATTCAGGATCCGGACGGATTGCAGCTCGCGATTGACAGTATTCAGAAGCTTCTGAAGGGTGTGGAATTCGACGCCATCGTCGGAGCGGAGTCGAGAGGCTTTATCTTCGGCGCGCCGATTGCCTACAACCTGCACAAGTCCTTCGTTCTGGCCCGCAAGAAGGGTAAGCTTCCGTGCGAGACTATCGAGGAGACCTACGCGCTTGAGTACGGCACAGCGACCGTTGAGATGCATAAGGACGCTATCAAACCGGGCGACAAGATTGTCATCATCGATGACCTGATCGCAACCGGCGGCACGATCGAAGCCATCGCCAAGATGGTAGAGCGCCTCGGCGGCACCGTAGTAAGAATTGCGTTCCTGATGGAGCTTGAAGGCCTTCAGGGCAGAAAGAAGCTTGCAAAGTACGACGTGAAGAGCGTTATCAAGTATCCGGGGAAGTAGACGGGAGCCTTCGGACTTCGCGGAGCTACTTGCTAAGAGGGGGCTTGGCCCACCGGAGAGCGAGAATGGCTTCCAGGCACGCTGCTGACGTGGGGGGTGAAGTTTCTAAAGAGCAACTCGCGGCCCACCTGAGCACGAAAATAGCTAGTAGGCACGCCGGATGACGCGGAGCAGAAGCTTCTAAAGAGCAACTCGCGGCCCACCGGAGAGCAAGAATGGCTTCCAGGGGTGCCGACAGCGCGGAGCAGAAGCTTCTAAAGAGTAAATCGCGGCCCACCGGAGAGCGGAAATGGCTTCAAGGCACGCCAACAGCGCGGAGCAGAAGATTCTAAAGAGCAACTCGCGGCCCACCGGAGAGCGAAAATGGCTTCCGGGCACGCCGGATGACGCGGAGCAGAAGATTCTAAAGAGCAACTCGCGGCCCACCGGAGAGCGGAAACGGCTTCCAGGCACGCCCGCCGGGTGGCAGGCGCGCAAAAATACAGTTCACAGCAGGCGCGCCAGGTGGCAGGCATGCGAAGAATTCAGCTTCTGAGGCTGCCTGCCACCTAGGCAGCCTGCAGATATACTACAATTCGCTGCCTGCCACACGGCGGGCAAACATAGAAACCAGGAAAGGAGGTTCGTTATGAGTGACGATACGAAAGACACCGGACGCGTCGGTATGACCAGTGATTTCACCGACCCGGAAGTGCTTTATCAGAAACTGCTTGCTACGATACGGAAGTACCGTCCGAATACGGACCTTTCTTCCATCGAGAAGGCGTACCGCCTTGCGCGCGAGGCCCACGGGGACCAGCGCCGTAAGAGCGGCGAGCCGTATATCATCCATCCGCTGTCGGTGGCGATCATTCTCGCCGAGCTTGAGATGGATAAGGAAACGATCATTGCGGGAATCCTGCATGACGTCGTTGAGGACACCGCGATCACCGAGCAGCAGGTGCTGGATGAATTCGGCTCCGACGTGGCATCGCTCGTTGACGGTGTTACCAAGCTGACACAGCTGAATTATTCGCAGGACAAGATTGAGGTCCAGGCGGAGAACCTCCGTAAGATGTTCATCGCGATGGCGAAGGACATCCGTGTCATAGTCATCAAGCTGGCCGACCGCCTTCATAACCAGCGAACCATGCAGTACCAGACGCCCGAGAAGCAGATCGAGAAGTCCCGCGAGACGCTCGATATCTACTCGCCGCTTGCGCAGCGTCTCGGTATCAGTAAGATAAAAACCGAGCTCGACGACCTTGCTCTCAAGTACCTCGAGCCCGACGTATATAAGAAGCTTTCGGAAGGCATCAAGGCGACGCGGGCGGAACGCGAGGCATTTATCGCAGAAATCACGAAAGAGGTTTCCGCGCAGCTGAAGGAAGCCGGCATCGAAGCGGAGATTAACGGAAGAGCCAAGCATTTCTTTAGCATTTACCGCAAAATGGTCAACCAGAACAAGACGCTTGACCAGATTTACGACCTGTTCGCCATCCGCATCATCGTCGATTCCGTGAAGGACTGCTATGCGGCGCTCGGCGTCATCCACGAGATGTACAAGCCGATCCCCGGCCGTTTCAAGGACTACATCGCGATGCCGAAGCCGAACATGTACCAGTCGCTTCACACCTCGTTAATTGCGCCAAATGGCACACCTTTCGAGATTCAGATCCGCACGAAGGAGATGCACCGAATCGCCGAGTACGGTATCGCTGCGCACTGGAAGTATAAGGAGGCGCAGGAAGGCCGCACCGCCAAGGAAACCGAAACCGAGAAGATGACATGGCTTCGTGAGATTCTCGAGTGGCAGCGCGACATGTCCGACAACAAGGAGTTTTTGAACTCCCTTAAGAATGACTTTGACTTATTCAATGATAACGTATACTGCTTTACGCCTACCGGCGACGTGAAGACGCTCCCGGTCGGCAGTAACCCGGTGGATTTTGCGTACAGCATCCACAGCGCGGTCGGCAACAAGATGGTCGGCGCGAAGGTCAACGGCAAGCTTGTTACGATTGATTATGAGATTCAGAACGGCGACCAGATTGAGATTCTGACTTCGCAGAACTCCCGTGGTCCGAGCCGTGACTGGCTCAAGATCGTCAAGAGCTCACAGGCGAAGAACAAGATCAGCCAGTGGTTCAAGGCCGAGCTGAAGGAAGACAATATCACCCACGGCAAGAACCTGATGGCCGATTACGCGAAGGCCAAGGGCATCAAGCTTTCCGACGTGCTGAAGCCGGAATATCAGGACATCTGCCTAAGAAAATACGGATTTCGCGACTGGGACTCTTTGCTTGCGGCAATCGGACACGGAAGCCTCAAGGAAGGCCAGATTGTCAACCGGCTGTATGAGGAGTGGAAGAAGGCGCAGAGCAAGCTCGTTACGGAAGAGCAGCTGCTCTCCGGAATCAGCGACAAGCCCGGCGAGCGTCCGCGCTCCCAGCATCATAAAGGAAGCATCATCGTGCAGGGAATGGACGATGTGGCCGTGCATTTTTCGAAGTGCTGCGCGCCGGTTCCCGGAGACGAGATTATCGGCTATGTCACAAGAGGCCGCGGCGTGACGATTCACCGGACCGACTGCGTGAACATGATCCACCTGCCGGAATCCGACAAAGTCCGTCTCATCGACGCCGAATGGAACCTCGAGGCGAGCGAGAAGGAAGACCGCATCTACAACGCGGAGATCCGCATCTTCGCGCGGAACAATCCGGGTGTTCTTCTCGGCATCATGAAGGTTCTCAGTGAAGACAAAGTAAACATCAACTCGGTTTCCGCGAGACCGGGCAAGAACGATATCAGTACGATCACCGTTTCCTTCGCCATCCACGGCAAGGAACAGCTGAACGAGATTATAAACCGCCTCAGCTCGCAGCCGAACATTGTGGACATCGAGCGCACAACCGGCTAAAGGCATTGCCCGGCGATGAGCCGCGGCGGCGGATGTGACGTTGAACCTGCAAAGGAGTCCCTATGCATATTGTTAAAACGGTTCCGGTGGGACCGCTTGAAACCAATTGTTACCTGATCGGCAACCCCGAGACGAAGGAACTGCTGATTTTCGACCCGGGCGCCGATGCCGCGAAGATTAAGGACGCGGTGCACGAGACGGGAATGAAGCCGGTTGCGATTCTGCTGACGCACGGACATTTTGATCATGTCGGAGCGGTGCAGAACCTGAAGACGGAATACGGCATTCCGGTAATTGCGGGCGAGGAGGAGAAGGATATCCTTTCCGATTCGGGCAGCATCCTTCCGGCGATGTTTCAGGAAGCATATCCGCATCCCGATGCGCTTCGGATTGCCCCGGACCGCTTTGTGCAGAATGAGGAGCTGGCAGAGCTTGCCGGCATGTACATCACGTGCCTGCACACGCCCGGACATACGGCGGGTGGCTACAGCTATTTCTTCCCGGCCGAAGGGCTTCTTGTGTCCGGCGATACGCTTTTTATGGAAAGCATCGGGCGGACGGATCTTCCGACCGGCGACGCAGAGACGCTGCTTCGTTCCGTGAAGGAGGTGCTCTACAGCCTTCCGGATGAAACGATTGTCCTTCCGGGACACGGGCCGGCGACCAACATCGCCTATGAGAAGCGCTATAATTTCTATACTTTTGAAAGACGCGGCAAATGAAATAGTTAAATATGGGAATACTGGTTGAACTCAATTTATTCGGCAGGGATTACGAGCAGGAGATGCGCCCGTTAATCAAGGCGTTTCTGCCCGGCGCGGACTTTGAGGTTTCGCATTACGAGGCCGAAGATGAGGCGATGCGTACGGTGGTAAGCAGGGACAGCGACCCGCTTTTACTTCATGCAAATGCGGGGAACGATTTCTCCTTCTGTATGCTTCTGATGGAGGACTGGTTCCGCATCCGCATCTATAAAAAGGGAGAATTAATCGGTTCCGCCGACGCGGACAACATCGACAGCGAGCGGAAAGCATACCGCAACCGCGTCGCAAGAGAAGTATACAAAATACTTGAGAAGGAAGTCGGACACGGGCTTCCGTGGGGAATTCTTACCGGCGTGAGACCGACCAAGCTGATCTATGAGATGCTCTGTGAGGGAAGGAGCGAGGAGGACATCCGGAATGCGATGCGCAGCGAATACCTCTGTTCCGACCGAAAGACCGAGACCGGAATCGTAATTGCGAAAAGAGAGAAGGAAATTCTCGAAGAAATCGATTATAAAAACGGTTACAGCATCTACATCGGCATTCCGTTCTGCCCGACGACCTGCGCGTACTGCTCCTTCACATCATACCCGCTTGCGAAGTTCGGCCACCTCGCCGGGGATTATCTTGACGCGCTTACGAAGGAGATTCAGTTCCTCGGAACCTGCCTTCCCGGGAAGCGTCTTACGACCGTTTACATCGGCGGAGGGACTCCGACCGCGTTAAATGAGACACAGCTTGAAAGACTCCTGCAGACCGTCCGGGACAACCTCCCGATGGAGCAGGTAATCGAATATACGGTAGAAGCGGGGCGCCCCGACAGCGTGACGGAACGAAAGCTCCGTCTCCTAAAGGATTACGGCGTGAGCCGCATCAGCATCAATCCGCAGACGATGCAGCAGCGGACGCTCGACCTGATCGGGAGACGGCACACCGCGGAGCAGATCGTGACGGCTTTTCAGCTCGCAAGAGCCTGCGGCCATGACAACATCAACATGGATATCATCATCGGTCTCACCGGGGAAGGCCCGGACGACGTGAGCTACACGCTTTCGGAGATCGAGAAGCTGAATCCGGACAACCTGACCGTGCATACGCTCGCGCTGAAGCGCGCGGCACGCCTTACTACCGAGAAGGAGCGCTACGAGGGCATGGAAGCGACAGGGGTTTCGGAGATGCTTGAGAGAACCATAGCATTTGCCGCGGAGCATAATTACCGACCGTACTACCTGTACCGCCAGAAGAACATGGCGGAGAACCTCGAGAACGTAGGGTACGCGAGACCCGGCACAGAGGGCATCTACAACATCCTCATCATGGAGGAGAAGCAGACGATTCTCGCAGCAGGCGCGGGGGCGATGAGCAAATTCGTCTTCCCGGACGAGGACCGGATTGAACGTGTGGAAAATGTGAAGAGTCTTACCGACTATATAGCGCGCGTCGATGAAATGATCGGCCGCAAGAGAGAGTTTTTGACCAACTGTTACCGACAGGAGTGTTAGATGGATTATTCCAGGGAGATTGAACTGATCCGCCGCGTGGCGAACGACATCCCGCAGGAAAGCGACATGCAGGGATTTCTTTCGCATGCCCGCGTGGTGTGCATACTGTCCGGTCTGGTCGCGGAGGAGCTGGGGCTTCCCGAGGAGGAATGCGAGGACATCCGCGTTGCCGGAATGCTGCATGACATCGGAAAACTGACGCTCGCGGAACAGCTGTACGGTCATAACGAAGAGATGCTCGGCGTCGAGCATACGAAATACGTGCGGATGCATCCCGCAATGGGCAATGAGCTGCTCCGCGCGGAAGGCAGTTATTCGGAGAAGATCATCTCCTATATTGCCTGCCACCATGAGAATTATGACGGGTCGGGGTACCCGAACCATATGGAGGGCGAAGACATCCCGCTCGGCGCGCGGATTCTCCGCGTGTGCGACGTGTTCTCCGCCCTTGTCAGCAACCGCTCGTACCGCGCCTCTTTCTCCATTGACGCGGCCATCGAGATGATGATCGAAGACGTACGTGAGTACGACATGAAGGTGTTCTTAGCGTTCCTTTCGGTCGTCCACAAGCCCGAGTTTGCACAGGTCAAAGTATTCATTGACATGGAGCAGCAGCTCGGACTCTACACCAGGAAACCCGAAACGACATAACAGGAGGCAAAACCATGCAAAATAAAGTTCAGCCGAGAATTCTTCCGGGATTTATGGAACTGCTGCCGGAAGACCAGATTGCTTTTAACAAAATGTACGATACCATTCGTAAGGTGTACGAGCAGTACGGATTCCTGCCGCTCGACACGCCGACAATCGAGCTTTCCGAGGTTCTTCTCGCGAAGGCCGGCGGGGAGACCGAGAAGCAGATTTACCGCTTTGAGAAGGGCGACAACGACCTTTCGCTCCGCTTTGATCTGACCGTGCCGCTTGCCAGATATGTGGCGCAGCACTATCCGGACCTGCCGTTCCCCTTTAAGCGCTACCAGATGAGCAAGGTATTCCGCGGCGAGCGCCCGCAGAAGGGACGTTTCCGTGAGTTCTACCAGTGCGATATCGACGTCATCGGTTCCGACACGCTGGACCTTGTGTATGACGCCGAGATGCCGGCAATCATATACCGTCTGTTCAAGGAGCTGGACTTCGGTTCCTTCACCATCCGCATGAATAACCGGAAGGTACTGAACGGGTTCTTTACGGAGCTCGGGTATGCGGATAAGATCGGGGATATCTTACGCACCATCGACAAATTAGAGAAGATCGGACGCGACGCCGTTATCTCCGAACTGACGGAATACGGCGTGCAGGCAGCCGATACGGAGCGGATCCTTTCATTCCTCGCGATCACCGGAACGAACGATGAAATCCTTGCGGGCCTTTCGGCGGCAGGTGTTTCCAATGAGACGTATCTCGAGGGCGTAGCGGAGCTTAACAAGGTAGTTGACTACCTTCGGAAGTTCGGTGTTGAGGAGAGCGCGTTCCGCATCGACCTGACCATTGCGAGAGGACTTGACTACTACACCGGCACCGTATACGAGACGATGCTCAACGATTATCCGAGCATGGGAAGCGTCTGCTCGGGCGGCCGTTATGATAACCTGACCGGGTACTACACCGACCAGAAACTGCCGGGCATCGGCATCAGCATCGGCCTGACCCGCCTGTTCTACCAGCTTCGCGAGAACGGCCTCATTAAGAAGGCCGGAAGCATCGCCAAATGCATCGTCATCCCCATGGGTGAGGACGACATGGGAACGGCGGTTTCGGTGGCAGCAGGGCTGCGCGGACAGGGCATCCCCACCGACGTTTATTACCAGCAGAAGGGCATGAAGCAGAAGATGAAATACGCTGCCCGCCTCGGCATTCCGTACGCTACAATCATCGGCGAGTCGGAGCGCCTTGCCGGCACCGTAATGCTTAAGAACATGGAAACCGGTGAGCAGGAAGCCGTAGCGGTCAGTGAATTGGCTGCGAAGATGCGTTAAATGTCATAGCAATCGAGCATCCGCGAAGATGCGGCGACCGCAAAAAGTAACAATCCGGCGGAATCCCGCCGTATAAGGAGATACAAAACATGGACAGAATTCAGATCAAAGACGTAAAGAACTATGCCGGACAGGAAGTCCTCGTGAAGGGCTTCGCCGAGAACTGGCGCGACGGCAAATCGATGGCATTTCTCGTACTGAAGGACATTACCGGCAAGGTACAGGTAACGATTGAGAAGGAGCTTCA
>DBWJ01000062.1 GCA_002308955.1 Lachnoclostridium sp. UBA1241 | reverse complement strand
AGTCCTTTTTTTATTCTGTTCCGCAGATAATTCTCGAATACATCTCCATGCCGTAGCCGGTTTCCGAAGGCTCGCCGCTGATGATTCGATAGGTCCGCTCGTTTCGTTCGTTGCGTTCCGTCTGCAGGAACTGCGTATTCTCGTAATTCTCGCGGTAAGCCCTCTTTGCGTAGGCATAAATATGCGTTACGAAGAATACGGTAACTTTATTGTCGGTAAGTGCCCTGATGATATCGTCAGCAATCGCGGCACCCTCGTTCTCCGAGGTCGTTGCGAACGATTCATTCAAAAACAGCAGGCTTCCGGGCTTCATCACGTCAATCATGCGGCTCAGACGGGAAAGCTCTTCTTCAAGCCGTCCGGAATTCAGCGTCACGTCCTCGTTTCTTCCGAAGTGCGTGAAGATTCCGCGGAAGATGCCGGTCTTCATTCCTTTGGCGGGCACGAACATGCCGGCCTGCGCCATGATCTGCGCAACAGCCGCGGCACGAAGGAACGAAGTCTTTCCGCCGTGGTTTACACCGGTGATGATATATAACAGCGTATCGCTTCCGCGCAGCGAATTGCTCTGTGGCGCGCGAAGCGTATCAATCGCAAGCGACAGATCATACATTCTGTCGGTTTCAATCGCATGGCTCTTCTCGGCAATCTCCGGGAAGCAAAGCCCGAATGTCATGCCGGTCATGTGCGTATGCAGGTTGCAGCAGCCGTAGAAGAAAGCGAGCTGCGTTCTGAGGTTCTCAAACAGTCTCGAAAGATCCTTGTTGAAGTCTTCAAAGCAGGACGAAACATGCAACAGTCCTGTGCTTTCCAAATCTTTGCAGTCTCTCGTCAGCTGCAGGTCATCGTAGGATATGCGGATCTCGTTCTTACGAAGCTTGGCGCCGAATAAGGAGTCCCATTTTTCGAATTTACGCTTTACGCGGTACTCTGTGATGGAATTTACAAGCAGGTCATCGCATTTCATACCGCGACCGATGCGGCCGCTCAGCTGGATCTCGCCGCCGACCTGTAAGGTACGGAGAGCCTGGCATTTTTCGTGAACGAGAAGCATAAACGAGCTGTCATACTCGAGAAGAAACGCCTCGAAGAAATCCCTAAAAATGCCTGGCTCGAAACGGTTGTTCGCATCGACGATAACAGCCTTGAGCTTCTCAAGACCGGTACTTAAAAGGTCCAGCGTCTCGATGGAATTCATAACACGGACCGCGGGAAGCGGATTGCCTTCCTTCTTGGTACGGCTCCGGTAATTCGTCAGATCGGTATAAACCTCGGCAACCGTCACATACAGGGAAAAGATATCCTTCTTATGCTCTAGAGCCTCCTTGAGGGCCTGCTGACGGTACAGAATGTTCTTACGATCGCCGCTCGGGGCAAGAAGAATCGATTTGCATGCCTGGCTTACGAACTTGTCCTTCTTACTCATAACCGAAAGAATCGGCTCCATATTCAGGTCTTCGAAGACGTCCGGCTTGAAGGGCAATACATCACTTGTCACATAATCCGCGCAGTTTAACAGATTTACTTTCATACCGCCACCTACCGTTTCGCAAGACGACCGCGAATGTGATCGTAGTCGAGTTTGTATTTGCCGACGATGGAATTCGCGTAAGCTACGCCGTCCGCCGGTTTCCGGACAATCCGGTAAGTTCTCCGATAGCTTCCGTCCTCAACGACAGTCGCCACAAGGCTCACATAGTCGTCGGAATCAAAGGAAAGTTCAAATGTATGGGTTACGACGAAGCAGACGGCATTCTTCGAAAGAAGTTTCCTAAGAAGGCTTCTGCACATCGTAAGCGCGTCCACGGTGGGTGCCGAGGTAAATAATTCGTTGAAGATGATAAGGCTGTTCTCGGTCTGCTCCTTGAGAATCTCGTTAACGCCAAGAAGCTCATGCTCGAGCCTTCCCTCAACACCGTTACCGGTGATCGATGCAAACTGCGTAAAGATACGGTCAAAGAAAGGAAGTCTTGCGGAAGCCGCCGCCACAGGGAATCCCATCATGGCAAAATAACAGCACTGTCCGAATGCACGGGCAAGCGTCGTCTTACCGCCCTGGTTCGGGCCGGTGACGATAATCGCAGTCTCGGTGTCTGACTTTACGATATCATTCAGAATCACTTCCTGCTTCAGCTCGTAATTCTTCGCGGCAAGCACGATATCGAAGCAGTCGATCAGGCATACATCCCGATCTTCCCGAATCTCGGGAAATGCGAACGGGAAGCCGTGGTTCTTCATCTTCTCAAAGTACTCAAGGTTAAACAGATAAAAACGAAGTTCTCTTATCAGATTCAATACATCCGGAATCAGGATCTCTTTCTGCACGCCGCAGAAGGTTTCCAAGTTACGGAACAGAATCTTATCCTGCTTGATAAACTGGTTTAATATGAATTCCTCAAGAGGCGAAATATTCAT
Source organism: Lachnoclostridium sp. UBA1241 (assembly GCA_002308955.1). Lineage (GTDB taxonomy): Bacteria > Bacillota > Clostridia > Lachnospirales > Lachnospiraceae > ISDg. Next base: position 17,017 of record DBWJ01000062.1, on the reverse strand, counting down.
ATCTCCGAAGGGTGATTCCGTAAAGACGCGCTCATCGGGATCCGTTTCCTCGGCATGCGGGAAAGCCTCCCTTATGGAACTGCAGTAATCCTCGTCGCTGTATTGGAAATCAAGGGTTGCACGCTCCTTGTTGATCGTCATATGAAACTTCATCTTGTCGAATTCAGCATTGATCTCTTCGGCTTTGCCGCGAATCTCCATAACCTCTTTCGACTTCAGAAGGTCGTAAAGATACTGATGAATATCATGAAATGCCTTGGATTTCGGCTTGTTCTCGTTGAGGTCGACGCAGAAACGCTCGATTGCGGAATAGAATCGCACAATCGTATCCAGACGCCATTTCCACTTCTGCACCGAAGTGTTAACCTTGTCCGAATAGCCGTAATAACGCTCCGCAATGCCGATACCGGTGATAAACCGGCTCACGCATGCGCGGATATCGGGGTCCGAGAGATCCTTAACAATCTCCTGCCGGTACACGGCTTCTTCCTTCGTCTTCGGAACATAATTAAAGTACGGGATCAGCTCCTCGGACACTTCCGAAGCCTTCATGTGCTCGGTAAACTTATCGAGGTTCAGATCCGTAGAATAAGACAGCTGCGGCAGATACTGCAGTTCCGAAAACCGCAATCCTTCCGACGGTGCAAACAAGCTGATCATAGTACTCCTTTCGCGGAAATGCTACTTGAGCGTAATGGTTCCGATTCTTGTAAGATCGGTGTTGGTACGAAGCGACGTATCGCTCCAGGTTACGATATAGTCCCGCATTGCGGAACCGAAGGAATCATTCACATGTAAATCAAATCCGACGGAATCCGTCGTCTTAAACTCAGAAGGCATTCTTACGGCACATAACACCGTATACCCGCTTGCATCGGAATCAACCGTATAAGTAAGAAGTCCATCCGACGCGCCGTTACCGCACTCAAACATTCCGTCTCTTGCAATCCGGAAATGCATATCGGTACCGGACCGGTATTCTTCGGGCTTCTCGCCGTCGGCGGTAAGAAACAGCTCAACACTGTCCTTACGTGTCATTACGTTGCTCTTCGTATCCTCGGTGGCATCCTCTACCCGGATCTTAAGATACAGGTAATCCGAATCGTAAAGTGCCTGATACGATGCCGCAGCACCGTCCTTGCCGTACGCTATATTCTTAAGCGTGACAGAATCCGCAATATCAAAGAGATCCGTTTTATATTCCCCTAAAGAAAGCTTCGGCAGATGGTACGCCTTAGTCTGCATTCCCTTAATGTCCTTGAAGGTCTCCTCGCTCTCATCAAGGAATATATCCGGACACATTACGACGGTTCCGACCCACTCGGTCGAGGTTTCGGTATGCCAGCCCGTATCGGACCACTGGCACCGCCCGATATTCTTTCCGTCCGCAAAATCATTCACGCAGACGTCGAATCCGAACCGCGTATTCGCTTTCCCCAAAATGGAAATGAACGGCAGCAGCATCTCAACCACATAGCCGCCCTCAATCTCATAAGCCGTGCCGTTGATTACCTCGGTATTACACCCGGTTCCGAAGACGATCTCGCCCTTCCTCGAAACGTTCAGGTAATAATCGCCGACGCCGTAGCGCCATACATGGCTGTTGCTTTCATTCACGTAAAATGTGACACAGTCTCCCGTCGTCACCTTATCCCCGAGATATTCCGTGGAATCCATAACCGTTACTCTTGCGTACAGATTCCATTCGTCCCAGTAAAGCTGAAACGAGGCTTCCGGAATCGTGCCGAGCAGTTTCTTCGTGATCGGAACTGCGGGAATCCGGTCCCAGATCTTCTCGGCTTCGCCGTTAAGTCTCGGAATGATCGATTCCGCTCTTGCCGTTACATCGGTCTCAACCGGGGCAATTGTAACGAAAGGCGTAGGCGTATAGGTCGGCTGCGGAGAAGCGATTCCGACGGTCGGCGTCGGTTCCCCGTCGGTCTTCTTTTCGTTTTTCTTACAGGAAGAAAGAATCAGCGAAACAAGCACGAAAGCCGTAAGAAGAAGGATTACAGGGATACATTTTCTGGTATGACGCATCCTTTATTCCGCCTTTCTTAAGATATCGCCGGCTTCGGGCGTCTCCGTACCGTATGCGCGGATCATCTGCTTCGGATGCGGGCAGGAAGCCATCTCTTCGCCGTTCTCGTCTAGCATCCGTTGAACTGTCATAACTTTACTCTGAAATCCGGGAGACAGAATCTCAATCTTATCTCCGATACTGAATTTATTCTTCTGTTCAAACAAGAAGGATCCATCCGGATATACAGCGCTTACGGTACCGAGATAAACATATCCGCCCTCCGGCATATGATTGTCGTAAACCTGCGAATTCGAATCCGGCTTATCGAAGAAGAAACCGGTCGTATAATCCCGTCCCGCAACCATATTCATCTCGTTTGTAAGCTCGGGAAGAAGCTTCTCGTAAGTTTCCGGATTTTCCGTATAAGCATCGATTGCCTTCCGGTAGGCGTTCGCCACGGAAGCAACATACAAAGCAGTCTTCATGCGGCCTTCGACCTTGAAGGAAGCTATTCCCGCATCCACGAGCTCCGGAATATGCCCGATCATGCAAAGGTCTTTGGAGTTGAATATATAGGTTCCGTCCGAATTTTCCTCAACCGGGAAGAATTCCCCGGGACGGTTCTCTTCCATCACATAGTATTTCCACCGGCACGGATGGGTGCAGGCGCCGAGATTGGCGTCCCGGCCGGTCATATACGCGGAAAGCAGGCAGCGGCCCGAATAGGAAATGCACATAGAGCCGTGCACAAAAGCTTCCAGTTCCATATCCTCGGGAACCGCCTCACGGATAGTCTTAATCTCCGAAAGGGAAAGTTCCCTACCGCATACGACTCTGCGAACCCCCAGCGAATACCAGAACAGAAACGTCTCGGAATTCACATTGTTCGCCTGCGTGCTGATATGTACGGGAATCTCCGGACAAACCTCTCTTGCGATCCGGAACACACCCGGATCCGAAATGATCAAAGCATCCGGCATAATATTCTTAAGCTCGGCGAAATACTCTCTTACGCCGTTTAAATGATAGTTATGCGCCGTAATATTCGCGGTTACATACAGCTTACAGCCGTTTTGGTGGCAGAAAGCAACGCCTTCCTTCATCTCCTCCATGGAGAAGTTCTTGGCTTTGGCGCGAAGGCTGAACAGCTCGCCGCCGATATATACCGCATCCGCGCCGTAACGTACTGCGGTCTTCAGTACTTCAAGGCTTCCTGCGGGCATTAACAATTCGGGTTTGTTCATGATTGTGTCTCCTTAGAGGAAAGACGTGATATCGTCATACCGTCACCGAGAGGTAACAGAATGCTGTCGAATCGGCCCGAGCGGAACAAAACGTCGGCGAATTCCCGCATCCGAAGATGAATCGTGCGGTCACGCCTTGTCACGGTGAACTTCGATTCCGCAAGGGTTCCTTCCTGTAAAACGTTGTCGGTAACCAGTATAGAACGCTTCGTCATCAGCTTTTCGATGTATCTAAGATACACCGGATACTGCGCCTTCGCGGCATCCAAAAAGATCAGGTCGTATTTTGCCCCGTCCTCAGATAAACGCGCCAAAAAAGCCTCCGCGTCCTCATGATAAGGACATATGTCAGGGGCCTTTCTGTTGTATCTTTTCTCATAATCTAAAGCGAAAGCGTTCACATTTGCCGTGGCAGCAATAAAACGCGCATCGTCTTTCTCAACCGTATCAAGGACGGCACCGGCGAGAAGAAACTCCGCCATAAAACACGAAGAAAAGCCGATGGCGGTACCGATTTCCAGTACTCTCCCCGGCTCTCTGTCCAAAACTAGAAAACGGAGAAGTGACTGCGCCTCACGGCGAATCACGGGAACCCGTTCCTCTCTGGCCTGATTGTACAATCCTTCCAGAAACTCCGGAAGATCCGGCTGCAGGGAGGACAGATAATCCGACAGATGCTTACTTACCAAAAGCGAATCAATCATTCTTCTTCGTATTCCTCTTCCTCATCTGAGGTTTCTTTATACCTGCATATGATTTTCAAAATGGTATCGTAATCCATATCCGACCGAAGCGTGTACGTTCCGGGCTGGATGTTGGATTTCGAAAGAAGGCTCTTTGCGTAAAATGAGAACCGGTCGATTATGATTCCCTCACGCTTCAGCTTGCTTGCAACTTCCTTCGTCGAATCACCGGCCTGGATAAAGAATTCCACTTCCTTGCCTTCGCCTTCCTTGTCTACTGCAACGGAACCGAACAGCTGGTAACAGAAGTTGTATCCGTACTGGGAAAACTTGATGACGGCAAGGATAACAAGCGTATAAAACAGAATGTCGATCATGAGCCGCGTGATCCCGTTACTGAAATTCCGGATGACTCTTTCGGTTTTAATCGTCTTTTTCTTCTTCAAAAGTAATCTCCCACCTTATGCATTCCATTCCAGGATGACCGGAAGAATCATCGGGCTTCGTTTCATGCTCTTCCAGAAGAAATCCCCGAGAACGTTCTTAATCTCCGCGCGCAGACGGTTGAAATCGAGATGCTCCTGATCCATAAACCGTGCGCAGGTTTCCGTAACAACTTCCTTTGCTTCCTCCAAAAGCCGCTCGGATTCTTTTACATATACAAAGCCCCTTGTCACAATGTCCGGACCGCTTATGATCACCCCGATCTCGGGATCAACGGCTACCGAAACAATTACAATACCGTTCAGGGACAGATAATGCCGGTCACGAAGCACCGCATTGCCGACATCGCCGACGCCGAGACCGTCTACCATGATACCCTGCGCGGGAACGTTACCGGAGATTACCGCTCCGTCCTCGCCGATATCCAGAACATCACCTGATTTCAGGATAATGATATGGTCCGAAGGCATTCCGAGCCCCATTGCGATATCCTTCTGCGCGATTCTGTGGCGATACTCGCCGTGAATCGGAATCGAATACTTCGGCTTCAGGAGACAATACATCAGCTTGATTTCATCCTGATTGGCATGTCCCGAAACGTGCGTATCCTGGAAAATAACATTGGCACCGAGCATCGAAAGCACGTTGATCAGCTTGGAAACCGCCTTCTCGTTACCGGGAATCGGCGTCGAGCTGATAATAACAACGTCACCGGGCATGATCGACACCCGCTTGTGCGTATTCGAAGCGATACGGGACAGAGCCGCCATGGGCTCTCCCTGGGAACCGGTCATGATCAGCGCAAGCTGATTGTCCGGATAATTCTTAACTTCTTCAATCGGAACCAGCAGCCCGTCCGGAATCTTAATGTATCCGAGTTCCTGGGCGGTGGTTACGATATTCACCATGCTGCGGCCTTCGATTGCAACCTTACGGCCGTATTTATGCGCCGAATTGATCACCTGCTGCACGCGGTCCACATTGGACGCGAAGGTCGCAACGATAATACGGCGGTTTGTATTCTCTGCAAAGATATTGTCGAAGGTCTTGCCGACCGAACGCTCCGACATCGTGTGCCCGGGCTTCAACGCATTCGTGCTGTCGCACATCAATGCAAGTACGCCCTTCTTACCGAGCTCGCCGAGACGCTGCAGGTCAATCGGCTCTCCGAATACAGGCGTAAAATCAATCTTGAAATCGCCGGTATGAATGATCGTCCCGGCACCGCACGTGATCGCAAGCGCGGCCGCGTCTGCAACACTGTGGTTGGTTCTTATGAACTCAACCGAAAAGTCATCGCACTGTACGACGTCCCCATAGGATACAACGTTCAAAGTAACGTCGTCCGCCATCTTATACTCTTCGAGCTTGTTTCTTATGATCGCAAGCGTCAGCTTCGTTCCGTACACCGGAACCGGAAGTTCCCGAAGAATATACGGCAGCGCGCCGATATGGTCCTCGTGACCGTGCGTGATGAAAAATCCTTTTACCTGTTCGGCATGCTCCTTCAGGTAGCTGACATCCGGAATGACCAGGTCGATTCCGAGCATGTCATCTTCGGGAAATGCCAAACCGCAATCCACAATAATAATCGATTCGCCGTAGCAGAAAGCGGTAATGTTCATACCGATCTGCTCAAGACCCCCGAGAGGGATCACACGAACCCGATTTGATAAACTCATACTAACCTCCCGGCTGACGGACCTCACATACAAAGGTCAATGTCTTCGAGAATCGCGTCGAACACTTCACCGACTGCCTGAATCTCGTTATCATCGTCAACCATTTCATATACGATATTCTCGTCATCGTCACCGGTCTCGCGAAGTATGAATGCTTCCTCGCCGTCCGGCTCCGTTACGAGAACATAATTCTTTCCGTTCAGTTTCGTCTCGGAAATCACGGTGAAACGGATCTCCGAACCGTCTTCCGACGTAAACAGGATGCTGTTATCCTTCTCGTCCATTAATCTCCTCCAAAAGCGCAGTCTTTTCTTCCGGCTTGTTCTCCAGATAATCCATGAAAGACTGTAAGATCAACACGGCGGCAAGCTTATCCACAACCTCCGCCTTCTTTTTGTAATCAAGCTCCGCCTCATCAAGAATCCGGTGGGCGGAAACCGTAGTATACCGTTCGTCCCAGAGAATCACCTTAAGACCTGTTCTTCTCGCAAGCGCCTGCGCGAACTCCTCCGATGCCCGGGCACGGCTCCCGATATCCCCGCTCAAGTGTTTCGGATACCCGACAACAATGGCGTTCGCCTTCCGTTCCTCGGCAATCTCTTCGATCCGGCGGTACGTCTCCCGAAGCATCTTCTCGCGGTCGCGGCGAATCACTTCAATTGGCTGCGCGGTCAGAAAAAGGCCGTCACTGGCGGCAACCCCTACCGTCGCGGCACCGTAATCCAGACCGATCAGACTGAGTTTCTCCATACGGACTCCTTACTTCAGGTTGTTCTCGATATAATCGGACAGAAGCTGCTCAATAATCTCGTCGCGCTCCACCTTGGCAATCTTCGCGCGGGCATTCAGATGATTGGTGATGTAAGTCGGGTCGCCGCTCATCAGATAACCCACCATCTGGCTGACCGGATTGTATCCTTTCTCCGCCATAGCAACATAAACCGACGCGATTACGCTTCTGACATAATCATCCGAAATGTTCTCCACCTTAAAAAACTGTGTACCCTGATCCATAATATTCCTCCTCATCGGTACGGGATGCCTTCCGCATCACATACTACGTAACATTTTACTCTATTTTGTGGAGAATATCAACCATTTTTGCTTGAATAATACAATCTGTTGTGATATCGGTACCGATCACAAAAACCATCTGTCCGGCAAGGTCCGAAGGAACCGGGAAGCGGTAACAGCCGTAGCGTCTGCAGTGTCCTTTGGCCCATAAAATGCCGTCATCTTCGGTAACGGTTTCCACCAAAACAGCCGTTTTCTCACCAAGAAAAGCCCGGTAATACTCTTCCTTAAGCCGCTCCGAAACACGGATCAGCCGATCCGCACGCTCCTTCTTGACGGCCTCCGTCAGCTGTCCCTTCATCCGGTCGGCAACCGTTCCTTTCCGCCTCGAGAACGGAAATACATGAATCTGTGAGAACGCGACAGCTTCGGCAAATGCCACACTCTCCTCGAAATCCTCCTCCGTCTCCCCCGGGAATCCGACGATAATATCCGTGGTAATCGCGGGCCGGTCGAAGTATTTCCGAAGCCTCTTAACGCATGCAAGAAACTCCTCGGTCGTGTATTTCCGGTTCATTGCGTGAAGCGTCTTATCGCATCCGCTCTGTAAGGAAAGATGAAAATGCGGACATATCTTAGAAAGCTTGGAAAGCCCTTCCGTGAACTCTTCAGTTACGATACGGGGTTCTAACGAGCCGAGTCTGATCTGTTCGATTCCGGGGATTTCAGAGAGCTTAGAAAGTATATCAAGTAAAGGCATATCCCCGTTATCCGCCTTAAGCTCAGCCTGCTCACGAAGGCTTCTCGTCTCAAGCCCGTAGGAAGAAAGATGGATTCCGGTTACGACAATCTCCTTATACCCTGCCTTTGCAAGCGCTTCGGCCTCCTCAAGGATATCTTCTTCCTTCCGGCTTGCAATACGGCCTCTGGCGAAAGGAATGATGCAATAGCTGCAATACTGGTTGCAGCCGTCCTGAATCTTCATAAAGGCGCGGCAGTGTTCCTCAACGGTAACGGAGCGCATATTCTCATAAGCGCCGAGCGCCTGGTCGTCATTCACATAGAACCGCTCCGGGTTTTCTCCGCGCTCTACTTTTGCATAATATTCATTGAGAATGTTTGCAATTTCGGATTTGCGGCGGTTTCCGACATAGATATCCGCAAGATCGTCTCCTTCGTGATTCTTCGCGAATTCCTGCACATAACAGCCGGTGGCGATAACGATTGCTGCGGGGTTTTGCTTGCGGGCCCGGTGTAGCATTTGGCGCGATTTCCGATCTGCAATGTTCGTCACCGTACAGGTGTTGATCAGATAGATGTCCGCATTCTCGGAGAATCCCACTTCCTTCGTCCCGTAACCGCGGAATATTTCCTTAATTGCCTCGGTTTCATAGCTGTTCACCTTGCAGCCGAGGGTCAGAAACGCGATGGATTTTGAAATCAGATGATTTGTCATGTTTTGTCCTTATTTTTGATTGATGTATTGACTTTTGAGTCAATCATGATTACACTATTCTTTGGAAATAATATTCAAAGGGGGCGATAGCATGAAAACTGTTACTATCTGTCTGAACTCCATTGACAAGGTCAAGAATTTCGTTAACGACGTGACCAAGTTCGATTCCGATTTCGATCTGATCTCCGGACGTTACGTTATCGATGCGAAGTCCATCATGGGTATCTTCTCGCTCGACCTGAACAAACCGATTACGCTTGGCATCCACAATGAGGATGACATTGACCACATTCTCACCGTTCTTAAGCCGTACATCACGGAAGAGGAAGAATAAACCGAAACATTACGGAAGCAGGAGGAAGTTATCCTCCTGCTTTTTTATTTACGGGTTCGTAATCCCCAGGATATGCTTTTCCATGCTGTTTTTAAGCACCGGTGACGGATCATCCATCTCCGACAAATGTGACACTATTATGCCTCTTGATGGAAGCACGTAACACTTCTGGCTCAGTCTTCCGTTCATGCTGAAGCCGTCGCGGTACATCCAGAAGAAGTATCCGTAACCGCCCTCGCGGCAAGTCTGCTGAACGGATGTCGCCATACGGATATACTCTTCGGAAAGAATCCGCTTCCCCTCATAAACTCCGCCGTTTATCATCATCAGACCGAGCTTACTCAGGTCATGAACCGTAAGCATCACATTGGACGCGCCGTAGAAAAATCCTTCCGGGCAACGGCTGTAGGAATACCTCGTGATTCCGAGCGGCGCGAACAGATTCTCTTCGATGAATTCTCCCAGGTCCTTGCCGAGCACCTCCGTAAGCGCTACGCCAACAAGATAAGCATTGATGTTACTGTAGTTAAACGTCCGCTCCTCAGGGTGTTCAATCGGATAGGCGAGTGAAAAGTCAAGATAACTGTCGCCTTCCGCGCGGAAAGGAAGGTCCGGAACGGACATACACATAAGCCGGCCGATTGTAATGGTTTCCCATGTTTCCTTCTGTCTAACGGTAAGCTTTTCAACTCTTTCTTTCGGCATATACGAAAGAACCGGGCGGGACGGATCAATCAGTCCGCGGTCCCAGGCAATTCCGAATGCAACAGAAAGAACCGATTTGGATATGGAATATGTGTTATGCAGGTTTTCTTCCGTATCCCCGTAGTTGTGCGTCAGAACGCCGTTTTCATAAACCTCGACGCCGAACACAGGCCACTTATTCTTTACAATATCATCGACAAATCCGTTAAAATCCATTATACTTCCCTGTCTACTTCTTTTCTATACGAGCTTGTCAGGTCTTTGATTACCTCTCCCGCAATGATCAACCCCGCAACGGACGGAACAAATGCCGTGCTTCCCGGGATGCTTCTTCGTTTACTCAAAGGGTCTTCATTCTCTGCAGGTAAAGGCATCAGAGGCTCTTCTTCGGAATATACGACCTTCAACTTCTTTACGCCACGTTTCTTCAGTTCACGGCGCATCACCTTCGCAAGCGGATCCATTGCGGTCTTATAAATATCCGCTACGCGGAATTTCGAAGCATCCAGCTTGTTGCCTGCGCCCATGGAGCTGATAATCGGAACATTCATCTTCTGACACTGCATCACCAGGTCGATCTTGGCCGTAACGGTATCGATGGCGTCTACCACATAATCGTACTTATCAAAAGGGAAAGATGTCGCATTTTCCGGAAGGTAAAAGCAGTTATATACGTTCACCTCCGCCTCCGGATTGATCTCAAGAATGCGCTCCTTCATGACTTCCGTCTTGAACCGGCCGACCGTCTTCGTCGTCGCGATAATCTGCCGGTTTATGTTCGAAAGACAGACCCTGTCGTTGTCAATCAAATCCAATGCGCCGACACCGCTTCTTGCAAGCGCCTCGCATACATAGCCGCCGACACCGCCGATTCCGAATACGGCAACGCGGCACCCGTTAAGATGCTCCATCGCGGATGTGCCTAGCAACAGCTCAGTTCTAGAAAAATGCGGTAACATGGTCCCTCTTTCATTCCGATCGTTTAATCCTGCTCTATTAAATTACGCCTTTTTGCGTCTTTTTTCAAGCATCACTGCAAAACCTGCCAGAGACAGGCTGATCAAAGCAGCAAAAAGGAACGGGTTCACCGTGTCGCCGGTGACAGGAGTTGTGTCCGCAGGCGCCGGCGTAGGTGTCCCTGTCGCCAATGCCGCCAGAATGCGAACCAGGAAAGAAACTTCACCGTCGTCGAATACGACACGGATCATATGCTCGCCTGCACCAAGGGAATCAAGATATCCCGGGGCAAATGTGATGATTAGGCTGCCTTCCTTCAGTAAAACGTCTGTTCCGAAAACAGCTTTCTTAGTATCGGTTCCGATGGTCTTCACACGTCCAACAAGGCCGTTGTTATTTTGGTTTCCGATGATTCGTACGATTGCTTCCTTGTTCTCTCCCATGGTGTATTCCAGGGTTCCTACCTCGGATGTATACAGCGGTTTCTTCGTAAAGGAAGGTGTGTATTTCTTGGTTGTACCCTCTACCGTACCATTATCCCAACCATCGAATATGAAATAAGATGAATCAGCGTTTGCCTTCGTCGGAGTTTTATCTGTCATAGGCTCAGTACTGCCTTCAACATAGTTTTTCTTATCAAGCTCAGCTCCGTTACCGTCGAGCCAGATGACAGTGTAGACAGCTTTGATAATAACCGTAACAGTTTCTCCGGAAAAGCTCTCGTGGTTCTTATCACCCACATAGCGGGTCTGAATCTTATATTCGCCCGCTTCCTTGCCGGTGGGGATAGTCTTCGACCAATTAGTTCCGTCAGTGCTGTACTCAATGGTATATCCTTCAGGAACAGCCTTCGGTGCGGTAAGAAGCACCTGCTCTAATCCGTTATCAGAAAGGCCTTCAATGGTAGTAGGCTTCTGTGCCGAGGTAAGTTCCTTCGGGGCGGGTACCTTTGTAACGGAAACAGTGAGAACTTCTGTAAACGTTTTATTATTCACCAAAACAGCAGGTGTGAACGTTGCTGAAAAAGTCTTCTCCCCTGCATCTCCGACACTTATTGTGTCGGAATCATCCCATTTCCAGCCGTCGGGCAATGATACATCAGCGAGTGTCTGACCATAAATTGCAGTAAGTCCGGAAGGAATTGAATAATTATCAGGAACATAGTTCGGATCTTCATCATAGGTGAATGTGAATACCGTATCTGCCGATATTTGCTTATCAAACGTCCCGTCCCAGCTTCCTGAACTCAGGTGCCCGACTGCAGGCTCTTCTCCGACTTTCGGAATGTCCTTCTCGGTAATTATGAGCGCTAAATCCTCATTTTCATAACGTGAAAGTGGCAGGACAATATCCTCATTGGTTTTATCATTCCAATTACCGCCTGCAACCCGGAACGTAACCTTGTGAACAATCGTGGATGTTACACATATGGGGTCCGAATCGTTGTGTGTATCATCACCTTTAGCTTTAGCCCAAATATAATACAAGCCAGCCTCTTCTTTTTCAGGTATTTTTTCATCCCATCCGGATGTCGGCGCATCAGACGCACTGTTACCGATTGCATACTGCATGGTTCCATTCAAAGCCTTTCCAGCTTCCACAAGGGGCTGCGGAGTATCGTCATGCAAGAGTTTCTTCCCCTTAGGCTCTTCTGTTATCTCAGCTTTCGGACCAACATATATATTAAGAGGTTTGACAAAGGTGGAAAGCATATCGCTATTGGCATCCTTAAATACCATATAATGGTCGCTGAATCTTATCTCATACTTTCCCACAGGGGTATCAGCCGGGATGTCAACTGTTAGCATAAGAGCTTCTAAACCATTTTCACTTGGATACAGATGTGAAGAAGTGGCGGCGGCAAAACGTAAATTTGTGAGACTAGCAGCCTTACTAAAACTTTTAAACGAATTTACATTTTCTATAAAATCGATTTCTGTAATCTTGATTTTTTCAGAAGGGCCCTTGCAAGCAAACTGGATATCCACAGCCCCCACATCGACTAAAAAGTATACTTTCATAAATACTTCGAGCGTAGATTTCGAACCGCTTTCGACCGAAACTTCACGGTTTCCTTCACACAAGAATTCAAATGTGACTTCCGCATTATTCTCTCTGTCTGAGTGACCAGTCGTTTTTTCGAGATTGGTATCCACTAATTTGTCGGGTATAGAGTTACCTACAAGATAATCCAGAATACAATCACAATCCAATACATCACATTTCCCATCGCCATTAATATCAGAGGCCTTCTCTTGTTCATAGGTGAATGATTGATGATAATCAGAATAACGAATAGCATACACATCACGCACATCAAGCCAATTATCCCCATTCGCGTCACCACAAAGAGGCGTTGTTGTCTCCGCAGCTTTTGCCCTCGGTGTAAATGATCCGGTCATAATCACCAAAAATGTAAGCAACAATGCCGTAATTCTGTTCCACCAATGTTTATTCATCCCATTATCCTCCAGAAAACCTTTATCATTTTATAATGTCATCTCTTACATCAATCAACACAAACGATGTTTTTTCATATTAACAAAACATACTACCAAAAGAGCCACAATCATAACCACAACAATAGGCACCACCGGCATCGTGTCCCCCGTCACCGGTGTCGTGTCAGCTGCCGGTGTAGGTGTAGGCGTTGCTTCCGGCTCCATAATGCTCAGCGCAAAATCCGCTTTCCAATCGTCAAATACGACAGTTATCTTATGTTCTCCAACCGAAAGCTTCTCAAGCGTTTCCGCGGGGATTGTAATAATCGTACTGCCCGACTTCGCCTCGACCTTAATCTCCGCACCGTCAAGCAATGTATTCAGGTAATGCAGGAAGCAGTTCACATCGTCCTGGCTTCGCTTAATCGTAAGCACGAAAGGCTCTTTGCTGCCCTTCGTCCAGACGAAAACCTGATTCTTAATTGGATCATAATTAACCTTCTGGCCTTCCTCAAGACCGCAGATTTCGCAGGTCTTCGGAGCATATCCGGTAGCAGCCTTCCATTTGTGTCCGGCAGGCTCTCCGGAGGTGAAGATATCCTTCTCATCGGTGCTCTCCTCACCACAAGCACATGACTTGTAGTATACAGCAGCGGTGATGCAGTCAGGCACACTCTTCAAGTACTTTACGTCAACCACCTCCTGATCGAAGGTATGGCCGGTCGCTTTAATAATGATATCAGTGTCATATGCCGGTTTGGTTCCGGCCTCATCCAGGAATCTCTTGCCGCAGTCTTTACATGTCCAATATGCTACATTGCCGTCTTTCGTGCATGTAGCAGCTACGGCATTCGTCTTTGAAAGTACATGTGCTTTCCACTGAGCGAACAATTCAAAGACTGCACCGTCTTCAGCTGTCAGATTTTCCGTAGTTTCAGAATTGATAGACGTGCCGCCTCCGTCTGGCTTGGTATTCCAACCGTCCCATGCGCAACTGTTTTCATTCACAAATGAGCAGGTTGACAATGCCTTTCCGTCATCGTACGTCCGATCCTGATCATCCATAGAACCGGAGCCGCCGTTAGCGTCGAAATGGACGGTATAACTGTTGGCCTCCCACTGCGCATACAGTTTCGTTTCCGTGCCAAATGTGACCGCCTTTTTATTTGCATAGAGCACCCCATTACCGGACGCATCAATGCTCCAGCCTTTAAATGTATACCCTTCCCTATTGAACAAACAATCTGCAAGTCCTGTTGGCTTGCATATGCTGACCATCTGGGGACTCATCGAACCCTCACCTTTATTTCCGTCAAATGTAACCTCATAGAATTCAGGAATAATGGACAGATCACAATCTTCTTCTCCACGATAGATCTTTACACCAAGTACGGAATCCTTTAATAAATAGTCAAGGTCTTTTGCATCAAAATAAATGCCATTTTCTGTATCTTGATCAAAACATCCACAACAGGAGTATAAATTATGATTTTCTGTTCGGCGTCCATCGTTATTGGAATTTTGACATCCGAAACAATATAACAATCCCTTGCTCGCTTTGCTTCGAATATTATAGTCTTACCACTACCAAAGAAATCAGTTACATTTCCGGCTTCCGAGTTATCCCTTAATCCTACTGTATTCAGACTTATACCTGAATTATTATCATAATTTGATATTGCATCCGCGTGACCATCTGATATAGCTACAATAGTACAATACTTGTTAATATAAAGATCCATTAAAGGTGCGCAAAACTCGACACCTTCATAATTCACTTGACTGGATGTTACATCTACCATAAAACCGTTTCCAATTGCATTTGCATATGAAGCAGAATATGCAAAAACAACAGCATTATCTTGAATCATAATGGAACCAAACGTCTCATTCTGTAATCCAAATCCTCTACCACCGCCAATTGCAGCACCGCTGAATGGGTTTTGATTTTGATGGTTATCGGGTGTAGATAAGGCACATACTCTTGCGGAATTTTTAATTGTGATTGCATAATTTGTATTTTCATATTTATCCTTTTTAGACGTTCCCTTTCCGGTTCCGATTCCAGCACCTCCGGAAGTACCGATTGCTAAAACATCAGCGTCACCACCGATAGTTATCGTTCCTGCAGATGCCCCATATCCGCCGCCGATTCCGGCACCAAATTGACCAAAAATATTATTAATAGATTCTAAGTTATATTGATCGATTGTTTTAAAATTATCGGGCCCAAAGGAATAATCGATAATACCTCCGATTGCACGAACAGTTCCACTAGTGATGGTAATAGTTCCACCATTAAAAAAACCAACTTTAGGTTCTTTGGCACCACCGGACGAGCCATATCCGGAACCGATACCTGCAGCACTATTGTTTCCCACCGCAAATATGGTGCCACCTTTTATATTGATAATTCCAGAAGACTGATGATTCCCGGAACCGATGCCTGCACCTTTATACCCACCATATGCAATAATCGTCCCACTATATATATTAATTGTTCCGATAGGAGCATTATTTTCATTTGCTTTATCATAGCCGTTTCCACCGATTCCGGCTCCATTATAACCGCCATATACAACGAGTTCTGCCCCTTCGTCTCCATATAGGTTCAACGTTGCACCATCCATAACACATATACCGGCACTATATTGACTCGCTGAGGCATCAATAGTGTTGTTGTCAAAGAAGTATAGATTTAGCGTTGCACCCTTCTTAACAATTATACATGGAGATTGCGGATTAACGGATTTAAAACTTACATTTGTCAAACACACAGTCTTTTCAACTATCGCGCCATCATCTGTTCCAATAACAATTTGAGTATCGGACGGATAATTCTCATCATAAATATTATAGTTTTCACTACTGCTTTGCTTAACAATCAGATGCAGCGTAGACTCCTTCTGAATATTATAATCAGCAAGTGTATGTCCGTCCTCCAGCTGTTTGCCCGCAAAAATCAGGCGTTGCCGATCCGGTGCAATCCCCTCCTTGTCTTGAATCTTTGCCTTAACATTATCAATGCTGTCGCCCGGCTCTACCTCGAGGGTGATAGTCTTGCCGGTTGTTGTCTTAACGAATATCTGCATTGCCAACGCGCGGTTTCCCTGAAGCATCACCAATAAAACCAGCACCGCTGACGCCAACAGCATTAGCATTTTCCGGCCGAAACCCGACTCGCTTTTCCCAATATTGCTCATCAGAACACCTCCTCAAGACCCAACTCACTCATTTAAGTATACCAAACACAGCACCAGATTCACAAGAATCAAAACATGCAACACGATGTGGTACAGATCGGGCACCAGCCGCGTCTCGCTCTCGGGGAATATCCGAAGCGTTCCGCGGAAACATTCGTTATAGCCCTTAAGCTTCTGCTCGCTCACGCCGAATATCGTGTAGCGCCAGTGGCACAGAAACTGCACCACAGCCCACAGCACCAGGATGCCGGCCAGAATGAAGCGCCCCGCCGGCATCAGAAGGTAGTACGCCGCCAATCCCGCGCTATAAAGGCCAAGCGCAAAACACTCCATGCTCTTAAAGCCTTCGCCGTCCACCAGATGGACCTTCCCGAACCGGTACGTCACAACCGCCCCGAGAAACCAAATCCACAATACAATTTGAAAAATCGTCGCAATCATCCTTCTCCCCCTTTTCCATGGCGCTACTCAGCGCTCTGTTTCTTTTTCCTTACGGCAAATGCTATAGTCGTCGCAGCCACCATCACCAACGCAACCGGTACCACCGGCATCGTGTCACCGGTCACCGGCGTCGTGTCGGCCGGTGCCGTTGCAATGCTCAGCGCAAAATCCGCTTTCCAATCGTCACATCCGCTCATTTATAGTGTGGATATCCTTGATATTTCAGTATTAGGTTCATATCAGGTCAACCGCCATAGAAATCACATTCATCAGCGCATAGTTGCCCCTCACCAGGATATGTATCTAATTATTTAGATACATAAAATCCGAAATTTCCCGACGAAAAAAGTAAAATCTATGTAAAAAGTTGATTGTCAAAGTAACTTCTGG
>DBWJ01000090.1:313-2809 GCA_002308955.1 Lachnoclostridium sp. UBA1241 | reverse complement strand
ACCCGCCTTCACGGATCATATCGCGGGCAATCGCATCGGTTTCCTTTCCGGTCATGCCGGGACGGATTCTTTTAAGAACCGCCTCCTGCGCCTTTAATACGAGATTGTAAATCTCCTTCTGCTTCTCGCTTGCCTTGCCAATCACAACGGTACGCGTCATATCGGAGCAATAGCCCTGATAGACACAGCCGAAATCCATCGTCACGAAATCGCCCTGCTGAATCTTCCGACTGGAAGGCATCGCGTGCGGCATGGACGAATTCACGCCCGATGCCACGATCGGCGGGAAGGAATTCCCCGACGCGCCGTGCATCTGCATGAAGTAGGTCAGCTTGGCGGCAATCTCGAGCTCGGTGATTCCCGGCTTCAGGTACGGTAGGATCTCCGTGAAAGCAAGGTCTCCGATATGCTCTGCCATGCGGAGCTTCTCAATCTCCTCAGGTGTCTTGATCTGCCGAAGCTCCGAAAGGATGTCTCCCACGGGAAGAAGCTCTGCGGAAACCGCGTCCTTATACTCCCGAAACTGCAGATAGGTTAATACTTCCTCTTCAAATGCCAGCTTCTTTACGTTCTGCTTTTTGCAAAGCTCCGCTACGCACTTTGCATAGCTGCTTCCGGCGATATCCATGACATTTGCCGCGGATGCTTCCTGCTGTGCCTGAAACAGAAACCTAAAATCGGTCAGAAGATACTGCTCCGTTTCGGTAATCAGAAGCACTCCGGTGTCATTGGTATAGCCCGAAAGATAACGAATGTTTGCAAGATCGGATACTAGCATCGCATCGGCTCCGGTCTTTTTGATCAGGTCTCTCGCCCGATCCCATCCGGTACTGTTCACTCTTCCTCACCCCAGATTTCTATCAATTTGTCCATGGCGGCAATGTAGCCGTCCATACCGAGCCGCATGATCATCGCGTTGCATGCCGGCGACGTTACGCTGTTCCTGCGGAACGCCTCACGGTTATAGATGTCGGTCAGATGCACCTCGATCTTCGGCATCGGGATATCCAGAAGGCAGTCATAGATTGCATAGCTGTAATGCGTCAGCGCTCCCGGATTGATAATTACTCCGTCAATTTTCTCTTCGGCGGCCTGCTGCAGGCGGTCGATGATGGCTCCCTCATAATTGCTCTGGAAGCACTCTGCCTCGAGTCCGCGGCTTTCCGCCTGTTCCGCAATCAGTTTAAGCAGATCCTCATAGCTGTCATACCCGTAAATCAGCGGATTCCTCTTGCCGAGGAAATTCAGGTTCGGTCCGTTTACGACCAGGATCTTACGTCCCATAGCACACTCCTCCTTCACGTTTTATTCTGATGGCTCGGCCTTTCGGCCTTATCGCCGTTTTTTCTTCGGCAAATGCTACATGCACCGTTCCACTTCCCCGACGATTTCGTCTTCGCTGAGGTCGTCCACTGCTATCACGTGGTGGGCGATCATACGGTACACGAACATGCGCTCCGTAACCATTCTTTCAAGCTGCTTTCCGTCCTCCGGAAGCAGCGCCCGGTACGGCGCGTCCTTTACGCGCTCTTCGGCGTGCTTCGGCTCGATTCCGAGGCAGATGACATAACCGAGCTTTCGAAGAAGCTTCTGGTTTTTGTTCCGCATCGGCATGCCGCCGCCTGTCGCGATCACGTTCTGCTTTCCCTTCAGGGCAAGCTCTTTTAATACGATTGTTTCAAGATCCCGGAAGTAATCCTCGCCCTTCTTCGCGACAATCTCCGGAACCGTCATTCCCATCTTCTCCTCAATGAGCCGGTCGGTATCGATGAAGTTATATCCGTAGGACGCGGCAAGCTTCCGTCCGACCTCCGCCTTCGGCGTTCCCATGAATCCGATGAGAACGAGATTTGTATTCTTCAGCCTGTTCAGGCGGTCCTTTCGGAAGAAGAACAACACGATCTTCTCAAGCGGCCGCTTCAGAACAATCTGAATCTCCTCGCGCTTGTTGATCGGCTTCACGAGGAAGGAACGGATTCCGGTACGGTTCGCGCCGTACACGTCCGTAAACAGCTGGTCGCCGATGAACAGCGTATTCTTCTTGGTCGTGCCCATCACAAGCATTGCCCGACGGTAGTTCTTCCGGCTCGGCTTGTGCGCGTTGAAAATGTAATGGAGCCGCACACCCTTAACGGATACGCCGCGATAGAAACGGCGCACGCGCGGAGCCTTATTGTTCGAAAGAAGGCAGATTCGAAAGCCGATCTTTCTTAGTCTTCGAAACAGCTCAATGACTTCTTCGTTGGCATCGTTTCCATGCTCTACGAGTGTATTGTCGATATCATAGATTAATCCCCGGTAGCCCTTCTTATAGAGCCCCTCATAATCGATATCATAACTGGATTCGGCCATCTCGGCCGGATAAAACCTGGAAAACATACCGCCAAACTACCTTTACAACCTAATTTTATAAATTTGCAAAAGGCGGCACGGTTTGCGCCATGCCGCCCCCGAAACATCTTATTCGTCTTCGTCCTTAACCTTATCGGACTCTTC
>DBWJ01000090.1:0-248 GCA_002308955.1 Lachnoclostridium sp. UBA1241 | reverse complement strand
AAGTCACCGATACCGCCGGTCATGGACCGAAGGTCGGTGGAGTATCCGAACAGCTCGGACTGCGGGATATCCGCAACGATCTCCTGCCTGCCGCCCGGAAGCGGATTCATGCCGAGCACGCGGCCNNTTATCCGGAACAACAACCTTCAAAGTCGCAATCGGCTCGAGAATGATCGGCATTGCATCCATGACACCGAGCTTGAACGCCTTGCGGGCAGCAAGCTTAAATGCCATTTCGTTGGAGTCTA
>DBWJ01000032.1 GCA_002308955.1 Lachnoclostridium sp. UBA1241 | reverse complement strand
GCTACGGCGACAGAAGAAAAGAGATGCTCCAGGATATCGCAATGCTCACGGGCGGCACGGTCATCACCGAGGAGGTCGGCCTTACGCTTAAGGACGCTAAGGTTGAGATGCTCGGCGAAGCGAAGAACGTTACGGTTCAGAAGGAATCCACCACGATTGTTGACGGCGCAGGCGACAAGGCTGCCGTGAATGCACGTATTGCACAGATTAAGGCCCAGTATGAGACCTCCACTTCGACCTTCGATAAGGAGAAACTTCAGGAGCGTATGGCGAAGCTCGCAGGCGGCGTTGCGGTTATNNGCTACCGAGACCGAGATGAAGGAAGCGAAGCTTCGTTTGGAGGATGCCATTGCCGCTACGAAGGCAGCCGTTGAGGAAGGCATCATCGCAGGCGGCGGTTCCGCTTACCTGCATGCTATGGATAAGGTTGCCGCTGTTGCAGCCAAGATGGAAGGCGACGAGAAGACCGGCGCGAACATCATTCTCAAGGCTCTGCAGGCTCCGCTTCTCATCATTGCGAAGAACGCGGGCTATGAAGGCACCGTAATCGTAGATAAGGTTATGAACTCCAAGGTAGGCATGGGATTTGACGCATATAAGGGCGAGTATGTGGATATGGTTGAGAACGGAATCATCGATCCCGTTAAGGTTACCCGTTGCGCTCTTGAGAATGCGACGAGTGTTGCCGCTACCCTCCTTACCACCGAGGCCGTTGTTGCCATCAAGAAGGAGCCCCAGCCGGCTGCACCCGCTGCTCCGGACATGGGATACTAAGCTGAGTTTTCAGCCGAAAAGGACACGAAAGTTTCACAGGACTGCTCCCGCTAACGATGCGGGAGCAGTTGTTTTTTATGCGGGGATATGATACAATTATTCCGAATAATGTCCTAAAAGGAGCAGGCATGGCTTACACGGCACTGTATCGAAAATTTCGCCCGGATACGTTTTCGGAAGTCAAGGGGCAGGACGATATTGTTCGGACGCTTCGGAATCAGATTCTGTCCGACCGGATCGGCCATGCGTATCTTTTCTGCGGGACAAGAGGAACCGGTAAGACGTCGGTTGCGAAGATTTTCGCAAAGGCCATTAACTGCGAGAATCCAAAGGACGGCAATCCGTGCAACGAATGCGCGGTTTGTAAGGCAATCGCAGCCGGAAGCTCGATGAACGTGATAGAAATCGACGCGGCCAGCAACAACGGCGTCGAGAATATCCGTGAGATTGTTGATGAGGTGCGGTATTCGCCTACCGAAGGAAAGTACCGCGTCTATATCATCGACGAGGTGCACATGCTTTCGCCGGGCGCGTTCAACGCCCTTCTAAAGACGCTTGAGGAACCGCCGTCGTATGTCGTATTTATCCTCGCGACCACCGAGGTGCACAAGATTCCGATTACGATCCTGTCGCGGTGCCAGCGGTATGATTTCCGGCGGATCCGCATTGAGACCATCGCGGACCGGCTCATGGATCTCTGCGAGCGGGAAGGCGTTACGGCCGAGGAACGTGCGATGCATTACGTCGCGAAGGTTGCCGACGGATCCATGCGTGACGCGCTGAGTTTACTGGAGCGCTGCGTATCGTTTTACTATAAACAGGAACTGACCTACGACCGGGTGCTGAACATTCTCGGCACGGTGGACATCGAAGTGTTCGGACGGATGCTACGGTATGTCCGGGACGGAAAGGTTACCGAGTGCATCCACCTCCTTGACGAGATGGTTGTGGCGGGACGCGAGCTGTCGCGGTTCGTTGTGGATTTTACGTGGTATATGCGAAATCTGCTCCTTGCTACCGGCGGGGAGGACCTGAGCGAGGTTTTGGAGGTTTCCGGCGAGCAGATGGAGATGCTTACCCACGAAGCGAAGGTATTCGACCCGAACTGCCTGATGCGGTATATTGCCGTATGCTGCGAGCTTTCGAACCGGCTTCGCTACGCGACGCAGAAGCGGGTCATCGTGGAGATGGAATTCATAAGACTCTGCCGGCCGCAGATGGACACCACGGACAATGCGCTTTATGACCGCGTCCGCGTTTTAGAGGCAGAGGTGGAAAGCCTTCGAAAGAACGGCGTAGCCCTCCCGAAGGCGGAGCAGAGCGAAGAGCCCGCACCGGAGGAAGTTGAAGAGGAGATTCCGAAGGCGCTTCCGGAGGACATCCGAAAGATTGCGGAAGACTGGAAGGGAATCGTCCGGCAGTACCCGCAGCCCGGAAGACTGAGCCTGTTAAGCTGTACGCCGAGCATGACGGAAGGCGGCAACAAGTTACTGCTTCTGTTTGATAACAATACCGATTACCGGCTCATGAATACCGATGAGAAGAAGGCGAAGCTCGTATCGCTGATCGCCTCCCTGGTAAAGGTGAATATCGAAGTTGAGTTGAAGATGCTGGAAGAGGGAGAGTCGAAGTCCAAACTCACGGACATCACGGTCCTCAACGAGCGGATCAAAAATATGAAAATTCAGGTTACGGAGGACTAGAAAATGGCAAAAAGAGGCGGCGGTTTCAACGGCGGAATGATGCCCGGAAACATGAACAACCTTATGAAGCAGGCGCAGAAGATGCAGCGCCAGATGGAAGAAAAGCAGAAGGAACTCGAGGAGAAGATCTGGGAGGCAAGTTCGGGCGGCGGAGCCGTTAAGGTGCGCGTATCCGGTCAGAAGGAGATTGTCGGAATCGAGATTTCTCCCGACGTAGTGGATCCGGACGATGTTGAGATGCTCCAGGATCTGATCATGACGGCAACCAACGAGGCGCTTCGCAGCATGGAGGCGGAGAGTGCTGAGATGATGAATGACATCGCCGGCGGTCTCGGCGGATTCGGCGGCCTCGGCGGCTTGTTCTGACGGCAAATGCCACACTGCTACGGCACTCGGCAGATGCCGCGCTGCTACGGCAGTCACAATGATTACGCTGCAAAGACAGGCAGGGGAAGATGGAATACTACAGTGAACATATCAGCAGGTTAATTGCGGAGCTGGGCCGGCTTCCGGGAATCGGAACGAAATCGGCGCAGCGTCTCGCGTTTTTCCTGATCAACCAACCGAAGGAGCAGGTGGAGAAGCTGACGGAAGCCGTGCTTGAGGCGCGCAACAACGTCAAGTACTGCAAGACCTGTTTCACCCTGACCGACCGGGACGAGTGTCCCATATGCAGCAGCGCAAAGCGCGACCATAAGGTGATTATGGTCGTGGAGAACCCGCGGGATCTGGCGGCCTACGAAAAGACCGGACAGTATCACGGGGTTTATCATGTATTGCACGGCGCAATCTCTCCGATGCTCGGCATCGGTCCTGCGGACATTAAACTTAAGGAACTGATGGTCCGGCTCGAGGGAGATGTGGACGAAGTCATCATCGCGACCAATTCCGGCGTGGAAGGCGAAGCGACGGCCATGTATATAAGCCGTCTGATTAAGCCGACGGGCATCCGCGTGACGCGTATCGCGAACGGCGTTCCCGTGGGGGGCGATCTGGAATACATCGATGAAGTGACGCTTCTTCGCGCGCTTGAGGGACGAAGAGAATTATAGGTTTTGTGGAATGAAGAAGTATAAATGGCAGATTATCGCCGGCGGTATCGGGGCAGCGGTTTTGCTGATTTTCCTTATGATATTTATCGCAAGGCGGAACAAAAACAATCGAACCTACATGAACTTCGACGTAATCGGCAAGGCGACGGAATTCTCCGAAACCTCGGAGGTGCATTATCTTCCGTCGGCGAAGGGCGTGTTCCGTTATACGCGTGACGGCGCCGAGATTGTTACGGTCAAGGGCAAGTCGGTCGTGACAGTTCCGTACAACATGAATAAGCCAAGCGGCGATACGTGCGGCAATTCGGCGGCAATCGGCGAGATCGGCGGCAAATCCCTCGTCATCCTCGATCCGAACGGTACGGTTTCGATGGTTACCACCGCGTATCCGATTGTGAAGGTTCAGGTGGCGTCCCAGGGCGTGACCGCGGTCTGGATGAATAACGGCTCTGAGGACTATATTCAGCTATATAAGGCGGATGGAAGCACCCTCGTAGCGATGAGCACGCTTGTTGCGACGAGCGGTTTCCCGGTGGACATCGCGCTTTCCAACGACGGCAGCAAACTGGTTACTGCATTTGCCTCGTTTAAGGAGGAGCATCTGCAGACGCAGCTTTCCTTCTATAACTTCGGCGACGTCGGCGGAAACTACGTAGACGGTCTCGTTGCGGTGCAGATTTTCAAGGATGAGATGATCGCCGATGTGGAATTTACCGACAACGATACGGTTGTGGCATTTGGCGATGCGGGATTCCGGATTTACGATATGGAAGAGATCGCGGATCTCAAGCACGACATTAAGGTGGAGGAGCCGATCAAGACGGTCGCCTGCTCCGACCAGTACATCGGAATAATCGTGGAGAGCAATGCAAAAGGCGGAAACTATATAGTCCGCATCTACGGCAAGGACGGCAAGCTTCTTGACGAGAAGAGCATCATGGAGGGCTATTCCGAATTCAGCTTCTCCGGAAAGGATGCGATTCTTTTCAACGATTCCGAGCTGTACATCTACCGTGTGGGCGGCAAGGATAAGATTCAGATTGAAATGAAGAGAGACCTGCGTTACGTCGCGACGATTGACGGCGTGAACGAATTTGTATTTGTCGGGGACACCTTTTTGGAGCGTGTCCGGCTGGTGGGAGAAAAGTAGTATTTCTTTGAAGGGAGGGACATTATGAACTGGGTTGTAATTTCGTGTTTTGCTGTACTTGTGGCCTTAGGGCTTATCGGTTTAAAACTCGGCGTGGTGAAAATGCTATACCATCTTGTGGCATTTGCCCTCGCTTTGGTGCTGACGGCGGCGATCGCGCCGATGGTTTCGAAGATCGTTGTAAAGGAAGACTCGGCGACGGTCGGGCGCATTAAGGAGAAGGTCGTCACGACACTGAAACTGGACGAGATCCATTTTGACAAGACGATATCCGAGGAGATTCTTGACAATCTTCACATTCCGGAGTCCATCCGCGAAGAGATTTCGTTCTTTAATACAACGGAGAACTATGAGAAGATCGGCGCGGACGACGCGAAGGACTATCTGGCAACGTCGATGGCCATGATCGTTCTGCAGGCGGTCGTGTATCTCGTCGTATTTCTCATCGTATGGCTGATCGTGTTTATGATGTTCCACGCCCTCAACCTGATCGACAAGGTGCCCGGGCTTCGTGCCGCGAACCGGCTTGCCGGAATGACGGTCGGGCTGATTCTCGGAGCGTGCATCGTGCTTCTGTTCTTTGTTCTGGTTACGGCGCTTTCGAACCTGCCGGCCGGACAGAAGATGCTTACCGCGATTGAGGAGAATTCGGTTCTTAAGTTCTGGTTTGACAACAATCCGCTGAACGGCGGCTTCTCGTACCTGTCGGCGAAATTTAAATAAGTAATAACAGTTTTTTGAAGGAGCTTTACAATGAATGACATTATGAAACAGTTTCACGACCTCGGAATTATTCCCGTGGTGAAGATTGACCGCGCGTCCGATGCGGTGCCGCTTGCGAAGGCACTCTGCGACGGCGGACTTCCCATAGCGGAGGTGACGTTCCGTACCGATGCTGCCGGCGAGGCGATTGCCGCAATGTGCAAGTCTTATCCCGATATGCTTGTAGGCGCGGGAACTGTGCTTACGACCGCGCAGGTGGATGCGGCGGTTCAGGCCGGCGCGCGGTTCATAGTAAGCCCCGGACTGAATCCGGAAGTTGTTTCCTATTGTAAGAGCATCGGCGTTCCGATCGTTCCCGGCGTTAATAATCCGTCCCAGATTGAGCAGGCGCTTTCCCTGGGGCTTGACGTCGTCAAATTTTTCCCCGCGGAAGCAAGCGGCGGCCTCGCGATGATCAAGGCGATGTCCGCGCCTTATGGCAGCCTGAAGTTTATGCCCACCGGCGGGATCAACGCCTCCAACCTGAACAGCTATCTGTCCTTCAATAAGGTACTTGCCTGCGGCGGCAGCTGGATGGTAAAGAGCGACATGATCAACGCGGGCGATTTCGAAGGCATTACGAAGCTGACGCGTGAGGCGGTGTCCGGAATGCTTGGCTTCGGCGTAAAGCATATCGGTATCAATTCGGCGGATGAGGCTGAAGCGAAGAAAACCGCGAACCTTTTTGCGACCGTCTTCGGATTTGACATTCATGAGATTCCGATTTCCTATTTCTGCGGATCCGGAGTTGAGGTTATGAAGTACAACGGCGAAGGCCGGCTCGGTCATATCGCCGTTGCCACCAAGGATATGGACCGCGCAATCGCGTACCTTAAGCGGAACGGAATCGAACTCGACGAGAGCTCGATCATGCTTGATGAAGCAGGTAAGATCAAGCTGATTTATCTGAAACAGGATTTCGGCGGATTTGCCGTTCATCTTGCAAGATGGTAGGGCGATTGCGGCAAATGTGAAGTCGCGTTTTTACTCCCCGGTGCAGAACCGGGGAGTTTTCGTTTCCGGAGCGATGCTCTCTTGTGGTTATATATAAGGAAAAAGAACAATATATTGTGGTGGAAAAACGGGCTGAAAATACGCTTAAAAAAAGATAAAAATAGTTGTTGACATTGCCTATGTGCGGTGTTATAATCACTTTTGCTGACGCCCCAAAGGGAGCGTTTTTTTCAGCGGGAACCTTGAAAACTGAATAGTGAAACAAACTTGAAGATTCGTTTGAAATGTTTCTGTCATTTCG
>DBWJ01000028.1 GCA_002308955.1 Lachnoclostridium sp. UBA1241 | reverse complement strand
TCGGCGAAGCAGCCGCCCGGCCAGCGGAGTACGGGAATACCCATATCCTTAAGGGCCTCCACAACGTCGTTCCGCATACCGCGGGTGTTCGGAATATCGGAATCCTCACCGACATAGATGCCGTTGTAGATACATCTTCCGAGATGCTCCGAAAAATGCCCGTAGATCTCTTTCTTAATCGTCGCGCCCTTTTCGGACGTCTTAATGTTCAGCTTTTTTGAAATCAAAGGACTGTCCTCCTTATTACGTGTTGGATGCTTCTATCATACTCTGTCGCGCAGCATGTGACAATGTATTATTTTGCCTTCTTTTTCTTCAAAACAAACCAAGTGGCGCCGCCTCCTAAGAGCACCACAACAGCCGGAATGATGACATAGAGAAGGTTGAAACCGTCACTGTCCTTCTCCTTATTCTTCTTCGAATCTGCCTCCTCCTTATCATTTGCCGAATCAGAAGCTTTATCTTTGTCCTTTTCGGGATCCTCATCCGGATCAGAAGTCTGCTTATCGTCCGGAGTAATCTCGGCAGCTTTGTTCGCCGTTTCCGGATCATAGAGCACCGTTACCGGGTAATACATTCCCATGGTTCTGCCGGTAAGCTCCAGTTTTTCCCCGCAGCTGTAAGCCTCAAGCGTTTTGATCGTGCAAGTGTTCCAATCGATGATAATGTCGTCGGTCCGGTCTCCGTTCAGATCGATGAAGACACCGTTTCTCTGATCGCCGGAAGCCTCCAACAGGCAGGAACATACCTCCCATTCCACCTGCGCCGAACCGGTCCGAAGATCTACCGTAACCGGCTCCTGCTTCTTAATCTCCGCGGTAACGGTAACATCATGGTCCGGCATAATGAAGCTCGCTGCGCCTTCTTTATAGTCGTCGACCCGAACATCATTGCTTTCCCACATACCGGTATAGTAATAGCCGTCTTCCCGCGGTGCGTACGGCGGATATACGATTATCCACTCTCCCGGATAGGCTGCCACGATCGGTTCATAGAACTGATAACCGGCTTCTCCGTTTACTACCGTAATCCGGTACTTATCACTTACGGACTGAATCGTTACCTCATGCGCCGGCATCAGAAAATGATAATAGGGGCCGCTGGTTCCCCAGAATTCGTCCATGCGCACGTCGGGGGCGTAAAGCTGAAACGAATCGTCTTTCGGAAAGACCAAAAGTTCCTGTCCCTCATAAGCGCCTTTCAGCGGTTCACAGCCGAAGCTGGTATAGACATTACAGACATCGGAATTAATCGGATAGAATACGACAGGGGTCCCGAACTGTACTTCGAAAGCATCGTAGGTTTTGTTCCCGATAACCACCGGCTCTAAAAAGTAAAGCTGCGCAGGTTTCGGTCCTTCATAACGTACTTCACTGAAACTCTCGAGAAGAACTCTGTCGGATTCCACTACAATGTCAAATAACTCGTATTCCTTGTAGAACGGCATGATTCGGATCGGAGATTCATCGCTCCAGATGGCTCTCTCCTCTTCGGATATCTTGTGCTCGTACCGGCCGCCCTGAATCATTTCGAACTGCATGACGTAGGTACCGCCCTCTTCGGGGATTCCCACCTCGGTATACGTTATATCGCACGCAGGCATCATGACTTCTTCCCGGGCGCATCTTTCCGTTCCGCGGTAAGCAGGCTCAAGGTCTTCATACGCGGGAGAAGCTTTAAAGTCAGGAAACGTACTGCTTCCCGTCTTCTTGTCACAGACAATCCGAATCTTCTCTCCGGGAGCGGCCTCCGTAATGGTGCGGCCGGCCTCGTTCTCCGCATGTCCGCCCTCCACGGTGATCTTATAGGAATTCTTCACCGTCCCTGCGGGAAATGTGAACGTATACGGCCAGAAAGCCGATGTGCTTGTTCCCTTGGTAGTATAGGTTCCGTGAATACTTGCGGTCGGGAGCGGAATAAAAAAGGTCCGGGCGGGCAAATCCTCATCAACGCAGGCCCCGTAGATTTCGCCGCCATGAATGACATAACAGATAACATCCTCGGTACCGTCCCCGTCGATATCCAGCTTGGTTCCGGACTCTATGACTCCGAGTCTTCCTCCGATCCAGAGGTCATAAAGTCCTGCATCATTATAGCCTTCTTTAATTCTGCAAAACCCTTCCGTCAGGTCAAACGTTAACGGCTTCTGCTCCAGAAGCAGCGCGGACAGCGATACATCCGCAGCAGGCATACAAATCGCGACGCAAGTCGACCAATAAGAGTAATCTCTGTCGAATGTGTCAAACACGCCGATCAGGTCGGATTTCCAGAAGGCAACGTATTTCCCTTCCGTCGGAACCGCGTTAACCCGAATCCAGGATCCCGGCGCGGCCGTCGTAATCTCTCTTCCGCTCTGATCCGTAACCTTTCCCGATTCCGCAGAGATTTTATATTCTTTCTGAATCGGTTCATCGGGGAAGACAAACTGAATCGTATCGAACTTGTTACCGTAATATGCATCCGTCGACTGCGGGACCTTCAAGGAATAGGTCCCCCGAATGCTACCGCCGGCCGTGGGAATGATAAAGACTCTTCCCGGCATTCCTTCCGAATCCGGCCAGTCGTAGGCATTCACCACGATATCAATCGTGCCGTCCTTATCGACATCGGCATCATAAATAAGGTCCACTCCGGCACCGGTATCGCCATTCACCGCATGGTCGAGAGAGTAGAAAACTTCCCTCTGGTACTCTTCCATCGGCCACGAATAGTCCGCGTCCGCTTCAATATTCGAGCATACATAATAGCCCTTCGTCAGATCAATGACAAGTACCCTGTCCCCCTCTTCCGCGCGCGCCGTCCTGCCGCACACGGCAAGCGCGCATACAAGTACGACAAATGTGATAATTCTTTTCAGTCTCATAGTAATTTCTCCCTTTTATCCCGTTTTCTTTTTATCATTAACGCTGCTGTCGCCGCAGCAAAAATAATGATTGATGCAGGTATGATGATATAGAGCGGATGGAAGGAACTGTCGTCCTTCTTCTCGGCGGTGTCAGCCGGCTTTTCGCCGGTTTCACTCGGTTCTCCGTTCGGATTATCACCCGGTTCCACGGTCGGTGTCGGCGTCACTGTCACCTCCGTCTCTTCTTTCTTAGGCTTATAGACAAATGTTATCGGATAGTAAGGCCCCCTCGTAGCGCCCTCGAGCGTGTAAGATTCACCGCAGCTGTATTCGCTTGATACCCAGAGTTCCCTGGTTATAGTATTCATCGTGATATCAATGGTTCCGTCGCCATCCAAATCAAACGCAGTGGTCTAGTTATCTTTCGGGGCAAAGCCAAGTGCGTCACGAATGCAGGTGATTAACTCATCGGAGTATGATACAATCACGCTTTTCTTTCTTCTCTTCATGTTGTAATCTCTCCCATTTACCGCAGATTATTGCTGCGGTTCTTCCGGTTTATTATCGACGACTTCCCCCTTCGTCGGCGGATTCTTCTTTTTCTTCCGGCGCCATATAATCAAGCCCGTCAGTCCTGCAATCAAGAGCACTTCTGCGGAAATAAGCACATAAAGCAGCTTAAAAGAATCTCCATCCTCTTCGCGTGTGTTTTTCTGTTCCTCGGGCTCATCCCCGTTCCCGGGAGTCTCTATTGGCTTCTCTTCCGGCGGGAAAATAAATATGACAGAACTGAAGCGTCCACGATGAGTAAAGATTTGATAGGTTTCCCCGCAACTATACCCTTCACAAGGCCATATCTTTGAATTTACAGGATCTATGCGAATATCCTTTATGCCGTCACCGTTTAAATCATAATCTTCAGACGTCCACGGACGGTCCAAATTGAGAGAGTAAAGGACATCATCAAGCAAAGTCGAAATAAGGATGTAGGAACCTCGCGTAAGATCAATTGTCATACAAGCATCCGATTTCTTCGCACGGCCCCTAACGGTAACATCTTCATCCGGCATCTGAAATCTTAAGACAGAATCTTCCCCAATCGAATATTCATCTACTCCGTTAACCATCCAAGAGTCGAAAACCATTCCGTTAAATTGGGTTTCAGGATATATTACAATCTTTTTCCCCGTCTCGGCATAAGAACCGGTAAACAGTTCTTCCACTCCGTTTTCCGTTTCAATATAAGCAAAGCCGCCATCGACATTTACTCTGTGGCATCCAGGTATCTCGCCGTTCTCGGTTTGGAACAGAATGCGGACAATCATGTCTTGGTTTAGCACCTGAAACTCATATTGAAACGCCCTTGCATAATCATCCAGATAAACTTTGGACCCGTTGATACTGATACTGTTAAACTCATATCCTTCTCCCGGAGAGAGGCACACTCCGGTTCCTTCCTCAAACCAATCACTTATCCTCGGCCAATCGGAATTATTGAAGTAATAATCTCCCTCATTCTCCTTGATGACTATTACTCTGTGAAAACTCTTTTCCTCCGGGATTTCCTTCACGACAAATGTCACCGGATGGTTGATACCCCCCGTAACTCCGGGAATGGTAATGGAATTCTCAATACTGCAGGTTGAGAGATATTCAAAGTGAATCCCTTCAAAAAACAGATCTTCGCTCCCATCCTGATCCAGATCAAAGAAACCGGTTTTCCCATTCACTTCATATGATTTCAATGAACGATACAGTTTCTGTCCGGTCCTTGGTGAAAATGACCCATAATAGATGTAAGAAGGATCGACCGTATAATTATTCTCTTTCCAGGTCAACGTAACCGGCCAATACGGTCCGTCGTTCGGTGCCGTCAACGTATAGGATGTCAGGTCAGAGAAAAGACATATCGATAACGAGTGAGCACTTTTATATGGGCCGAGACAGATATCATCCGTTCCGTCTCCGTCCAAATCATAATAAGTATACATATTGTACCAGGTATATGTATCTATATTGCTTGTATCCCAATTAAATAGCGATGCGATAAAGCAATCGATACCGTCTGCGATTAATTCCGTATCTCCGGCCATAATAACATTCGGTCCGTCCACTTGAATGGTATACGGCTGCTGCTTTTCATAAACCGGTGTCATGGTCACATCATGCGCCGGCATGATAAACTGCCTTACGGCGATTGCAACATCCGCTCTCGTTCCGTCTTCATAGTAGTTCGAATGTATATAAACCAAATCATCCTTTGGAAAACTGTCAGTCTTCCATCCTTTCAGGTATTGACCGTTTTTCTTGTTTTCAAGCAGATAGATAATCTCTCCCGGCGCTGCTTTCGTAATTCGTTCACCGTCCCGCGTAAAATTCCGAAAGTAAGCTACACCCATTCCGGAAAGCGAATACTCCGCCTTCACAGGCTCCTCCGGGAAATGAAACACCACGGAAGAAACTGTATGGGTAACGGCAGGTCCGTTCTCATAAGTCATATATTCAAGTGGACGTTCCGGCGTAGCCTTCAGTACATAATCTCCGAGAATACTTCCTCCCGGAACCGGTGTTAAAACCTCATGAGCGTCATAAAATACCTTGTTCCATATGGATATTCTGACATCAGCAGTGCCATCCCCGTCCAGGTCATACAAAAGATTATCCTCTCTGCTGCAACGGTAAGAATTCAGAATAGTCTGCATAATAAACCCCGACGAATCCGTCCGCCGCAGATACCCGTCCCGCAGGTCAAATTCCAGCGTTTCCTCTTCGGCTTCCCCTGCCTTGGCCGGAAGCGCGCGAAGTGCACCCATCGCAATCATGAATCCCATCATTGCGAAGACAATCGTTACAATCACGCTTTTCTTTCTTCTCTTCATTTTGTAATCTCTCCCATTTATCGCAGATTATTGCTGCGGTTCTTCCGGTTTTTCTTTCGATTCTTCCGGTTTAGCTTCTTCCGTCTCAACTCCTGCGGAGTCCTTTGCTTTCCGTTTCCGATTGATTAAAAAGCCCGCCGTAATACTGCCGAACACACAGACTCCGATAAGCGTCAGCCAGATAATCCAATGGGCGGAATCCTCTCCTTTCTCGGGCGCGATTGGCGTCGGAGTAATCACGGGAGCTTCAGTCGGAGCCACTGTTGGTGTGTTGGTTGGCTTAGGCTCCGGGGTAGGAGTCGCCGTCGGCTTTGGTTCCGGTTTATTCGGTTCATAAATGAAAACAATCGGATAATACGGTCCGGTCGTTCCTCCGGGAAGCGTATATTCGGGTCCGCAGGTGTAAGGATACGCTACTTTAATCTTATCCGTCTCAAACCAGACATCTCCCTCACCATCACCGTTTAGGTCTATCATGTATCCGACGTTAATGGGCAAGTTAAGATATTTCTTCAGATAGTAAAACCAATAATAAAACTCACTATCCAGAAATTCCGAATAATATCCTCTTGACAAGTCAATTACCAACGGGGTTGTCTCGGAAAGTGTTCCTTTGACCGTAATATCATGATCCGGCATGATGAACTCTAAGTCACAGAAACTAGTATCCCATTCCTCTACACCATCAATCGTCCATTCGGATACATAATAGCCATCCGCCCTGGGCAACGAAGCCACAACTATCTTACTCCCCTCCTGCCCGTAACGGACTCTGACGGAATCACCTTCCAGAATGGTGATTTTATGGCAGGTCCCAAGGTTCTCAAGCGGCCAGTACCCGCTTTTTTCATTATTAACGATAAATGTAACCGGTCCAAATGGCCCGTCACTGACTTCTATTGTTGTCTTTTCTCCCAGGCTGTACTCATATCCTCTTCCGATTCCGGTTACTTTTCCCATATGATAGTCTTCCGAAAAGCATAGTTCAATATCTGTACTGCCGTTTCCGTCTATATCCAGGTAATAATTTCTAAACGGATTTTTATAGTTTTCATGCAATGGTTGACGTCGCTCGATATACAGTTCCCTGAATGTCTGCAATATCTGAAACACCTCATCTTCCGACATTCTGATTTCATTGGTCAAATCAAGCGTAAGCGGTTTCTGTGTCTCTGTGGTTACTGCCGTAAAGGTAACGTCACAAGCGGGCATGGCGAAACTCACCTGAATTCCCGCCCTTTTTATCACTTCATAATCGGTATTCCATGCTTTCCAATACTTCCCCGGTCCGCCATCGGAACAGACCGTAACCATCGTTCCGGGGGCGACGCGAGTTATCACATTTCCCGCATCGTCCTCAGCATGTCCGCCGTTAACCGTAATGGCATAGTCTTCTGCTTTCTCCGGAAAACGAAACTCCAGCCCATTGTACTCCTCATAATGTGCCGGGCTCAAAATGTAGATACCATCAACGCTTCGCGTGGCTGTAGGAAAGATAACCGGATAATCCTCATCACTGGAACAGATATCAATGGTCCCGTCTCCATCCAGGTCTAATTTGTAATCTACTTTCTGTGAAGAATAATCATACTTGAACAAACAAAAATCCCGATCCCAATGATCCGCCGGTACCGTTGCATATCCTTTGCTCATGTCTATCACATAAGCTTTCAGCGGTTCCTCAACCGCAATATATGTCTGGTCCTTGGCAGGCATGGGAAAACTGAATTTTGAAAGGAGTGTGTCAGCTTCCGGAGAAACTCCCTGAATTATGCTTCCATCCTGTGTTTTCCATTCACAAACAGCCATCCCCTCAATTACATCCGGCTTGAGAACGATATACTGACCGGCTTTTGCCTCTGTTATGACATTTCCGGTCAAACTCTCCGCATGTCCTCCGACGACTTTTATCGTATAGGTTTCTTTATCCGGTTCTTCACCGAACTGAATGATAAAAGGCCAGTACGGACCATAGTTCTCCCGGTCCAGAGTAATCGTACCTTCGGCACTGCGTCCGTGCGCAGGAATGAATACTCTGCCTAACCACTCCACATATCTCGACGGATTAACGGAGAACATGTCAGTTGTTCCGTCTCCGTCAACGTCATAACGGAATTCATCCGCATAATAATCTCTCGTCCCAAGTGCCTGTGAAAGCCAGTCAAACCATTCCAAATCGGAATTTTCTTCCGGCAGTTCAAAACTCCCTGACGTCATGTCTATCGTATATGGTGTCTGTTTCGCCGTTACCGCATCAATCGTAACCGGACATTCCGGCATATAGAAATGGTAATAGTAGTGTCCTTCACAGGTACTATTTGGAAATCTCTGTCCAAACTCAAAATATGAGACTTGCCCTGATTTCCACTCTTTCACATAGGTTCCGGGCTCCTGGTCAGGAACAAGGAACACCCATGTTCCGGGCAGTGCACTCGTTATTGTATTACCATGCTGCGAAATCGCATGTCCGCCGTTCACAGTAATGGTGTAGGTCTGTGAAGCGCTTTGCTCCGGCCTTCCGCCTGAAAGCAATAATACACAAACCAAAACCATGGCTGCTGCCAGTATAATGCCAAATGCTTTTCTCATTGCACTTCCCCCTTCGAAGCCCGCTTCTTTCTGCGAATCAGAAGGAGTGCCGTCGCGCCGCCGAACAGAAGCACACAAGCGGGAATGATGAAATACATCGGATGGAAGGAATCGCCGTCTTCCTTCTTCTCAGACGCATCTGCCGGCTCTCCGGTCGGCTCCGGCTCTTCTGCTTCTGCCTTAAAGACAAATGTAATCGGATGGTAGTGCCCGAATTGGTTCTTCTCGCGGAGTTCATAGGTATCTCCGCAGCTGTAATCGTCAAGCGGTTTAATCTGAATTGTCGACCTGTCCACCCGTGTCACGATAATATCATTCTTCTTGTCACCGTTCAGGTCACACCTGAAGGACTGAACAGTTATTTGGGAATCTGTTGCAAGAGCCAAGGTGATGTCTTCCAACATTTCGTCCGTTATGGAACAGGGTCCGTTCGTAAGGTCTATCGTCAACGGTTCGACCTTTCCGAAAACCGGTTTTACATATACATCCTCATCCTGCATCTGAAACTTTAGTGATACATTTGAACCGATTGTGTAATCCTTAACCCCGGTAACCTCCCACGATGCAACATAAGAATCTCCTTTTCTTTCGTTCCGGTGGACAATAACCCAGTCACCCTCTTTCACATACGGGCTATATTGAGCGGGTTCAACGCTGTCATATTCTTGCTGTACTAAAATATCGTAATCTCCCTGCACCTCCACTTTATGATATCCCGGAATCTTTCCATCTGTGGTTCGGAACAGAATCCGGATTTCAATATCGTGATCATAAACATATATATCAGGGCTCTCATAATACTCCTGTGCTAAGGGATCCCCATCTATCAGAATTGCGGCAAATTCGTACCCTTCTCCCGGAATCAGACGGATATATTCACCTTTCTCGAACCACTCTCCGATGTAATCAAACTCGTCCGAGTTTATAGAGAACTTTCCCTCGTTCTCGCAGATTATCGTGCATTTATGGAATTCATACTGTATGGATTTATCCCGCAAGTCAAATGTGATCGGATGATTTACACCGTCTTCAACCGCGGGAATTGTAATCGTCTCTTCCACGCTGCCGGTGGAAAGCGTCCGGATATTATATCCGTTGAACTGCAGATCCTCAGTACCGTCCTGATCAAGGTCGAAGAAACCTTCCTTTCCCTCCACTTCGTATGCCTTCAGCGAACGGTACAACAACCGGCCGTTCTTCTCAGACACTGTAGCATAATACATAGCGGCGGGATCCACAGTGAATGTCGGTTCTTCTTTCCAACTCAGAGTGACCGGCCAATACGGTCCGTCATTCGGTGCCATCTCCGTATAGGATGTAAGATTGGAAAAAAGACATACGTTCAACGAGTTATCGCTCTTATACGGGCCGATATAGATATCATCGGTTCCGTCCCCGTCCAAATCGCAATAACCAATTTCCCAATCTTCACAGAATTCCGAATTATACAGGGACCCTATAATGCAGTCAACGGCATTTATCGGTACTTCCGTGTTTCCGACCATATAGTCATTCGGACCGTTCACCTGAATCGTATAAGGCCGCTGGTTCTCATAAACCGGCTCCAATGTCACATCGTGCGCCGGCATAATAAAGCGCCGCACCGCGACAATGTTTTTTACGGATTCACCTGCATCCGTTTCGTAAGCGAATACTTCTGTTAAATCATCCTTCGGAAGGCCGTCGGTCTTCCACGCCTTCAGATACTGCCCGGTCTTCTTGTCTTCCAGGAGTTCGATTTCCTCTCCCGGAGCTGCTTTCGTTATTTCTTTTTTGACATACTCATCGTTCTGCAAAACATATCGGAAAAACTTTACGCCTGTCCCGGAAAGGGAATACTCCTCCTTCACCGGTTCCGCCGGGAAATGAAACACAACCGAAGAAACATTATGCATAACCTCTTTCTGGGCATCGTAGTCCCACTCCGTATACCTAAACGGATGTTCTTCCGTAGGTTTCAGTTCGAAGTCACCGTGAATACTTCCTCCGAAAACCGGCGTGAGGACGCCACGATAAGAATAGTAAACCGTGTAATATGTGGAAAGCTTAATATCCGCGGTACCATCCCCATCTAAATCAAAGAATTCTGAATCTTCACCACCGTATCGGAATGAATCAAGAATCGACCCTAAATTGGAATCCAGTGCTACCAGACGCAGATACCCGTCCCGCAGGTCAAACTCCAAAGTTTCTTCATCGGTCTCACTTGCCTCCGCCGGAAGTGCGCGAAGTGCACCCACCGCAATCATGGCAAGCATCATAGCGCAGGCAATCAATACAATCACGCTTCTCTTTCTTCTCTTCATCTTGCAATTTCCTCCCATTTGTCGCAAAAGCTTACTCTTGCTTATCTTCCTGTTTCTCCTCGACGGCTTCCCCTTTCGCGGCGCGCTTTTTCCTGCGAATCAGAAGAAATGCGGTCAATCCGCCGCACAGAAGCACACACCCCGGAATGATGAAATACACCGGATGGAAGGAACTGTCATCCTTCTTCTCCGCCGTCTCATCCTGTTTCCCGTCAACTTCTCCGGTAGGTTCAGGCGTGCCGGTTACATCCGGCTCCTTCTCCTTCGGATCATAGACAAATGTAATCGGATAATAAGGTCCTCTGGTGCCGCCCGTAAGGGTATAGGATTTGCCGCAGCTGTATGTCTTGAGCGGAGTAAACTTCATTTGGGATGAGCCGGCCATGATATCCATGTTCCCGTCGCCATCCAGATCATAATAAAGATGACGGTCGTACGGCCCGAGGTTGATTGCGTCACAGACACAATTCAGCATGTCGACTGTATAATCCCATGCCCCGTCGGAAAGGTCAATAGTAAGCGGTTTCGTCTCTCTGTAGTTAGGCGTCACATATACATCCTGATCTCCCACCTGGAAGCTCAACTCGCCTTCCCAGTAGGACCATCCCATTACTCCGTCAACCATCCAGTCGCTTACATAAAGGCCGTCCGATCGGCAGTCCGGATAGATTCTGACATAGTTCCCTGCCTTCACATTTGCCGGACCGTCAATCCAACCGCCTTCCACCGTTACGTTAACATAAAAATCATCAATCGGTTCCGGGTCATTCCCGCCGACGGGCTTAAGCCAGACTTTAACCTCGATATCGTGGTTTGGCACCTCAAAGGAATAATACGTTCTTTCATACAACTCAATCCTAACGTCAGTGTCATTTATCTTGACCTTAGATAATTCGTATCCTTCTTCCGGGATAAGACTGATACATTCCCCTTCCTGATACCAGTATCCGATCTTCGTCCAATCCCCATAGCCGAGCTTTATCTCTCCCTCATTCTCGACGGTTAACGTCATTTTATAGTACTCGGACTTCATCGGAATATCTTTAACGACAAATGTCACAGGATGATTGATTCCGTTCTGCACGGCAGGGATTGTGACAGTATCTTTAACACTGCAGGTAGAGAGATACGTAAAGAATCTGCCGTCAAACCGAAGGTCTGCGCTTCCGTTCTGATCCAGATCAAAGAAGCCTTCTCTGTCTTTCGTTTCGAATGCCTTCAGGGATTGGTACAGCAACTTTCCGTTATTATTCGATACTGCCTCATAATACATGGCCCCGGGGTCTACCGTGAAGACCTTATCTTCTTCCCAGCTCAGAGTAACCGGCCAGTACGGGCCGTCGTTCGGCGCCGTCAGCGTATAGGATGTCAGATTGGAGAAAAGGCAGATTGACAATGAACTGGAACTCTTATACGGACCGATACAGATGTCGTCAATTCCGTCCCCATCTAAATCAAACCAGTCATCCAGCCATTCTTTTCCGAATTCCGAATTCCACATCGAATCAAGGAAGCAATCCACGGCAGACATCATCCATTCGCTATCACCGACCATATAATCATTGGGGCCGTCCACTTTAATGGTATAGGGTTGCTGCTTCTTATAAACAGGCTCCAGCACCACATCCTGCGCAGGCATGATAAAGCTTCTCAATGCGACTGTAGATACTTCTCCGTTCTCATCTTCGGTCCAGCCATATTCTAACATGTCATCCTTCGGGATGCCGCTGGTTTTCCATTCCTTCAGATACTCTCCGGTCCTCTTGGTTTCAAGGACGTATATTTCTTCACCGGGCGTAGCCTGTTTGATTTCTTCTTCTACACGTTGTCCGTTCATTTCCACATACCTGGAAAACGTCACTCCTGTCCCGGAAAGGGAATAATAGGCCTTCACGGGCGTTTCCGGGAAATGAATCACGACAGAAGAA
Organism: Lachnoclostridium sp. UBA1241; assembly: GCA_002308955.1. Lineage (GTDB taxonomy): Bacteria > Bacillota > Clostridia > Lachnospirales > Lachnospiraceae > ISDg. The sequence goes on along the minus strand of DBWJ01000028.1, from coordinate 11,688 downwards.
AGTTCATGCTTAATATCAATCCCGTTTTCACCCCACTCCGGGTACTCAAGCTTTTTTCCCGAATTGTTTAAATCATAGTCCCCGCAGATGCTTGCTCCGAAGACCGGCGTCGCAATTTCGCGATAGTTATATTCTATCGTATAGTAAGTGGAAATCCTAAGATCCGCGGTACCATCCCCGTCTAAATCATACATGGCTCCCTTATAATCTTCGATGTCGAGCCGGAATGGCTTAAGAACATTATCCCAAATTGAGCGGGTCTCCGCTCCAATCACTAGATATCCGTCCCGCAGGTCAAGTTCCAAAGTATCCGGTTTGTCTCCGCTTCCCGCGAAAACGCTTTTCGGACACAGAAACAGACCGCCCAGCACAAAAAGCAGAGCGATCCGTTTCATAGTTTTAGCAAGTTTGTTTTTCATTTCTCCCCCTGACTTTCTTTCGTCTTAGTTTGTTTTGAAATCCTTTACCTTTGCTCCGGTCGGCGCGTATTCCGTTCCGTCAACGCCGTCCGAATAACAGATGCCGATTCCGTTCTCATCCGTTTCCTTAGGTTCGCCGAAGCCCACCCAGGATTCCACGTAATTGTCCGGAGACTGCATCGTGTAGGTCGTCTCATAATGGCCCTTCGTCACCATATTTCCATCCCAGTCATAGGTGAAGAAGTCCCATGCGATCAGCACGTCGGGACTGCCGTCCGTATACGTGTAGTATCCGACAAATGCCACATTAAAATCATAAACTGTCGATTTCTTTTCTTCGTAGTATTTTCTCTGGCGTCCGCGCTCATCGAAGGTTTTCTTTTCGAATCCCTGAATCTCGTCGCCCGAGAAATCATCTAATGTTTCGGCCCATCCCTCCGGAAGCTTGTCCTCCGGTTCATCGGGCGTCGGCGTCACCTCTTCGGTCGGCGAAGGCGTTGCTTCGTCGGTCGGCGTTTCGGTTACCGTCTGCGTGGTTTTCCCAGCCGTATCCTTGCCGGCGTCACTGAGGTCGAAGTCCTTTTTCTTCTCGCCGCAGCCGCACAGAAGAATCATGCAGACAGCCCATGTGATAAGAATCCTGAGTTTCTTCATACGCTTCTCTCCTTTCTTTTTGTTAGAAACCGGAACGGTCTTCGTCCTTGGTTCCGACATTGCCGTTCGAGGAAGAACGAAGGGTCAGCTCGTAATCTCCGTTCCCAATCTCGAATATGTCACTCGTATCAGAAGACTGCAGTCTCTGGTAGGTTCCCTTGGAACCGAACATTTCCTTCTCGCCGAACCAGTCTCCGTAACCGTATGCGACTTTGAGGATGTATTTGCCGGCGGGCATCCGGACGGTAATCGTTCCGCCCGTACTGATAAAGCAGCTGGAGACAAGAATCTCCTCATTGCCCTTTTTGATATAAATCTTGAAGTATGTATAGCTGCCGTCGTCCTTCGGCGGGATAATCTTCAGCGAAGAATTCCCGTTGTAGGCGCTGTTATGATACGTCTCACGTGTTACCGGCTTCGTCTGAATGCATTTCTTCATGCGCTCGGCGGAATCCTTGTAATCCCCGAGGGACCGGAATGCCTCATATGCCGTAAAGTAAAGCCCGTCCTGATAAGCTTCGTCCGCCTCCTGATAGGTTGCGGCATTGTCGCATTCCTTCCGTAGCTCCGCCCGGTCGTCAACCTTCTGCCCGGCCTCGGTGTCAAGCAGGTCGATTGCCTCCGAATACTTTCCTTCTTCCATGAGGGCTTCGACCTTCTGCCGGATTCCCTTAACCCGGCATTCTTCTATGAGATTTGCCGCATCGGCACGGCTGCCGGAGTTCGAAAGCTTCTCTTCCGCGGCGAGATAATCACCCGCTGCCATAAGCGCGACGCCGTCCTCGTAATTGATTTCCTCGAGACAGGTCTTTCGGTAATCGTCCGCATCCTTGAAGCCGGGAATCTTCTCCAGCGCTTCGTATGCTTTCCGGTATTCGCCGTCTTCAATCTGCGCTTTAGCTTCCTGCAGGGAAACACCCTTCTTGCAGTAGCGCGTCAGCTCCGCGGAATTATCGTATCCGCCGAGTTTCGAAAGATCCTCGAGCGTGTCGAGCGCGCCCTCATAATCTTCCTTCTCCATGCGGGTTACGGCTTTGTTATAAAGGGATAGCTTCTTCTGCTTCTCAAGATACGGCTTTACAAAAGGAATCGAAAGAATCGCGATTGCAGCCAGTAGAAGCAACACCACCGCCGGAATCCAGACCTTCTTCGAAAGCGGCTTCTTCGGGGGCTCCTGTGCCGGAATGCGCACGGTAATAATCTGCGGAACAGGTGCCTGTGCCGCCGGGCTCGCCGGTCCTTTCACAGCTTCCGGGCCCGCCGGTGCTTCCTGTGCCTTCGGAGTCTCCGCCGGTTCTTCGGTCTTGACCATTTCGGTCGCGTTCACGGTCATCCACTCCGGAAGGTCCGAGGGACGTTCAGAGGCTGCCTCGGATTTCGGAGCGCGTGCCGCATAAGCCGCTTCGCAAAGCGTACCGAACTGCTCCAGATACCCTTGCTGCTTCGCTGTCTCTTTGGCGTAACCGGCCTGCGTGAAATTCGCTCCGCCCTTGGGCGAGACACATTTTTCGAGAATACAGCCCGTGCCGTCCGGGCGAACGGAATAGATGTCGTCTGCCCAGCGGTCCGAAATCGTCACGGACTTTCCTTCTTCGAAAGAGCCGATGGGAACGGTACTCGCAAGAATTCCGTCATGCTCGGCAAATCTGACATACCCGCCTGCTTTCCAGTCGGCTTCCGCCACCGGCGCGGCATACCATTCCTGCCAGTGGGTCACATCTGTGAGGAAGGCCCATGCCTCCTCGGGAGGAACATTAATCCTTACAGAAACACGAATGTCCATAGAAACCTCCTTTCGAAAACCTCATATGCCTGCAGTTACCTTTCGTCAATCGGGACATAATCCCGCTCGTCGCATACGCTCTTATATGCCGGACGGATAATCTTACCGGCGTTGATCAGCTCTTCCATACGGTGAGCGCTCCATCCCGCGACACGCGCAACCGCGAAAATCGGGGTATAGAGTTCTTCCGGAAGGCCGAGCATCTGATAGGCGAAGCCGCTGTAGAAGTCCACATTGGCGCTGACGCCCTTGTACATACGCCGTTCGCCGGCGATAACCTTCGGCGCAAGCTCCTCAACGAGACGATACAGAGCGAACTCCTTATGCATGCCCTTCTCCTCGGAAAGCTTCTCAACGAAGCCGCGGAACATTACCGCACGCGGGTCGGAAACCGAATAGATGGCGTGTCCCATACCGTAGATGAGACCGGCTTTGTCGAAGGCTTCTTTATGCAGAAGCGCACGAAGATACGTTCCCACTTCCTCCTCATCGGTCCAGTCGGAAACCTTCTCCTTCATATCCGCGAACATTTCAACTACCTTCATGTTCGCGCCGCCGTGCTTCGGTCCCTTCAGCGAACCGAGGGCGGCCGTCATGGCTGCGTAGGTATCGGTTCCGGAAGATGTGACAACATGCGTCGTAAAGGTCGAGTTGTTACCGCCGCCGTGCTCCGCATGAAGGATCAGCGCGATATCAAGAACTCTCGCCTCCAGTTCGGTATACTGACTGTCCGCGCGAAGCAGATGAAGGATATTCTCGGCTGCGGAAAGGTCGGTCCGCGGCCGATGGATAATCAGCGCTTCGTCCTTGTAGTAATACCGGTGCGCATGGTAGCTGTATACCGTAAGCATCGGGAAGATGGAAATCAGCTGAATGCACTGCCGGAGCACGTTCTCAAGGGAAGTGTCTTCCGGATTGGTATCATACGAATACAGCGTCAGAACGCTTCTGGCGAGGCCGTTCATCATGTTGGCACTCGGTTTTTTCAGAATTACGTCTCTTACGAAACTGCTCGGAAGCGTCCGGTAATACCCGAGCAGGTTTGTGAATTCGGTAAGCTGTTCGCGTGTCGGAAGCTTGCCGAACAGCAAAAGGTATACGGTTTCCTCGAAACCGAAGCGGTTTTCTGCGACACACCCCTTTACAATATCTTCGACATTAATGCCGCGGTAGAATAACTGCCCCGGACACTGCTTCTCTACGCCGTCCTCCACCTTAAGCGTACGGATTTCGGATATCTCCGTCAGCCCTGCGAGGACGCCCTTGCCGTTTAGATCGCGGAGCCCGCGTTTCACCTCGTAGCGGTTGTAAAGTTCCGGATCAATGTTACTGTTGTCCCGGCAGATTTCCGTAAGCCGGCGGATATCATCGGTGATATCCGAATAGTTGACTCGTTTTGCAGCCATAGTTGTTGCCCCTCCTCTGCTATGGTTCATTTCAACGGCTTTTCGTTGCATAGTGTTTCAGTTTATTTTATCAAAAAATGAATAAAAAAACAAGACTTTCAAGAAGGATTGAAGAGCGCTCTCCGTAAGGATTGACAAGCGCTTTTAGCAATGATAGAATAAAGCGAAATATCCGCGGATATGGTGGAATTGGCAGACACGCCAGATTTAGGTTCTGGTGCGCAAGCGTGCAGGTTCAAGTCCTGTTATCCGCATAAGAGTGTAAAAAAAGTTGGACCGCCGCATGTGTGCAGCGTTCCAACTTTTTCTGCTTTATTTGAGTTTTTGTAGGATTCTTTTCGGAATAGTAGGAAAAGGGAAAAACGAAGCCCGAAAAATGAGCACAAGACCAGCGAAAGAATCCTATTCCTTATCATTTTCCGCCGATTCAACCGATGAATCAGCCACCGTATCAGCCGACGCATCGGTCATCGTATCTATCGGCCCTTCAACTGCCGGTTCTTTCCCTCCTGCCTTCGCCGCCTTCTTCTTTTTCCTCCACCAGATCGCTCCTGCTGCCAGAACGGCACAAAGCGCTGCTGCCACCGGGATGAGGTAAAGCGGATTGAAGGAGTCTCCCTTATTCTCTCCTCTCGGGTTCTCGCGGTCTTTAGTTGGAGCCTCGGTTGGCTCGGGCGACACCTCTGCCGTAGGAGTAGGTGTGGGTGTGGCGGTAACCGCCTGCTCTTTCGGGTTGTAGATAAAGGTAATCGGATAGTACGGTCCGCGGGTGGCACCGTTAAGGGTGAACTCGGCTCCGCAGCTGTAATCCTTTGTGGCCTGAATCACGCCTAAGGAACTTGCCAGCATTACGTCATCGATGCCATCCCCGTTCAGGTCAACCGTCATCGAATTATTCCCTCCGACAGCATCCAGAATACATTCAATGGCTTCTGTTGTCAGGTTTATCTTCCCTTCCGACAGGTCAATCGTCAAAGGCTCTGCTTTCTTTAAAACACCTTTCACCTCGATATCCGATTCCGGCATGGTAAAGGTCAACCTTCCGTCAGACCAGGAGTACCCGAAGCCGGTCCCGGAAGCACTCAGATCATACTCGAAATTCCAATCTGCCACATAGTTTCCGTCATCTCGCGGCGCGGGGCGGATCACAACCGAGTCACCGGGTTTCACAGCACTCTCACCCTCTAGTATTCCGTCCGTAACGGAAATCAGATAGCACCCTTCCTTTGTGGTTTCGTCAATGACCTTCGTTCCGTTCGACAAAATGAACCGAATTTCACTATACTGATAATTCTTTTCGCCGGCCGGAAGAATCACTGTTCCGTCATATGCGGTTTCGGTCTTTCCGACAATCCATGCTCTCCACACATATTCTTTTGCCAGCCATACATCCGCCTGTCCGTCACCGTCCAAATCGTAGAAGGTAACGCCGTCTTCTTCTTTCACAATCTTACCTGCAAGGTGGGTCATGTCTATATTGGTAAGATACGGTTCATCATCCTTCCTTTCGACCAGATTAATCTTTAAAGGCTCTTTGGCGGCATATTCCGGGGCCTCGGAAACATCCTCATCAGGCATAATAATCTTACAGGAAAAGGAACTCCTTCCGTTACTGTCTTTCTCGCCGTCCGGTCTATACCGTTCATCCTTCACATACCTTCCGGCAGATGCATATACGCGAAGCGTAACCAAATCACCGGCCTTTGCTTCGGTGATTACTTCCCCTGCTTCATTCAGTACAACGCCGTTTTTCACCTGAATCTTATGTACGGAACCGTTTTTCATAGGTAACGGCGGTACGGCCTTCGTCGCATTTACCGTGAAGATAATCGGGCCGTAGGCTCCGTCCTTTACCGGATAGGAGAAGGATTCTCCAAGGCTGTAGGATGATCCCCTGATTACGTCTGCAGTTCCGTCATAGCTGGCACCGAATCCGATATCATCGGTTCCGTTTCCGTCGGCATCCAGCCACATATTAGGCTCACCTCCCGAGGCAACAGAGAACCCAAACCAGCCATAGTCATAATTAGCTCGCATCGCATTCTCGATAATCAGCTGCCTCTCGTCAACATTTCGTTCTCCTAACCATAGCCAATCATTTGTAAGATCAATGTTAACCGGTATTTGCGAAGTCACGGTAACCGCCTTGATATGAACATTCTGTGCGGGCATTATGAACCCGTAAATGATAGAATCAGAGGAGCCTCCCGTGAAATCCGCCTCCCACTTTTTCCAAAAAACACCCGACTCATAATCTCTTACTATTGTGACCTTTTCACCAACTGCGGCACTCGTAATCCGCCTGCCGTTTCGGTCAATTGCATGTCCGCCGGTCACGGAAATCGAATAATCTTCTTTCATCTCCCCGAATCGCATCGTAATCGGCCAATACCTGCCGTGATTCGGTTTATCTACAACGTAATCGCCTTTAATATTGCTTCCGGGGCACTGCAAAAACGTAAGATAGTATTTGTCCTTTTCATCGTGAGGTGTCTCCGAAAAATCTCTGGTCCCGTCTCCATCCAGGTCACCCACGAAATAATCATCCCCAATGGAATCCGATAAACACTGCCCGACCTCATTTGGAATCTCCTCCGTCTTACTAAGGTCAATTGTATAAGGCTCCTGCTTTCCTTTTACGGGATGGATGGTGATATCGCGTGCGGGCATATTGAAATACCATATGCCTCCTACTTCTGAACGGAACATCGGATTCGTTTCGGTTTCGCCTTCCAAAGCCCAGCCCTTTACATAGGTGCCCTCTTCCGGGGCGACGGATATTCGGACGCTTTCCCCGGGCTGCATTTCCTTTACTTCCTGATAATCATAAATTGTCTGATTATAAATTTGCGCGACACCTTCCGAAATGGAAATGGCATAACTCTTTTCGACGTTTTCCTCTGGAAACCTAACGGTATACGGCCAAAGCGGACCGTCCGACAATCCCTCAAGCTTATACTCTCCGTGAAGATTTCCTCCGGGCGCGGGTATCGCCGCAAACTGCGTCATATTCTTAAACCCTTCGGTTCCGACCAGAAGAATATCTTTATTTCCGTCCCCGTCAAGATCAATTCCCTTCGAATCATACCAGACAGCCTCATACTCCGATCCGATTGCCTGTAACACCCAACCCGCAATCGGGCTGTAGGAGCATCCGTCCGAAGCGTAGATTTCATAATCCGGAAGGGCGCAGTAACCCCCCCTCAGATCAATCACACAGGGCTTCTGTGCGGCAGTCACTGCTTTAATCGTCACATCACACGGCGGCATCCGGAAAGTAAACTCCGATGTCCCGTCCGTTCCGTAAAATACCGGCTGTCTGCCGTTAAAGTCCGTCTCCCATCCTGTTACATATACACCTGCTTTTCGTTCCGGGTATATCGTTATCCCCGTACCGGTACTTGCTTCCGTTACCGTAACCTTATTGCCGTTCACGTCGTATGCGGTCGCATACCCGCCCTCGACGGTAATCTTATACTTCTCTCCGTCCTCCGCGCTTACAACGCCTGCGCATGCCAAAAAGCCGCACAAAAGTGCGGCTATGGCTGTAATTATCAATATGTGTTTCTTCATCCCATTTTCCCCCGAGCCGGTTCCCCGGCAAATGTGATTTCTTATTCCCAAATATACTGTTACTTACGGTACAAACTCATAACCTACCAGATAGTAGCATCCGGTGTCGTACGGATAGTCATCCGGAAGATGAACGTCCAGGTAATAGCTTCCGGCTTCCGGAACATGGAAGGTGGCGAGCTTATAGTTATTCTCATCATCGTAGTCATTCATGCCGATGTAGGAATCGTGTCCGGTTACCGACGCGGGCATCTCTTCCGTGTACACATCGCGGAAGTATGCGTGTATGTACGGGTCATCGTCCTGCCAGTAGGCAAGAATATATACGAGAACGTCTCCGCTCGACGGCACCGTCAGATAGTAGAAATCGATGCTGTCAACATCATCAAGATATGCAGCTTTCCAGTAACCGTCCGAAAGCATGTTGGCCTCATACGGCATGTCATTGGACTCCAGCTCGATGTCGTTGGTCATCTCGTAAACGTACTCGCCTTCGTCACCGGTGATCACCTTCGTGTAATTCGGCTTAACCGACTCGCCGGTCAGCTGTCCGAACTTCTCAATCGTAATCGTCTCCGAGCGGTCAATGTTATCCAGTTCCTTAATCGAAACAGCGAAGTTCAGGTTCTGTCCGTCCACCATCATGAACGTGTTGACGCCGAGCACCTCACCGAACTCGTTAACCAGCGGGCCGCCGCTGTTTCCGTGTGAAATCGGCGCCGTAATCTGGATGCATTCCACACCGTCATACTGCCTGGAAGCCGTCGAAACAATGCCGTTCGAGAACGTTCCGGTAAGACCGACGGAACTTCCGATTGTGTAAACTGTCTCGCCGGTCTTCACATTTCCGGCAAAAAACGTAACGGGCTTCGTATCGGAAGCGGCCGTTTTGATGACGCAAAGGTCAATGTCCTTGTCATAGCCCTCGATGTAGTTGACTTCGAAGGTATCCTCGTTATACATAACGATTTCCGCGGAATACGCGCCCTCCATGACATGGAAGTTCGTCAGCACGGTTCCTTCCGTATCGATGAAAAATCCCGAACCGAGCGCGATGCCCTGCCCGCTCTCGTCGTACGTGTGAATCTCCACCATGCTGTCGGAAAGCGTCTTGTACACTTCGTCGGCAGTAGGAACGTCACGCTTCCACTGCGCCATGTAGGTGGTATCCTCACTGACATTCGAAACCTCCGGCTCCCACCCGAGGAAGGTGTAACCCTCGCGCTTTACGCTCGGTGCAGTCGGCTTTTTGCCCGAAGCAAGATACACCTCGGTATTACCGCCCGAGAATTCTCCTCCGTTTGCGTCAAATGTGACGTGGATGGCTTTCTTCCACACCGCTTTTATGACGGTATCTTCCTGAATATCCTCAAATTCGGTATCCCAGCCGCTGAAGAAGTAGCCCTCACGCTCCACCTTCGGCTCCTCCGCAGCCTCGCCCTTCTTCACTTCCTGATGAAGACTTCCGGAAACACGGTCGCCTCCCTCCAGCTCAAACCGTACCGAGAACACGCCTTTCTTCTTCTCTCCCTTTCCGCATCCGGCGAACGATGTCACCGTAAGCGCCAGAACAAGCAAAAGGGCATAGATTCTTCTCCTCCGCGTCATTCGCTTTCCTCCGTTTCGTCCGCGTTATCCACCTGATAACGCTTCTTTTCTTCTTCTATAATCTGCTGCATAGCGGCAGTCGAAACTTCCTGCTCTGCGTCCATCCTTCCGATAACCGATTCATCGGCAAATGCTAAGAATGCTTCCCGCTTGTCGGAAAGAATGGACAATATCCGTTCATCCACGGAATCCGCAATCAAAAGCCGGTGCACCAGAACCTTCCGGCTCTGCCCCATGCGGTACGCCCGGCCAATGGCCTGCTCCTCCATGGAAGGCTTTAACTGCGGTTCACAGAATATGATAACACTTGCCGCCTGAACATTCAAGCCCACACCGCCGGCAATTACCTGACAAATGAGTACGGTTTTCGATTCTTCCTCCCGAAAAGCCTTCAAAATCTCTTCTCTTCGGGGCATCGGAACTGATCCGTCGATGACGCCTGCGGACTTTTCACCGACAAGCCTCGCTACGTTCTGAAGCGTCTCCCGAAAGAATGAGAACACGATTGTCTTTCTGCCGTCCGCTTCCGCTTCCTCAATCAGTTCTAGCATGCGGCGGGCCTTGGTGGATTCGCTGATCGCGGGCAGATTCCAGGAAATCCGTCGGATTTCCATGTAATTATTCGTCGAAAGGGCTTTCCGGTAGGCACCGGTTTCGTCCTCGGTCATAAGTCCCCACTCAAGGATTTCCTCCTTGTCGGGCAGCTCGCTCAATACCTGCTCACGGGTACGGCGCAGATAAACCGGCGCAATCTCCTCGCGGAACAGCTCCGCTTCGGAGAGCTTCGTGTAGCGTTTTGCCCTGCCGGCGACCTCCGGCTGCAGAAAACCGATCAGGCGGACCATCTCGTCAACGCGGTTTTCCATCGGCGTACCGGTCATCAGAAGAACCTTCTGGGAACGGCCAATGAGACGGCGCACTGCCTTCGTTCGAAGCGCGTCCGGATTCTTGATATACTGGGCTTCGTCCACAACCAGAAGGTCGATTGCGAAGCGGTTCGGCAGTTCAATCTTCGAGGCAGTTTCGTAGGTCGTGATCGCGGTACCGCCCTTCTCTAACCAGTCTGTAAGTTCTTCGCTCCGGTCATATCCGTAGATTTCATCCACGGGAACCGTGCTGAACCTGGCCACCTCGTGCTGCCAGTTCATAAGTACGCTTAACGGACAAACCACAAGAAAATGCGTCTTGCCTTCCGCCCGCAGATGCGTCATCGCGGCGATTGCCTCTACGGTTTTTCCGAGTCCCATCTCATCCCCGAGAAGCACGCGCTCCCTTGCGAGTATGTATTTCGTTCCGAATACCTGATACCGGCGAAGCGTCGCCTGAAGCCCGTCGGTACAGAGCGGAAACGCATTGACCTGCTCCACCAGCTCGGCGGGGATTCCGCCGTAGTCGGTAACGGCTTCGGTACTGCCCTCCGTAACCGAGAACAGCATCGCGTAATACGGCGCCGGGTTATCGAGGAAGCTCTGCCACGCTTCCGTCTCCTTTAAGCGGAGGGCGTCGTGGTAAGTGTCGATGATGCGCGTCGCATTTGCCGCATATTCCGTGGAAACATATTCCTGTAATTCACTGTAGGCAAGCTGTGCCTGCTGCTTGCGCTCGCCGGAGGTGAAGAACCAGCTGAACGCGCTTCCGAGGCATTCGGAGACGTCAAGACGCGCGGTGAGGCCGACGTGGCTCGTGCCGAACAGAACGATCGCGTCCTCGATGCATTGGTCTGCCGCCATCAGAATTCCGACGGTGTGCACAAGCCTCCTTGCTTCCGCTGTCGGGTGCTCCGAATCCACGCGCACCCGGATGGTGCGGCTTGCGGAGATCCGAAGGGCTTCGGCGTTCCGTTTGGCCTTCGATGCCATAACCGGACCGACGCCCGGGATCGACTCGAGGGCGCGCTGCGAGGCCTTGAATACATCGGCAACCGTCTTAAGCCCCATGTCACGGAAAGCTTTTACGCGGATGCCTTCGTGACCGGTGTTCAGCTGCTCGACGTCCATCTCCTTTAGGATGTCGACGGCAAGACTGATCTGCAGATTCCGATAGGCTGTCTTCACATCGTTCGTCAGCACGTTACGCGACGATGCGATACCCGAAAGCTCCTTATCGGTCCGCTTCAGCACGTCAGCAAATTCCTTATATTGTCTGCGCTCTTCCGCCCCCATGATACCCCTCGGATGGTTTTATATACAAATAAAGCGGGCCTGATGCCCGCTTGGTGACTGGGCCAGCTGGATTCGAACCAGCG
>DBWJ01000065.1:110576-111383 GCA_002308955.1 Lachnoclostridium sp. UBA1241 | reverse complement strand
TACGGCTGCTGCAACCTGCATACGCATATGAGCGGTATGGCCTTCGGACTCTGCTTCCCGGAGATCGAAGAGAAGGCGCATGCGGTCGAAGTAACGAGCGTGTATGATTTGCCGCTTGCAATCAATACGTTACGGCTTTNNCGGCTTCCGGTTACGAACAAGTTAGAGGGAGCCGATACGAAGCTGTATATCATAACCGGCGTAAATGACGGCGGTAAGACTTCGTTTATGCGTTCCGTCGCGATTGCCCAGATTATGGCGCAGTGTGGTATGTTCGTACCCGCAAGGAAGATGACAACGTCGCTGTTCCGCGGAATCTATACGCATTTTGTCCGGAACGAGGATGTCACGTTGAACGCCGGACGTCTTGAAGAGGAATTGTCCCGGCTAAGCCGCATGATCGATGTTATGCCGCAGGGAAGCATGCTTTTTTTGAACGAGTCCTTTGCGACGACGTCCGAGAACGAGGGCGCATCGATCGCGGATGACATTATCCGGGCGCTCAACGACAGTGACATAACCGTTTTCTTCGTAACGCACATCTATGCCTACGCCAAGAAAGCGTTCCGTGAGAAGTATGAACATACGCAGTTCTTACAGACCGAGCGGAATGAGAAGAATGAGAGAACGTTCCGGATTGTATCCGGTGAACCTTCGATGACCGGCTACGGCATGGAGCTGTACCGAAAGATCATCGGAACCGAGTAGAAACCAGATTGTTTCGAGGAAAACAGAGAAAGCTTCGAAACAAGAAACAAAAAAGGACGTTCCGAAGAACGTCCCGATGCGGATGGCGGGACTTGAACC
>DBWJ01000065.1:35143-110546 GCA_002308955.1 Lachnoclostridium sp. UBA1241 | reverse complement strand
TGCGTCTGCCATTCCGCCACATCCGCTGACAGCGGTTATTCTATCATAACAGTTTGGAAAATGCAACAAGGAATTTAGCGGAAGGGAGGCCCGTCAATGGATTGTACGACTTGTCAGGAATGTACGAAACAGTATATTGAAGGGCAGCTTCCGCAGAACCGGATTTTGGAATACTGCGCGCATCTTGAAGAATGCTCTGCATGCCGCGAAGACCTGTATATCAATTATGCGATCGTAACCGCTCTGAAGCAGCTAAACGGCGGCGAAGAGCTTTCCGCGGACTATGTGAAGGAAGTCGACACCGGCCTTGCCCAGGCGAAAGCCCGCATTCACCGTGGCGCCCGCCTTCGGGTATACCGCCGCTTGTTCATTGCCCTTGAGATCCTCGGAATTGCAGGCGCTATGGCGCTGTTTCCGCAGCGGGAGAAGGGTTATGCCTACCTTCCCGAAGAGGAAGAGTCCAGAATCGTCATTGAAGACTACGGCGTTCCTACCTATATGGACCCGGTCATACAGGGAATCTATCGCTATAACGACGACGTGATTGCCTGCATCCGGGAAGCAGAGAATCAAAAGGAGAGATAACAATGGATGATTATTTTCTGATAATCGACGGTTCGTCGCTCCTTTCCACCCAGTATTACGGAAACCTTCCGAGAGAGGTTCTGATGGGAAGAACCCAGGAGGAGCGCGAAGCCAATTATAAGAAGATTATGCATACCGGCGCCGGCGTTTATACGAACGGTGTATACGGTTTTCTGCGTTCGCTGTTTAAGATCATCAGTACGATGCCACCGAAGTACCTTGCGGTTACATGGGATTTGACGCGGGATACTTTTCGTAGAGAACTGTATCCGGATTATAAGGGAAACCGCGGCGAAACGCCTTATCCTTTGAAGGACCAGTTTGCGCTCTGCCAGCGTGTGCTTTCTGAGATTGGCGTGAAGCAGTTCATGGATACGCATTACGAGGCCGATGATTTCAGCGGAACCCTTTGCAAGCGGTTCGAAGCAGATACGCCGATCCGGATTCTTACGAAGGACCATGATTATCTGCAGCTTGTAAATGATAAGGTTTCGGTATTCCTGCTGCAGTCCGCACAGAAGAAGGCAGATGAGCTTCTGAAGAAATACCATATGGATGCTTCCGTATGCCCCGAGAAATGCTTCCTGATGACCGAAGAGACCGTACTTGGTGAGGAAGGGGTTAAGCCTGCGTCCATCGCGCATCTGAAGGCGCTTCAGGGGGATTCATCCGATAACATTAAGGGCGTTCCGGGAATCGGACCGCAGACAGCGGTTGCGTTAATCGGTAAGTATGAGACGGTAGAAAGCCTTTATGAGGCCATTGATTCCGCCGGTGAGAATACGGATGCCTTGTTCTCGGAATGGAAACTGCTCGGAATCAAGCAGAATCCGATCGGTAAGCTTACAAAAAAGGATGAGGAAACCCTGACCGGAAGAGACGCCGCGGAATTGAGTCTAAAGCTTGCCACAATCAAAACCGATATTCCGATTGACGAAACGCTTGAAGACCTTACGCTGAATCTTTCCGCGGAAGGAATCGATAAAGTGTTACATGAGCTTGAGTTCGCAAGTCTTACGCCGCCTACGGTCGGAATGACGAAGAGCGTTCTTACGGAGCTTACCGCAGATTGGACGGTTGCGGAGGATTTCGATACCGCGGAAGCACTCTGTAAGAAGATATTTGCTTCGAAAGAGAATGCTTACGGAATTCTTTATGATAAGGCGTCCGGCGAGCTGTATCTGGCAGGCGCCACGGAAGCGTTCCGGTTCGTACCGGACGGATTTTTCCTGACGGAGGAGTATCTGTCCTCATCTGCCGCGAAAATCGCAGAGAAGGCCGATCTGTACGCCTTGGACGGCAAATCCTTAACCGGACTTTTTGAAAACCCGCCGAGCAGGCTATATGACCTTTCGGTTTGCGATTATCTGTTAAGGCCTCTGACCGGTTCGCACGGCGCCAAGGACCTGCAGATGGAATACGCGCCTAACGTGTTATTCTCGGATGGCAATGAAGCGGTTACGCTGCTGCTTCGTAATATCGGAGAGACGGTTCTTACTAAGCTTTCCGAATCCGGAATGACCGAACTTTATAAGACGATTGAGCATCCGATGATCTGGGTGCTTGCCGATATGGAGAAAACCGGCATCTATGCGGATCCGGCTCTTCTTAAGAAGCTGAGCGCGGAGTTCACCGAAAGACTCGAGGCGGAAGAGAAAACCATCTATGAGATGGCCGGAACGACCTTCAATATCAATTCGCCGAAGCAGCTCGGTGAGGTTCTGTTTGAACGGATGAAGCTTCCGGGCGGCAAGAAAACGAAGACCGGTTATTCGACTGCGGCCGATGTTCTGGAGCGCATGAGCGAGGATCAGCCGATTGTAAAGCATATCCTTACTTACCGGCAATACGGCAAGTTAAAGAGCGTATACGCGGAAGGACTTCAAAATTTCATTGCGGAGGACGGACGCATCCATACAACTTTCCGGCAGACCGTTACGGCAACCGGAAGACTCAGTTCCACCGATCCGAATCTGCAGAATATACCGATCCGGACCGAAGAGGGACGGGAGATCCGTAAGGTATTCCTTCCGAAACCCGGGTGCCTGTTCTTAGATGCCGACTATTCGCAGATCGAGCTTCGGCTGATGGCGCATATGTCCGGCGATGAAGCGCTGATCGGTGCCTACCGGAATGCCGAGGATATCCATAGGATGACCGCTTCACAGGTATTCCACGTTCCGTATGAAGAGGTAACAGGCGAGCAGCGTAGCGCCGCTAAGGCCGTGAACTTCGGAATCCTGTACGGTATCAGTTCCTTCGGTCTCGGTCAGAACCTCGGAATCAGCCGTAAGACTGCTGAGGAGTATATCAGGGCTTATTACGAGCGGTATCCGGCAATGAAACGGTATCTTGAAGAGAATGTCCGTCTCGCGAAGGAACAGGGTTATGTAAAGACGCTGTTCGGCCGCATCCGTCCGATTCCCGAGCTCTCGGGAGGTAACTTCCAGGAGCGGGCCTTCGGCGAACGGGTTGCGATGAATTCCCCGATTCAGGGAACCGCGGCGGACATTATGAAGATAGCAATGCTTAGAATTGCAAGGATGCTTCGGGAGCAGAAGCTCCGCTCGAAGATGCTCGTTCAGGTGCACGATGAAATCCTCGTGGAAACTTATCCCGAGGAAGAAGCAGCCGTTTATGCGATTTTGAAAGAAGCCATGGAAGGAGCAGCCGAACTTTCCGTTCCGCTTGTTGCGGATATTCACCGGGGATTCAGCTGGTATGAAGCAAAGTAATGGTCGACCATACGAAAGTCATCGGAATTACCGGCGGTGTCGGATCCGGAAAGAGTCATGTCTGTAAACTGATCACGAGGCATCTCGGTTATCCGGTAATCGATTCCGATACGATTTCAAGAAACCAGATGGAACCCGGCGGGCCGGTCCTTAAGAAGGTTCTCGAAACCTTCGGTCAGGAATACGCAAATGCGGACGGAACCCTGAACCGTCAAAAGCTTGCCGGACTTGTATTTCAGGATGATGAAAAGCTTGCCGCGTTAAATGCCATAACCCATCCCGCGGTAATCGAAGAAATCAAGGAAAGAATTGCAGGTTACGCGAAGGAAGGTGTCCCATTTGTCTTCGTAGAATCCGCTCTTGCGTGCTCCGCAGGCTACCGTTCCTTCTGTGATGAGCTCTGGGCCGTGACCGCGCCCGAGCAGGTCAGAAGATACCGTCTGAAGAAGACGAGAGGCTATACGGACGAACGCATTTCCTCGCTGATCTCGGAGCAGCTCAGTGACGAAGAGCTTCGGAAGCTTTGCGATAAGGAAATCAACAACGGCAATATGGTCGGCGACATTGAAATCTGTTATCAGGTCGAGACGCTTCTCGGACTTTGAGGAAGGCGGCAGGGTTTGGTACGATTTTTCAGTTTAGCAAGCGGGAGCTCCGGAAATTCCATATACGTCGGAACGGAACGCACCGGAATTCTTGTGGATGCCGGAATCAGTGCGAAGAAACTCGAAGGGTTTCTCCTTTCGCAGTTTATTCGTCCGGAGGAATTATCCGGCATATTGATCACGCACGAGCACGGCGACCATGTGGGCGGACTTCCGGTATTTCTTAAAAGGTATCCGGTTCCGGTTTACGCTACGGCGGCTACGATTTCCTACATCCGGCATATGAAGGGCGCGGAGAATCTTTCCGAAGAACTGTTCCATGCGATTAAGCCGGGGGATGAAATCACATTTGACGGAATTACCGTTCAGACATGCAAGATCATGCATGACGCGAAGGATCCGGTTGCTTATTCGTTTCTTCTTGACGGAAAGAAGATCGGCATGGCTACTGACCTCGGGTGCATAACGCCGGAGGTGGTGAAGCACCTGTCGGATGCGGATCTACTGTATCTTGAGTCCAATTATGACCGTTATATGCTTCTTGCTGGGCCGTATCCGTATCCACTAAAGCAACGGATTATGGGAGACCACGGGCACCTTTCCAATGAGGATTCGGCCAGGCTCGTGTCCCATGTGATTCACGAAAAGCTTCGCTGCATTGTGCTTGCGCACCTTAGTAAAGAGAATAATGTTCCGGATCTTGCGCTGATCACGATGAAGAACGAACTTGACGGCGCCTGGAACTATGATATTCCGAAACCGCGGCTCGTTGTTGCGCCGCGTGACGTCCCGATGGACGTAATTACACTTTAAGCTTCGGCTGAAGGAGGTTTTTATGAAAAGAGCGATTATTACCGTTGTGGGAAAGGATACCGTCGGCATTATCGCAAAGGTTTGTACCTATCTTTCTGAGGCAAATGTGAACGTTCTCGACATTTCCCAGACAATCGTAAGCGGTTATTTCAACATGATGATGGTTGTGGACGTATCCGGCAGCACAAGGGATTTCGGAACACTTGCGGACGAGCTTACCGCGGTAGGCGAGGGCATCGGCGTTGTGATTCACATCCAGTCCGAAGATATTTTTGATATGATGCACCGCATCTGATCGAAAGGACAAGAAATTATGATCAGCAGAAGAGAAATTCAGGAAACAAACCGCATGATTGCCGAGATGAACCTGGATGTGCGTACCATTACGATGGGTATATCCCTGTTCGACTGCATCGACAGTGACATTACGGTTCTGTGTGACAATATCTATCAGAAGATTACGACGCTTGCAAAGGACCTTGTGAAGATCGGCGATGAGATTGCCAAGGAATACGGCATTCCGGTTGTGAATAAGCGTATCAGCGTAACGCCCATCGGTTTGATCGGCGCTTCCGCCTGCAAGACTGAAGACGACTTCGTAAAGATTGCGAAGGCTCTTGACCGCGCCGCGAAAACAGTCGGGATCAACTTCATCGGCGGCTATTCCGCACTTGTTGCCAAGGGCATGACGAAAGCCGAAGAGATGCTTCTTAAGTCCATTCCGGAGGCGCTTTGTGTTACCGATGTGGTATGCAGCTCCGTTAACGTGGGCTCCACGAAAACCGGTATCAATATGGATGCCGTTCGTCTGATGGGTCATGTAATCAAAGAGACTGCGGAACGCACAAAGGACAACGATTCCATCGGCTGCGCGAAGCTTGTTGTATTTTGCAACGCTCCCGACGATAACCCGTTCATGGCCGGTGCCTTTCACGGTGTGACCGAAGCCGATTCGATTATCAATGTCGGTGTCAGCGGCCCCGGCGTTGTTAAGAAGGCGCTTGAGCAGGCAAGAGGCAAGGACTTTGAGTTCCTTTGCGAAACCATCAAGAAGACTGCATTCAAGATTACCCGTGTCGGTCAGCTTGTTGCAAAGCGCGCATCCGAACGGCTGAATGTACCGTTTGGCATTGTAGACCTGTCCCTTGCGCCGACGCCTGCTGTCGGTGACAGCGTTGCGGAGATTCTGCAGGAGATCGGGCTTGAGTATCCCGGTGCGCCCGGTACAACCGCAGCCCTTGCGCTTCTTAACGATCAGGTAAAGAAGGGCGGCATTATGGCTTCCTCCTATGTGGGAGGACTTTCCGGAGCGTTTATTCCGGTCAGTGAGGACCGGGGCATGATCGAAGCCGTTCAGAAGGGCTGTCTGACACTTGAAAAACTGGAGGCTATGACCTGTGTCTGCTCCGTGGGACTTGACATGATCGCTATCCCCGGTAAGACAAGCGCCGATACCATCTCCGGCATTATCGCCGACGAAATGGCTATCGGTATGATTAACCAGAAGACGACGGCTGTCCGTCTGATTCCGGTAATCGGAAAGGATGTGGGAGACAATGCGGAATTCGGAGGGCTTCTAGGCTACGCGCCGATCATGCCGGTCAATCCGTATTCCTGCAGCTCTTTCGTGAACCGTGCCGGCCGTATTCCCGCACCGGTGCACAGCTTTAAGAATTAACAAAGAGGAGGGCCTGTATGGAGATTCAACTTTGGAGAGAGTTCCTTGACCCTTATGCATTGGCGGTAGATGAGCTGATGATTAAATTCAATCATTTGATGACCGCGTTTCGGAAATCCAACGATTATTGCCCGATTGAGCTTGTTCAGGGACGCGTCAAATCCATCGCCAGCATCATTGAAAAAGCAAACCGCAAGAAGATTCCGCTCGAGACCATCGAGGACGATATGTGGGATATCTGCGGCATCCGTCTGATCTGCCAGTTCGTGGAAGACTGCTATCAGGTCGTTGACATGATCAAATCCCGTACCGACATGGAAGTCGTTACGGAGAACGATTATATTGCCTTCCCGAAGGAAAGCGGATACCGAAGTTATCATCTGCGGATTCTTTATACCGTTCAGTCGGTTGGAGGTCCGAAGAAAATCCACGGGGAGATTCAGGTACGTACTCTCGGTATGAACAGCTGGTCGACCATTGAGCACTCGTTACAGTATAAGTACCGCAGCAACATCCCGGATGAACTGAAGCAACGGCTTCGCAACACTGCCGACGGCATGATCGAAACCGACAAGGAACTTTCCTCCATCCGTGACGAGATCCGTTCGGCAAGAGAGCTTCGTTTTGAAGAGGAGCGTATCGTTAACGACATTCTTCTGACGATTCAGAACCTCTACCGGTTCGTAAGCCACCGCGAGGCGGTCCGGATTCAGGAAGAGTTCTATCACATTTATCAGGAACAGGATATCGATAAGCTGCGGCATTTCGCCACCGAGCTGGATGTTATTGCGGAAGGATATCGGGCGCAGACGATTAATTAACCATGAAACTGCCTTTGGAATTTGAAAACCGAATGCGAGCTCAGCTCGGCGAAGAGGAATTTGCGGCATATGAGGCCTCTTTGGCGGAGAATGTAAAGTCCGCCGTTCGAATTAATACTCTGAAGCTTTCGCCGGAGGAGTTTAAGGAGATTTCTTCCTTTACGCTTGAGCAGGTTCCGTGGATTCAAAACGGCTTCTATTATGACGAGTCAGACGTTCCCTCGAAGCATCCGTATTACTACGCGGGGCTTTATTATCTACAGGAACCGAGTGCCATGACGCCGGCGAATCTGCTTCCGATTGAACCCGGTGATAAGGTACTGGATCTCTGCGCGGCTCCCGGCGGGAAGAGTACCGAGCTTGCCGCGAAGCTGAACGGAACCGGACTTCTGATCACAAACGATATCAGTAATTCAAGAGCCAAAGCGCTTCTTAAGAATATCGAGCTGTTCGGTGCGGCAAATGCTATTGTTATGAGTGAACCTTCCGACCGCCTTGCAGAACGCTTCCCGCAGTTCTTTGATAAGATTCTGGTGGATGCGCCTTGCTCCGGAGAAGGGATGTTTCGAAAGCAGCCCGCCATCATGAAAAACTGGGAGCAGTACGGCACGGAATACTATAATAACCTGCAGAAGGAAATTCTCGAGAACGCCTATAAGATGCTTCGACCAGGCGGAATGCTTTTATATTCCACCTGTACGTTTTCTCCGATGGAGGATGAGGATACCGTAAAGTATTTCCTTGACCGTTTCCCGGACATGGAAATTGCGGACGCGATTCCCGAAGGGCGGAAAGCGGAATATGAAACTATGGGATTTGCCGCAGGAAGAAAAGACTGGATGGCAGAGCCGGTAGAAGGAATTGAGAAAACCGTCCGGCTGTTTCCGCATAAGCTGAAGGGCGAGGGGCATTTTCTTGCTTTACTGAAAAAGAGGGATGCGGATGCTGTTGAGGCAGTTTCGCCTTTTACGAATTTCGTAAAGCTTACCGCGCTTCCGAAGGAGCTTACGGAATTTTTACAGCATGTAAGTCTTCCGATTGATATCGGTCGAATCTATAAGAATGAGGATCGTTATTATGCCGTTCCCGACGGCGCACCGTCCCTGAACGGACTTCGGGTATTACGGTCCGGATTGTTCTTAGGAGAGATGCATAAGGAGCGTTTTGAACCCTCACAGGCGCTTGCAATGGCACTTTCCGCGGATACTTACGACAATTGCGTGTGTCTTCCGGTAACGGACCGCCGCGTAGTAAGCTACCTCAAATGCGAATCCATCGACATCCCCGAAGGAAAGGACGGTTACGTGCTTATATGTGTTGACCGGTTCCCTTTAGGGTTTGGCAAGTTAAAGAAGGGGCAGTTCAAGAACCGGTATCTGCCCGGCTGGAGAATGCTTTAATGGAAAAGGAAACCATGCGGCTTGACCGCTTTCTGGTGCTTGCGGGCGCCGCCAAGAGCCGGACGGACGCGAAGAAGTTCTTACGCGTATCGCTTGTTACGGTGAACGGAGTAAAGGCAACCGACCCGGAGCAGAAGATAAACCTACCTGATGACTCGGTAAATGTGAACGGCAAAGCTATTACCTATCAAAAGAATAGGTATTTTGTTCTGAATAAGCCTGCAGGCGTGATATCCGCTACGAAGGACCGGATCGGTGAAACCGTATTATCCCTGATTCCTGAAGCCGATCCTAAGGAATACTTCCCGGTTGGGCGGCTGGATAAGGATACCGAAGGGCTTTTGATCATCACCAATGACGGCGCTTTCGCCCACAGGCTGACTTCGCCGCGGAAAGAAGTATCGAAGACTTATTTCGTTAGAATTACCGGCACGGTAAATGAAGACGGAAAGAGGAAGCTGGAAGAAGGTATCGTATTGGCCGATTATACTTCGAAGCCTGCGAAATACAGGTTTCTTTCGGAAGAAGGAGATACTTCGGATTGCCTTCTTACCATTACCGAGGGACGTTTCCACGAGGTAAAGCGGATGTTTCATGCGGTGGGGCATGAAGTCCTGTATTTAAAAAGAATTCAGATCGGCAGCTTTTCTCTGCCGGAATCATTAGCTCCGGGGCAGTACCTGGAGTACAGCGGAGAGCAGTTGCATGAAGCCATCTTTACGACAGATAAAAACGAATTATAAAGGGATTATATTCGACCTGGACGGAACGCTTGTGGATTCCATGTGGATGTGGCGTGCCATCGATATTGAATATCTGGCGCGGTTCGGGCTTGAGCTTCCCGATGATTACCAGAAAAGCATAGAGGGGCTCAGTTTTCATGAGGTCGCCGTTTATACGAAGGAACGCTTCGGGATTCCGGATGATCCCGAGAAGATGAAGCAGGACTGGAACGAGATGGCAATTGAATTCTACCGGACACGCGTTCCGGTAAAGCCCGGTGTGCATCGTTTTCTGAAGGAACTTCGCAATGCCGGAATTAAACTGGGAATCGCGACAAGTAACTCCAGAACGCTTCTTGAAACCGTATTGCATGCGCAGCATATTGCGTCATATTTCGATGTAATTGCGACCGGGTGTGAGGTTGCCCACGGGAAGCCTTTCCCGGACATCTATCTGCATGTTGCTGAAGGACTTGACGTAAAACCTTCCGACTGCCTTGTTTTCGAGGATGTGGAGGCCGGCGTCCAGGCCGCGATCGCTGCCGGAATGTCCGTTTGCTCGGTTTACGATCCGTTCTCGGAAACCAGGAAGGAACGGCTTAAGGAGCAATCCGATTATTACATAATGAGCTATGAGGAGCTTTTTGATGAAGATTCAGAAGGGTGAGATAGGTTATATCCGAAGAAAGAAAGTGCTCCAGACGGTTATCGTTTTGGTGTTCGTTGCCGCGGGTCTTTCTTTGTTCTTCATATGCCGCACGATTCTCGGAACAAGCCGGAACCTCGGAACGGTTTTCGCGGTGCTTCTTACTTTGCCTGCCGCGAAGGCGCTTGTGAATCTGATCCTGTTTCTTCCGTATCAGTCCACCGATTTCGCTCTTTATGAAAGCGTTAAGCCTTTGGTCCTCACTTCGGATCAGGCTTACTATGATCTGGTTTTTACCTCGCCAGAGAGCATTATGCATCTTGATTTTCTGTGCGTCCGTGAGACCGAACTGATTGCTTATTCGGCAGACGGTAAGAAGACCGATAAAATCGTGTCTTACTTTACGGATTCGATTGCCAAAAGAGGCGTGACCGTTCATATGCATGTATTCCGAAATAAAGAAGAACTTCTTACAAGACTTCGCGACTGCGACCGCGATGGGCAGATTCCCGAGGAAGTCACCGATTTTATTCACATGGTTTTGGTAAAATAAGATGAAATCCTTTACGATTACGACAAATGATGACGGCCTTCGGTTCAACAAATACCTGAATCGTCTTATGCCTAACGCCGGCAGCGGATTTCTGTATAAGATGATGCGAAAGAAGAATATCACGCTGAATCACGCACGGTGTGAAGGCAATGAGATATTACATACCGGCGATGTCGTGGAGATATTCTTCTCGGACGAGACATTCGCGAACTTCGCGGGGAAGAAAGCGGAAGCGGTTCCGGTCTTTTCTAAGCATTATGTCAGTAAAGATCAGATTATTTATGAGGACGACAACGTAATAGTCGCCTTTAAGCCTTCGGGAATACTATCCCAGAAAGATACTCCCGATAGTGAATCGATGAATGAGATGTTACTTTCGTATATGGCCGGTAAGGGTGAGTTAAGCGCCGAATCCCTTACGGCGTATAAACCGGGCGTCTGTAACCGGCTAGACCGCAATACTCCCGGGATTCTTCTGTTTTCTAAGACTGCGCCTGCCGGAAGAGAACTGAACCGGCTGCTTCGGGAGAGACTTGTTGAAAAGTATTATTATGCTGTCGTTGCGGGACGGTTCCCCGGCTTTCTTGACAGTAAGTTATACCTTACGAAAGACGAAGAGACCAATACCGTATCAATAACCGAGGGGCCGATCAGTTCGGTTAGCGTAGCGGTTCATACCGACTTTACGCCGGTTAAGAGCACAACGGAGCTTACGCTTCTTCGAATCCGTCTTCATACCGGCAAATCCCATCAGATCCGTGCGGTGCTTGCCCACCTCGGGTATCCGGTGGTTGCCGATCCGAAGTATAAGGCGGCGGACGAAGCCGTGAACCGCATCTTAGTAAGGTACCGTAATACGTTTCATCTGCATGGGCAGCTGTTACTGGCGTATGCGTATCATTTTCCGAAGGAGATAAAAGAACCTCTTCGGGAACTGTCGGATAAAGTGATTCGTTCCACCATACCGGAAGGCTTTGCGGACGTACTTCAGAAAGCGTTTCAGGTGAAAGGAGATTTGCATGCCGTCATGGAAATCCCGGGGACTCCGGGGCTCCTTTTTTGAGGAGCT
Source organism: Lachnoclostridium sp. UBA1241 (assembly GCA_002308955.1). Classification (GTDB taxonomy): domain Bacteria; phylum Bacillota; class Clostridia; order Lachnospirales; family Lachnospiraceae; genus ISDg. The sequence goes on along the minus strand of DBWJ01000065.1, from coordinate 98,919 downwards.
GATCAACGAGACAAACGAATATTACCGTGATAACGGCATTGCGCTTGTGCATAAGATTCCGACGCCGATTACGCCGATTGAAATCGATAAAGAGACGAAACACATTACGCTTGCTTATTTCGACCAGGTGAGTACGGTCGACTATGTGGGTGTGGCGCAGGGCGTTCCGATCTGCTTTGACTGTAAGGAATGCGTGGCGGATACGTTTCCGCTGCAGAACGTGCATGCTCACCAGGTGAAGTACATGCAGGATTTCGAAAAGCAGGGCGGAATCGCGTTCCTTTTGATCTACTATACGTCCAGGGATATCATTTATTATATGAATTACCCGGAGCTTGCCTATTTCTATGAAAGACAGGAGAAGGGCGGGCGGAAGAGCATCCGTTTCGATGAGCTGAACGGCGCGAACTTTCATAAGAAAAGCGATAACTTGTATATCAACTATCTCGAATACGTGAATGAAGATTTGGAAAAAAGAGAGCAAACTGAGTCTTGACAAACGGGGTATCGGTCTATATAATGTTGACATTCATCTGCTACCAAATTAGCACTCTACCACGTGAAAGTGCCGGGATGCAGACAGACTAAGGAGGGAAAGATACCATGATGGAATTACTCCATACTCCCGAAGGAGTTCGGGACGTATACGGTGCGGAATGCCGCGACAAACTGGTTTTAGAGAACCGGCTGAGGGAGTGCATGCACCGACACGGATATTTGGATATTGAGACGCCTTCCTTTGAATACTTTGATATCTTCAGCAGGGAGCGCGGAACGGTACCGTCGAAGGATATGTATAAGTTCTTCGACCGGGAAGGCAACACCCTTGTACTTCGTCCGGATATGACGCCGTCGATCGCTCGATTTGTTTCGAAATATTACCGCGATGAAAAGGATCCGATCCGCCTCTGTTACTGCGGACAGACCTTTATCAATAACGAAAGTTATCAGGGACGTCTTAAGGAGACGACGCAGCTCGGCGCTGAACTGATGAATGACGCTTCGGTTGAAGCCGACGCCTCTATGATCGTTCTTCTGATCGACTGCCTTCAGTCAGCCGGCATCGAAGATTTCCAGATTGAAATCGGAAACGCCGACTTTTTCAAAGGTTTGATGGAAGACTGCTCCTTCTCCGAGGAGGAAGAGGAACAGCTCCGCGTTCTGATGAAAACGAAGAACCTTTACGGCGCTTCGGAGTTATTATCGCATAAGTCTTTAAAGGAAGAGGACAGGGAGCTTCTGCTTCGTATTCCCGAACTGTTCGGTAGCTTTGAAACAATCGGGGAAATTCGAAGCCTAACGAAGAATTCCCGTTCTTTGAAGGCCTTAGATCGTCTCAGTGAGCTTTATGCAATCCTAAAGAAGGACGGCTATGACCGTTATGTTTCGCTTGATTTCGGTATGCTCAGCAAATACCGTTATTATACCGGCATCATATTCCGCGCGATCACTTACGGTTCCGGTGAAGCGGTTGCATCCGGCGGCCGTTACGACAATCTTGTAGCGCAGTTCGGAATGGACGCGCCTGCAATCGGTATGTCCATTACCGTGGATTCCCTGATGATGGCTACCACCAGGCAGGGAATTGCCAAGGACATGAACAACGAGCCGACACAGGAATACATTACCGTAGCGCTTGCAAAGGGACGTCTTGCTGATAAAGCGATGGAAATCCTTACTAAGGCCGGTTATTCCTGCGAAGAGATGAAGGATAAGAGCACGCGTAAACTGATCTTCACGAACGAAGAGAAGAAGATGCGTTTCTTCCTAGCGAAGGCCAACGATGTTCCGACCTACGTTGAGTACGGCGCAGCGGATATCGGTATTGTCGGCAAGGATACGATTCTCGAAGAGGGTCGTAAGCTTTACGAGGTCATTGACTTCAACATGGGCAAGTGCCGCATGTGCGTAGCTGGCCCGAAGGAAGCCAAAGAGCTTCTCGGAAGCGGTAAGATCATCCGCGTAGCGACCAAGTATCCGGCAATTGCGAAGGATTACTTCCGTAACGTCAAGCATCAGTCCGTGGAGATCATCAAGCTGAACGGCTCAATTGAGCTTGCCCCGATCGTCGGTCTTTCCGAAGTTATCGTCGATATCGTCGAAACCGGTTCGACGCTTCGTGAGAACGGCCTTGAGGTTTTGGAAGAGGTTGCGCCGCTTTCCGCAAGAATGGTGGTTAACCAGGTAAGCATGAAAATGGAACAGGAACGCATCCGTAAACTGATCGGAGATATCCGTAAGGTTTTGGAGGCTTAAAGAAAGGAATTCTATGAAAACAGTCACATTAACCGATGCGACCAGACAGGAACTGCTCGATACGCTTAAGAAAAGAAGCACCAATTCCTTCACCGAGCAGGAACAGAAGGTCGCAGCCATTATCGATGCGGTAAGAAAAGACGGTGACAAAGCCGTTTTCGATTTCACCGCCAAATTCGACGGCGTTACGATAACTAAGGATAATATCGTCGTTACACAGGATGAGATTGACCGTGCCTATGAGAATATCGACAAGGAGCTTTTGAAGGTCATTCGAGACGCGATCAAGAACATCCGCGATTATCACATGCTTCAGAAGCGAGCCAGCTGGTTTGACACGAAGGACGGCATCTTCCTCGGACAGCGGATTTTACCCATCGCAAAGGTAGGCGTTTATGTACCGGGCGGCAAGGCGGTTCTTTCCTCAAGTGTACTGATGAACATCATTCCCGCAAAGGTTGCAGGCGTACCGGAGATTATCATGGTAACGCCTCCGCAGAAGAGCGGAGAGCTGAATCCCGCCTCGGTTGTAGCCGCAGTGGAAGCCGGCGTAGATAAAATCCTGAAGGTCGGCGGAGCGCAGGCGATTGCAGCCCTTGCTTACGGCACCGAAAGCATCCCGAAGGTGGATAAGATCGTCGGTCCCGGAAATATCTTCGTTGCTCTCGCAAAGAAAGCAGTATACGGCAGCGTAGGCATCGATTCCATAGCAGGTCCAAGTGAGATTCTCGTTCTTGCCGATGAGACCGCCAATCCCCGCTATGTTGCGGCAGACCTCTTAAGCCAGGCCGAGCATGATGAGCTTGCTTCCGCAATTCTCGTTACGACCAGTAAAGAGCTTGCCGACAAGGTTTCCGTATGGGGGGACCGCTTCACCGAGAAGCTTTCCAGAAAAGAAATCATCAAGAAGTCCCTTGAGGGTTACGGATGTATCTTTATCGCGGAGAACATGCAGCAGGCAATCGATACGGCCAATGCCATCGCTTCGGAGCACCTGGAGATTCTTACAAAGAATCCGTTCGATACAATGACCTATATCAAGAATGCCGGCGCTATCTTCCTCGGAGAGTACTCGAGCGAACCGCTCGGCGATTACTTCGCCGGTCCGGATCACATTCTTCCGACAAATGGCACGGCGAAGTTCTTCTCGCCTCTTAACGTTGACGATTTCGTCAAGAAGACAAGCGTAATTTCCTATTCGAGAGAAGCGCTTGAGCCTGTTTATAAGGAAATCACCACATTTGCCGAGGCAGAAGGCCTTACGGCACACGCAAATTCAATCTACGTCAGATTTGACGGAGAGAAGGAGGAGTAAATTATGAGCAGAACGGTTACGGTAAACCGCGAAACAAAGGAAACGAAGATCACATGTACGCTCGGACTTGACGGAACCGGTGATTATACCGTTGAGACCGGCATCGGTTTCTTTGATCACATGTTAAACGGCTTCGCAAAGCACGGGTTCTTCGACCTTAAGCTGAAGGCCGAAGGCGATCTCGAGGTGGATGCGCATCACACGGTTGAGGATGTCGGCATCGTTATCGGTCAGGCAATCCGTGAGGCGCTCGGCGACAAGGCAGGCATCCGCCGCTACGGCAGGNNGCAGGTAGACGCGCATCACACGGTGGAGGATGTCGGTATCGTTCTCGGACAGGCCATTCGCGAAGCGCTCGGCGACAAAGCCGGCATTACCCGTTACGGCAGCTTTATTCTTCCGATGGACGAAACGCTGATGCTTTGCGCATTGGACCTTTCCGGAAGACCGTATTTCTGCTATGATGTAACCACGACCGTTGACCGTGTCGGCGAAATGGATACCGAGCTCGCAAAGGAGTTTTTCTATGCGGTTTCGTATTCCGCCGGAATGAACCTGCACATCCGTATGCTTGCAGGCGACAACAATCACCACATTCTCGAAGCAATGTTCAAGGCTTTCGCTAAGGCGCTTGATATGGCTACGGGTTATGATGAGCGCTTAAAGGGCGTACTTTCCACGAAAGGAACCATCTGATGAAGAAGAGTATCTACGGCTATATCAATGCCGAAACCGAGTATTCCTCGAACGTTCTCGAGAAGGCAATGGCCTATGAGCAGAACGGCGCGGACGGACTCTATATCTATAATTATGACGCAAATGAGAAGGAGCAGATGAAGTTTCTTGAGACCGTTAAGATGATTCTCAAGAAGGTTGACATTCCGCTTCTGATCGGCTGCTACGTGAAGCGCTTTGAGGATGTCAAAAAGGCGCTTTATACCGGCGCTACTTACGCAGTAGTTCCGTACGGGGCGGATTTTCCGAAGGAAGAGATCGGTAAGGCAATCGACCGGTTCGGCAAGGATAAGCTTTTAGTTGAGTTTAACTGTGATCCCGAAACCACGAACGGAGAGTACCGTAACGCAGAACTTCTGAATTCTTTGAAGGAACTCGGCATTGCAGGCTTTATCTTTAAGCATGTAACGCCCGACGACGTGAAGAAGCAGATTGCCGCAAGTCCGCTTCCTGTGCTTGTGCGTGACAGCCTTGTTCGTAACGATATCGAGTCTCTGCTTTCCCTTGAGAACGTATCCGGCGTTCTTACGAATTACTATGTCGGAAAGAATATCATCAAGGTAAAGAATTCCCTTCGGGATTTCGGAATTGATACGAAGTGTCTCGTGAGTGCTATGGCATTTTCCGAGTTTAAAACCGACGCGAACGGACTGGTTCCGGTTGTCGTTCAGGATTATAAGACCTCGGAAGTGCTTATGGTTGCCTATATGAACGAGGAAGCCTACAATAAGACCATTGCGACGGGGCGGATGACCTACTTTTCGAGAAGCCGTAACGCGCTCTGGGTAAAGGGTGAGACCTCCGGACATTATCAGTTCCTAAAGGAACTCCGGATTGACTGCGATAACGATACGATTCTTGCGAAGGTGCATCAGTTAGGCGCAGCATGCCATACCGGCAACGTTTCGTGCTTCTTTACGGAGCTGTGTCGCAAGGAGTATTCCAATTACAATCCGTTAAGCGTTCTTACCGAGGATTACAACATCATTCTCGACCGCAAGGTGAATCCGAAAGAAGGCTCCTATACGAATTATCTGTTCGATAAGGGCATCGACAAGATTCTTAAGAAGTGCGGTGAAGAGGCAACCGAGATTACGATTGCCGCGAAGAATCCGGACAAGGAAGAACTCAAATACGAAATTGCCGATTATCTGTATCACCTGATGGTACTGATGGTTGAGTGCGACGTTGACTGGAACGATATCGTTAAGGAACTCGCCAACCGCCGCAAATCCTGATCGGAGGAATAAGTCATGGAATTTCTGATGGAACTTTTGAAAAGCTTTTTAACCTACATCGGGTTAATTGTGTGCGCCGGTATCGGTGTTTTCGCGGGGATTTCGCTTCGTAAGAAGAAAAATGCGAAGAAGGAAGCTCAGGCTAAGGCGGAGAGTGAAAAATAACTCTTGCATTTTACGAAATAACTGCTATAATGTGTTATGTTACCAGTGTGTTTATGAAGGAGTTCCGAAGTTCGGAGCTCCTTTCCATTTGTAACGAATTTATAAAGTGAGGATTGACATGACGCAGAAAGAGGATTATGAATCCCGCACCGAACAGCTGATTCTGCCGATTCTAAACGAGAAGCAGTTTGAGCTCGTGGATGTGGAATATGTCAAGGAAGCCGGCGACTGGTACCTTCGGGCGTATATCGACAAGCCCGGCGGCATAACCATCGACGACTGCGAGGCGGTAAGCCGGAAGCTTTCCGACCTTTTGGACGAAGCGGATTTCATCCCGGATGCCTACATTCTTGAAGTCAGCTCGCCGGGGCTTACAAGACCGCTTAAGAAAGACCGCGATTATGACCGGAACATCGGAAAGCCTGTAGAAATTAAGCTTTTTAAGGCGGTTTCCGGACGGAAGGAAATTACGGCGGATCTCGTTTCGTATGATAAGGATACCGTGACGGTAAGTGAAGACGGCAACGAGATTGTTTTAGAGAAAAAGAATATATCCCTGATTCGTCAGGCGTTTATATGGGAATAATGAGAGGAGGACATCATGGAAAAAGAAAGCAAGAACATGCTCATTGAAGCATTAAATACCATTGAAAAGGAGAAGGATATCCCGAAGGAAGTACTTTTGGAAGCTATCGAGACGGCGCTTGTTGCAGCCGTTAAGAACGAGTATAAGAAGAGCGATCTGGTTCAGGTTAAGATTGACCCGGAGAGCGGCGACATCAAGGTTCTGTCCGGTTATGAGGTTGTTGAGACCATCGAGGACGAGGCTATGCGCACCATGCAGATTACCCCCGAGGAGGCTGCCGTTAAGTTCCCCGGCAAGAAGCTTGCCATCGGTGACATCGCTTATACCGAGGTTGTTCCGCGTGATTTCGGCCGTATCGTAGCCAGCAAGGCAAAGCAGGCAATCGTTCAGAAGATCCGTGAGGAAGAGCGTAACCAGCTTTACGATAAGTATGCCGGCAAGGAGCACGAGGTTGTTACCGGCGTTGTTCAGAGAATCAACGCTTCCTCGATTACGCTGAATCTCGGCAAGATGGACGCCCTTCTGATCGAGTCCGAGCAGATTCGCGGCGAGTCTTTCCGTCCCGGCGAGCGCGTAAAGGTTTACGTTCTCGAAGTTAAGAACACACCTAAGGGACCGAAGATCACCGTATCCCGTACCCATCCGGATCTTGTTAAAAGACTTTTCGAGAACGAGGTTTCCGAGGTTGCGGACGGCACCGTTGAAATTAAGGGAATCAGCCGTGAGGCAGGCCAGAGAACGAAGATGGCCGTATATTCCTACAATCCGAACGTTGACCCTGTCGGCGCATGCGTCGGCGTAAACAGCTCCCGTGTTAACGCGGTAGTTGACGAGCTTCGCGGCGAGAAGATTGATATCATCAACTGGAGCCCGGAGCCGGAAGTATTGATCAAGAATGCCCTTTCCCCGGCACGCGTCGTATATGTTGACGTGAACGAAGAGGAGCATTTTGCTAGAGTTATTGTTCCCGACCATCAGCTCTGCCTGGCGATCGGTACCGGCGGACAGAACGCAAGACTTGCCGCCCGTCTCACCGGTTACAAGATCGATATCAAGGGAGAGTCTCAGGTAGAAGGGTAGGTACTATGCCGAAGACCAGAAAGATTCCGATGCGGAAATGTACGGGATGCGGAGAGCTCAAAGCAAAGAAGGAGCTGATCCGTGTGCTGCATACCCCGGAGGACACCGTCGAGATTGACAAGACCGGTAAGAAGAACGGCCGCGGCGCTTATCTTTGCGACAGCATGGAATGCTTCCAAAAGGCAAAGAAGAGCCACGCGATTGAACGGTCATTGGGTGTCACATTTTCCGAAGAGATCTACGAACGGCTTGAAAAGGAGATGACCAAGGTTGACTGACCGTATTCTTTCGATGATCGGTCTGGCGCGTAAGGCCGGCAAGCTCACCTCCGGCGAAACTCTCTGTGAGGACGCCGTAAGGAAGGGCAAAGCCTGTCTTTTAATCCTGGCATCCGACGCCGCGAAGAATTCTTCGAAAAATCTGACCGACAGCACGAACTATTACAAGGTTCCGCTTGTGGTATACGGAACAAAGGAAAGCCTCGGAAAGGCAATCGGCAGCGGGCAAAGGTCCGCCGTCTGCATTACGGATCCGGGGATTGCACAGAAAATCGTATCTTTGATTCACTAATTCACATATTTGGAGGTAAATGAATGGCAAATATCAAGGTCAATGAACTGGCCAGAGAGCTGGGCATCAAGAATAATGACCTGATGTCATATCTCAGAGAGAAGGGCGTTGACGCGAAGAGCGTAACGAGCCTTGTCGACGAAAATGCCATCGCGATTGCGGAAAGCTTCTTCGGTAAGCGCAAGATCAAGCATACCGAGCCGAAGGAATCCGCAAAGAGCAGCAAACTGTTCTATAAGGACGGAACCCTTGTCCGCACGAAGGACGCAGACGGAAATCCGCTTCCGATCACCGGACCCGTTTTCGACGAAGACGGCAATCTGAAGAAGCTTCCGCTTGACAAGAACGGATTCCGCATTAAACCCGAGAAGGATGAGAACGGCAATATTATCAATGCCGTCTATTCGTATAACAAAGAGGGACGTCTTGTACGTCTCGCTACGAAGAAGGAGAAACCCGAGAAGGCTCAGGAAGAGCCGGCTAAGGAAGCTCCGGCAAAGGAGACGAAGAAGGCTAACGAAGCTAAAGAAACCGAGCCTGCGGCACCCGCCAAGACGGAAGAACCCGCTCCCGAGAAGGTCGTTAAGCCTGAGGCACCGAAGATGCCTGTTGTAAAGGAACGTGTAAATCCCGCAACCGGCAAGTTGATCACTTCCGAGAAAGATCTTCAGACGAAGCCCAATGCGCAGACCCGTACAAGAGACGGCCAGCAGGGCGGATATAACCGTGCGCCTCGTGACGGTCAGCAGGGCGGCTACAACCGTGCTCCCCGTGACGGTCAGCAGGGCGGCTACAACCATGCTCCCAGAGACGGTCAGCAGGGTGGTTTCAACCGCGGACCTCGTGACGGACAACAGGGTGGATTCAACAGAGGCCCGAGAGACGGTCAACAGGGCGGTTTCAACAGAGGACCCAGAGACGGTCAGCAGGGCAGTTTCAACCGCGGCGGCCAGGGCTTCGGTCAGGGACGCGACAACTTCGGTAAGGGCGGATTTGACCGCAATGCCGGATTTGACAAGGATAAGGACAGCGATACCCGCCGGACCTTTACCAGAAAGAACGACAACCGTAAGGACAGCGGCTCTTTGAAGACCGATTTCGCAAAGGATATCAACAAGGAGCATCGCGCCGATTCCTATAACAACAAGAACCGCGACCGGAACAAGAACCGTAATCTTGATAAGGATCAGGAAATCGGACGGAAGGGTGTTAAGGCGAAGAAGGAAGACCGCAGAGGCGCGTTTATTAAGCCCGAGCCGATTCCCGTTAAGAAGGAAGATCCGGATGAGGTTAAGACCATCGTGATTCCCGAGGTTATCACGATCAAGGAGCTTGCCGATAAGATGAAGCAGAATGCGGCCGCCATCGTTAAGAAGCTGTTCCTTTCCGGTAAGATCTGTAACGTAAATACCGAGCTTCCCTTCGAGGAGGCCGAGCTGCTTGCTCTCGACTACAACTGCATCGTCGAGAAGGAGCAGGTAATTGATAAGGTGGAAGAGCTGATGCGTGACACCGAGGATAACGAGGATACCCTCGTGAAGCGTCCTCCGGTTGTCTGCGTAATGGGTCACGTTGACCACGGTAAGACTTCCATCCTCGATAAGATCCGTTCGACCAATGTTACGGCCCGTGAGGCCGGCGGTATCACCCAGCATATCGGTGCATACCAGATTGAGATCAACGGGGAGCTTATCACATTTCTCGATACTCCCGGTCATGAAGCCTTCACCGCAATGCGTATGCGCGGTGCCATGGCGACCGATATTGCCGTTCTGGTTGTTGCGGCGGACGACGGCGTAATGCCGCAGACCATCGAAGCGATCAACCATGCGAAGGCTGCTAATGTTCCGATTGTCGTTGCCATCAACAAGATGGATAAGGAAGGAGCCAATCCGGACCGTGTTCTTTCCGAACTGTCCGATCAGGGCCTTGTATCCGAGTCCTGGGGCGGTGATATCGTTACGGTTCCCGTATCCGCCAAGACCGGAGAAGGCATCCAGAGCCTTCTTGAGATGATTCTTCTTACCGCAGAGGTTCAGGAGCTTCGTGCCAACCCGAACCGTAAGGCAAGAGGTATCGTAATCGAAGCAAAACTTGATAAGGGCCGCGGTCCCGTTGCGACGGTTCTCGTTCAGAAGGGTACGCTTCATGTCGGTGAGAATGTGGCAATCGGTTCTTCCTTCGGTAAGATCCGTGCCATGATCAACGATAAGGGCCAGAAAGTTACCGAAGCGAAGCCTTCGACTCCGGTTGAGATTCTCGGTTTAAACAGCGTTCCGAACGCAGGCGACACGCTTGTTGTAACCGGAACCGAGAAGGAAGCGAGAGAAATTGCCGACGCTTTCATCGCGCAGCATAAGGAGCAGCTCATTCAGGAGACCAAATCCAAGCTGTCTCTGGAAGGTCTGTTTGATCAGATTAAGGCCGGCAATGTAAAGGAACTGAATATCATCGTTAAGGCCGACGTGGCAGGTTCCGTTGAGGCGGTTAAGCAGTCCCTTACGAAGCTTTCTAACGATGAGGTTGCCGTTCGCTGTATCCACGGCGGAGCCGGAAACATCAACGAGTCCGATGTTATTCTTGCAAGCGCAAGTAATGCCATCATTATCGGTTTCAACGTTAAGCCCGATGCAACCGCTGCCGACACCGCGGAGCGCGAGAATGTGGACATCCGTCTGTATTCCGTTATCTACAACGCAATCGACGATATCGAGCTTGCGATGAAGGGTATGCTGGATCCGATTTACGAAGAAGTTGTTATCGGCCATGCCGAGATCCGTCAGATTTTCAAGGCGAGCAATGTCGGTTCGATTGCAGGTTCCTATATCCTTGACGGTAAGGTAACGAGGAACAGCAAGGCACGCATTACCCGTAACGGAGAGCAGATTTTCGACGGTAACATTGCATCCCTGAAGCGTATGAAGGATGACGCGAAGGAAGTTGCCGCAGGTTATGAGTGCGGTATTCTTTTCGAGAAGTTCAACGACATTCAGGAAGAGGACCAGGTAGAAGTGTACATCATGCAGGAAGTACCCCGTAAGTAAAGAGGGAATTTGATTTGAAGAAAAACAGTATTAAAAACACAAGAATCAATCAGGAAGTCCAGAAGGTTTTAAGCAATCTGATTCTTCTTGAGGTGAAGGATCCGCGGATTGCCCCCATGACCAGCGTTTCGGACGTGGAGGTAGCCCCGGATCTCAAGTCCGCAAAGGTTTATATCAGCGTACTCGGCGATGAGAACGTGAAGAAGGATACGATCAAGGGGCTTAAGAGCGCCGCTCCGTTCCTTCGTTCCGGTCTTGCTAAAACGCTGAACCTTCGTAATACGCCGGAACTTAGGTTCTGTCTTGACGAATCGCTTGAGTACGGCATGCACATGAATGAACTGATTGCCAGTCTTCATAAGCCCGAGGAGGAGCGTGAGGAGAATGAATGAGTTCCTGGAAGATATCGTAAGAGACGCCGGAACCATCGGAATCGCCGGACACGTTCATCCCGACGGAGACTGTGTCGGCTCCGTGCTCGGCTGTTATCTGTACCTGAAGAGCGTATTAAAGAATGTTACGATTCATCCGTATCTGGAGAACATCTCCGGAAGCTTTTCCATGCTTTCCGGTCTTGCAGACGTGGATACGTCTTTTCAGGTGCCGGAGGAACCCTATGATCTGTTCATAAGCCTTGACTGCGGCAGCATTGACCGCCTCGGCAAATGTGAAGACATATTCCGCGCTGCAAAGCGCACCGTCGCATTTGACCATCATATCACGAACACCGAGTTCGCGGATGTGAATTTCGTCGATGCTTCGGCAAGCTCCACCTGTGAGGTCCTGTTCGGTCACCTGAGACGCGCTGCAATCGACCTTCCGATCGCGGAAGCGCTTTACATCGGCATTCTTCATGATACCGGTGTGTTCAAGTACAGCTGCACCTCTGAGAAGACGATGTGCACCGTAGGCTATCTGATGAGTAAGGGAATCGATACTGCAACCCTCGTGGACCGTTCGTTCTACATGAAGACCTTCTCACAGCTGAAGGCTTTAGGTCTTGCGCTTGATAAAGCGGAACTCGAGCTCGGTGGTAAGGTAATCGTTACGGTTCTTACGCTTGCCGACATGAAGTCCATCGGAGCGAAGATCAACGACACCGAAGGCATTGTCAGCGAGCTTCGTACCACCGAAGGCGTTGAGGTTGCGGTTTTTGTACGGGAAGACCTTCCCGAAATGTATAAGTTCAGCTTAAGAAGCAACGGTAAGGTTGACGTTGCCAACATCTCTGCCGGTTTCGGCGGGGGCGGCCATAAGATGGCGGCCGGATTTACCGCTGCCGGAAGCCTGAACGAACTTCTGACGCAGCTTTACGCGCTGATCATGTTACAGTTTTGATATGAACGGAATTCTTATAATCAACAAAGAAAAAGGCTATACCTCTCACGACGTGGTTGCGAAGTTGAGGGGTATTTTGCATATCAAAAAAATCGGTCATACCGGCACGCTTGACCCGGACGCGACCGGCGTTCTTCCGGTCTGCATCGGTAACGCAACGAAGGTATGCGATTTGCTGATGGACCGCGCAAAGGTCTATACGGCAGGCGTGAAGCTCGGTGTAACAACCGATACCCAGGACATTACCGGAACTGTTTTATCCGAAGCGCCAGCAAATGTGACGGAAGACCAGCTTCTTAATGCCGTAACCCGTTTCCTCGGGGAGATTGACCAGCTGACACCCATGTATTCCGCCAGAAAAGTGAACGGGCAGAAGCTTGTAGACCTTGCAAGACAGGGAAAAACCGTGGAAAGACCGGTGAAACGCGTCCGCATCGGTTCGATTACCGTTACGGATTTCAATCCCGAAGAAGGAACCTTTACGATGCAGGTAACCTGCTCCAAGGGAACTTATATCCGTACGCTCTGTAACGATATCGGGGAAGCGCTCGGCTGCGGCGCCTGTATGTCAAGCTTAAGAAGAGACGCTTCCGGGGAATTCACCTTAACGGATGCGGTAACCCTGACAGAAGCGGAACAGTATCGTGACAGCGGAAGACTTGATGAGGTCATCAAACCGACTGATTCGGTGTTTACGGAGTATTCAAGAGCGGATATAACAGAAGAGGGGAGAAAGTATCTTACAAACGGAAACCCTCTTTCCACTGAACATCTGATTCTTCCCGAAAACCCGACGGAAACGGTCCGCGTCTATATGGACAACACGTTCTTTGCTTTATATGAACGTAAAAGCCCGGTTTATAAGCCGGTTAAGATGTTTTTTGAATCCTAGAAACGGGAGAAGTTATGTATTATTTTGACGACATAACCGAATACGACGGCGCAGACTGCGCAATTATGCTCGGCAAATTCGACGGATTGCATATCGGTCACCGCGCCCTTCTTTCCGAGATGAAGAAGAATCACGGAGAACTCCGGATGACGATCCTCACATTTGACGGAATGCACTACGGCGAGCATAAGGACCTGTTCACGAAGCGCGAGAAGCGTATCATCTGTGAGGACGCAGGGCTTGAAGCGTACCTGAACGTTCCGTTCACCGATGAAATCCGAAGGATGACCCCGAAGGAGTTCATCGAAGGATATTTATGCGGCCGTTGTCACGCAAAGCAAATCTATGTCGGTGAAAACTGGCGTTTCGGAAGAAACCGGGAAGGCAACACGAAGATTCTCAGAAAGCTTTGCAACGAACTCGGAATCGAAGCCTTTATCCTGTCGGAAACTGAGCTTTCCGAAAAGGGAAGAGCCGTATCCTGCACCGATATCCGTTCGCTTATAAGCGCGGGAAGGACGGAAGAGGCAACGGAACTTCTCGGCGGGTATTATTTCGTAGCGGGAAGAACGAAGCCGGGTAGAAAGCTCGGGACGGAGTTGCATTTTCCGACGCTTAATCTGTATCCGGATTCCGGCAAGCTGCTTCCGAAGAACGGGGTGTATTTGACGACCACGAGAATCGGAAGAGATATCTACCCTTCGGTTACGAACGTGGGAACGAAGCCTACCGTGACCGATGAGCTTCAGGTTGTTGTGGAAACACATTTATGCAAAGAAATAGTAAATGATATTGACTATTATACGGATATTGTGGTATACTTCAGGAAAATGCTACGCGAAGAGCAGAAGTTTTCCTCCCTTTCGGAGCTGTCGGAACAGATCGGAAGGGACAAAGCGGCTGCCATAGCTTATTTTGAATCTACGGGGGAGGTATTCGCCTAATGTACAACGGAAACGGGTTCGACAATGATCCTTCGTTCAAAAACGATGAAGTCATCCATATTTCGGTAACCAAGGATATGAAACGTAAGTACCAGATGAATGACGGATTCTTTCACGGAACGGCCGATTCGCTGAAGGAGTGCTATCTGACATTTATCCTGATAGCGATTAATGTCATTCTATACTACATCCAGTCCCAGCAGCAGTATCGGGACGGATTCTTCCTCGTTGACAAGATTTCCGACTGGGGCGCATGCAGCTGGCCGGATGTTATCGGGCACGGCCAGGTATGGCGGCTCGTTACCTGTATGTTTCTTCACGGAAGCTGGGGCCACCTGATCGGTAACATGCTCGTTCTTTTCCTGTGCGGATGCATTCTCGAACGGGTTCTGTACCGGAACTGTTACCTGATCCTTTATTTTGTCGGCGGTCTGTGCGCATCGCTTGTTTCGATGATCTATCATCATTTTGTGCCGACCGTCCGTACCGTCAGAATCCTTTTCTATACCGAAAAATACGAAATCTACGATGTACGTTCCCTCGGCGCGTCCGGAGCAATTGCCGCTTTGTTCGCGGGACTTGTGATCTATCTGTTGTTCTTCGGCGGTTTCGGAAACAAGGACATCTCGAGAAATACATGGGTCTGGCTGATCATCGGATATCTTGTGATCAGTACGCTTTCCTCAATCTTTTCGTACGAAGAGGGCGTCGATATGGCAGGCCACATGGGGGGCTTAATCTGCGGCTGCGTGATATTCTTCATATACGCCTGCATTGCTTACCGCGACCAGCGAACTTATTAGAAAATAACTATTTACAAACCGCGTTTTATATGCTATAGTAACACACGTTGACCGGCCCTTGGTTTTTGGATTCCTCAACCGGAACTCAGGGTACGGCGTAAATTCGAATTGGAGGACAAAACAATGATCAGTAAAGAGCAAAAGGCAGCAATCGTTGCCGAGTTCGGTAAGACTCCGGAAGATACCGGTTCCACCGAAGTACAGGTAGCTCTCCTTACCGCACGGATTAAGGAGCTTACAGAGCATCTGAAGAACAACAAGCAGGATAACCACAGTAGACGTGGTCTCTACAAGATGGTAGGTCAGAGACGTGGTCTCCTTGATTATCTCAAGTCCAAGGACATCAACGCTTACCGTAGCCTGATTGAGAAGCTCGATATCCGTAAATAATTTCGACCGAAGGGGCCATGTTCTGCATGGCCCTTAAGTATAATAAAAGAATAATATGCAGAGTAGAGTTTTGTGCGTTAAGTGTCTGAAGGACGGGGAGTTGCCTTCGGAACGAAAAGACAAGTCTTGCGGTACAGAACTCGCATCCCGCTGCTACATGGGAACACTCCTTTTGTAGCTCACTACGGGACAGAAGGAGGTTTTTTTATGCGAAAAAGCAAAAAAAAGATGACCGCACTGATTATTACGGTCGCAGCCATGATGATTGCCGTTCAGATCATCTTCGAGCGGTTCTTATCAATCAGCACGCCGATGTACCGGATCGGACTCACATTTATCGCAAGAGCCATAACCGGATTCTGTTTCGGCATCTTCGCGGGCGGTCTGTTCGGCATCGGAGTATCCGGTTTCTGCAGCCTTGCAGCCGACCTGATCGGTACGATGATGTTTTATCCGAGCATCAACCCGCTGATTTCTGTTTCGGCGCTGTTTAGGGGCCTGCTGTTCGGTTATTCGTACCGAAAGAACAAGGAGCCCGGTGTCGCCCTGACGGTGATCACGGCGGTCTGTGACCAGTTTATCGGAGGCTTCCTCATTACGTCTCTCGGACTTATCCTGTTCAGCGGCTTTGCGAGCACCGGCATGTTCTGGTTCGGCCGCGCCGTACAGTCCCTGTTCCTGACGATTGTGGAAATTCCGGTTCTTTACAGCTGCAACAATTTCGTATTTCCGCGAATCCGCGCGTATCTGAACGCGAACGGAATGGTCCACGAGGAGAAAGAGGAGAAGCGCCTTGACGATTGATGAAGCATATGCATTTGTGAAAAATGAGAAAACCAACGTCTCAAAGCCCGGTCTCGAACGGATTCACCGGCTTATGGAGCTTCTCGGCCATCCCGAGCGGAGTCTGAAGATAATCCATGTTGTCGGCACCAACGGCAAAGGCTCGGTTTCCGCCATGCTTTCCTCGATTCTTCATGCAGGCGGCTACCGCGTCGGAACGATGTCCTCACCAGCCCTGTACGGCTTGAAGGATTATTACCGGATCGGTACGGAGCAGGTTTCAGACGAAGATTACTGTAAGGCCGCGGAAGCGCTTAAAATCGTGTGCGGCGGCTTTAAGGAAGAGGAGTATCCCTCCGAATTCGAACTTTCCGTAGCACTCGGAATTCTTTTATTCGTAAACAATGACTGCGAATACGCGGTATTGGAAGCCGGCATGGGCGGTGGAAAGGACGCGACGCATCTTGACACTCCAGGACTCCTTACGGTCATCACGCATATCGCGATGGACCATATGAAATATCTCGGAAACAGCAAACTCGAGATCTTTTCAGAGAAGATTGCGATCGTTTCCGATAAGGAACCGATCGTACTTGCGGAGAATGATAAAGAAATCCGCAAGGCCTGCGAGCAATTCGCATTTGACCATAACTGCCCGTTTTTATATGCGGGAGACCCGACAATCCCGGTTTCAAAGGAGAAGTTAGGCGCCAAGCTTGCGCTTCCCGGGACCTTCCAGCTTAGTAACGCGAAAACCGTCTGCGCAGCTGTCTATGCGCTTCGGATGAAGGATGTGTTTCTTACGGACGGCTCCGTTAAGGAAGGTCTGCAGAGTGCAAAGCTGCCGTTTAGGTTCCAGATTCGAAAGACGAATCCGTACTGGATCATGGACGGCGGGCACAATCCGGATTGTATCGAAGCGTTAACGGATACGCTTGCGCATATGCCGGGCGTGAAATATACGGTTGTAACAGGCGTTATGGCGGACAAGGATTATGTCACCATGTATCCGATGCTGATGCCGTATGCGGAGCGTTTTCTCTGCGTAACGCCGGACAATCCGCGTGCGCTTCCCGCGAAGGATCTTAGGAAGTTCCTTCGCTCAAGAGGAGCCGATGCGGAAGCCTGTAAGAGCATTCAGGAAGCCGCAGAAGAAGCGGTCAAAGCCTATCGGAACGGTTCCCCGGTGTTATGCTGCGGTAGCCTTTATATGATGGCGGAACTGGAAAAAGAAGTCCGGGCGACCGGACTGATGATATGAGGTGAGTTACTTTGACTTACGATGAAATTCTTACGAAACTGACATCCAAAAGTTTCTTTTCGAAATTTGCCGGTTTAGACCGGATGAGAGAGACGATGACGCACTTCGGAAATCCCGAGGAAATCGTTCCGGTCGTCCATGTTGCCGGCACCAACGGCAAAGGTTCCGTCTGCGCGATGCTGCATTCCGTCCTTAAGGAAGCAGGTTACCGCGTCGGTCTTTTTACATCCCCTTATCTGCACGATTTCCGCGAGCGGATTCAGATTAACGGCGAGCTGATTCCGAAGGACAAGCTGACGGCGCTTGGCGAAGAGGTTTTCGCCTATACGGATACCCTTTCGGAGACACCGAACCAGTTTGAACTCCTTACCATATTGGCGTTTTTGTATTTTACGCGCGAAAAATGTGATATAATCATTTTGGAAACCGGTCTCGGCGGCACCTTTGACCCGACCAATATCGTAACGAAGCCCCTTGCGACCGTCATTATGAATATCGGTCTCGATCATTGCGCAGTGCTCGGAAACACGATTGAAAGGATTGCGGATGCTAAAGCAGGTATCATCAAGGAAGGCGTTCCCGCCGTTTTATATCCGTCCTGCGACGAAGCACTTTCGGTTCTAAAGAAACGGGCGGAAGAGAAGAACGCCCCGGTTGTTACGGTTGATCTAAAGCAGCTGAAACCGCTACCTGCGGTTCCGAATTTCGAGCATTTCCGTTATAAGACCTATGACGTGGAGTGCAATCTTCTCGGAAGACATCAGCAGAAGAACTGCGCGGTATGCATTGAAACGATCGAGGTTCTTCGTAAGAACGGCTTTCCGGTAGAAGACACCGACCTTTTGCACGGCCTTTCAAACGTATACTGGCCGGGACGCATGGAGCTTTTGCACACGAAGCCTGCCGTTTATGTTGACGGCGGTCATAATCCGCAGTGCATTTCCGCAGCGGAGGATTTCTTCACCGGTCCCGCATTCTCGGGTAAACGTATTCACGTAATCACCGGAATTCTTGCCGACAAGGATTATCGGACCATGCTTTCGCTGATCCGTGGATTTGCCGCCGATATACGCTTCTGGCGGTTTGACCATCCGAGAGCCATTCCCAAAGAAGACCTTCCGGCACTCTGCAAAGAATTCGACATGGTATGCATTGACAACCCGGATGACGAAATCCGGGAGCTTGTGGAGAACGGCACGGACAGAGACATCGTGCTTTGCATCGGTTCGCTCTATATGACCGACCGGATCCGTTCGCTGTTTCAGGAGAGTTAGTTTCGCATGTCTCGTAAGAGAGGTACATTATGGCTGAAATGAAGAAAAAGAAACGTTTCCGCATATGGATGATTCCGATCATTCTTTTGGCATTAATCTGTCTGATTCCGATTCCGGTTCATGTCAAGGACGGCGGCACCGTAAAGTATAACGCGGTACTGTATTCCGTAACCGACTGGCATGCCGAAGGTTCGTACCGAAAGGATGCTTATACCGACCGGACAGAAGTTGATATGTATGTCGGAACGACCATTCGGGTTCTGTTCTTCACCGTTTATGACAGCGGACATTACATCACCTATGACAGAGAAGGAAACATCATAACTCCGTCGATTTCCGTTACGGCATCCGTTAACTTAACTCCGGATACACCTACTGTTACCGAAACTCCGGACCCCACCGGATTATTGAGCGTAACGCCGACTCCGACAACGGATCCGGATATGCCGACGCCTACCGGGGAAGCGACTCCGACTCCTACGGAAAGTCCTTCTGCTTCCGATACGCCGACACCGACTCCGGCTGCAACCGCTACACCTACGCCGAGTCCGGCGCCTATATCTACTCCGACGCCCACACCGAGCCCGAAGCCTCTTGATCCGGACTGGAAGCCCGAGGCAGGAACGCCATACGGAAATCACGGTAAGCTGCGTGTTTCCGGGACGAAGATTCTCGACGCAAACGGGCAGGAATACCAGCTGAAGGGTGTCAGCACCCACGGTCTGCAATGGTTCCCCGAATATGTAAACCGCGATACCTTTAAAACCATTCGTGACGAATGGGGGGCAAATGTAATCCGTCTTGCCATGTATACCGACGAGAACGGCTATTGCGTCGGCGGTGCGGAAGTACAGAAGAAGCTCAAGCAGGTTGTGGATAACGGCGTGCAGTACGCTACCGAGCTCGGTCTTTATGTCATTATCGACTGGCATATTCTTCACGACCTTACGCCTATGAAATTTGTCGACCAGGCGAAGTCCTTCTTCACCGAAATGTCGCAGAAATACGGCACCTACGGCAACGTGATCTTCGAGATCTGTAACGAACCGAACGGCGGAACGGACTGGTCCGAGATTAAGCAGTATGCCGAGATCATCATTCCGATCATCCGCGCCAATTCGCCGGATAACATCATCATTATCGGCACGCCGACCTGGAGCCAGGACGTGGACCGTGCCGCGCAGGATCCCGTCAAGGGAACCAATCTGATGTATGCCCTGCATTTCTATGCGGGTACCCATAAAGACAACCTCAGGCAGAAGATGGTCAGCGCCATCAAGGCGGGACTTCCCGTATTCGTCAGCGAGTACGGAATTACCGATGCTTCCGGTAACGGACGCTGCGACATCGAGGAAGCCAATAAATGGGTTGTCGTCATGGACGAATACAAGGTCAGCTACGTCTGCTGGAACCTTGCCAACAAGAACGAAAGCTCCTCGCTGATCCAGCCGGGAGTTAAGAAGCTGTCCGGCTTCAGTGCGGACGACCTTTCCACCGAAGGCAACTGGCTTGTAAGCATCCTCCACGGAAAGATGCCGATAACCGACGAGGAAATCGAGCAGATCATTAAGGATTCCCAGAACGGTTATTCGGGCGGAGATCCGGGAGCCCCGAAGGGTGTGGCATTTAACGGAAACGCAGGCGGATGCAATGTATCCCTTGTTTCCACCAACACCTGGATGGAAAAGGGCAAGTATTGCTACCAGATGGATCTGAATGTGAAGAACAAGTCCGGGGCGGGAATATCCGGGTGGAAGATTACCTTTACCTGCGGAACCACCGTCAAATCCGACAATTTCTGGTGCTGCAGATTCACTTCATCGGGGAAGTCTTTCACCTTGACGCCGGAGAGCTGGAACGGCTCAATTGCCGCCGGAGACAGCTTAAGCGGAGTCGGGTTTATCCTTATGTGCGACGAACCGCTTACAATTGAGAGCGTAACCTTTACGAATTAGTACGGAAAATGTGACCGAAAGCTGAATTTTAACAGCTTTCGGTCCTCTTTTTTTCCTTTTTCTGTAGCATTTTTCGTACAGCTGTGGTATAATAAGCAAGAATGCGGGCCTATGTGCCGGCATAATAAAATACAACACTACGGAGTCTTTTTGCCGTGACTACTGATAAGGTTACCGATGACGGTTATTTTATCAGTTGTTACGGGGGCTCCGCACAAGAAAGGAGTACTATGTACAAAAGTTTCAGTATGGAGCTTGCAGGCAGAACCCTGACCGTCGATATCGACCGGGTTGCCAAGCAGGCAAACGGTGCAGCATTCATGCACTACGGCGATACGACGGTTCTTTCCACCGCAACCGCCAGCGAAAAGCCGCGTGACGGCATTGATTTCTTCCCTTTGAGCGTTGAGTACGAAGAGAAGATGTACGCTGTCGGAAAGATTCCGGGAGGTTTCAACAAGCGTGAGGGTAAGGCAAGCGAGAACGCAATCCTTACTTCCCGTGTTATTGACCGCCCCATGCGTCCTCTGTTCCCGAAGGATTACAGAAATGACGTTACCATCAACAACCTCGTGCTTTCCGTAGATCCGGATTGCACCCCCGAGCTTACCGCTATGCTCGGTTCCGCGATTGCGGTTGCGATTTCCGATATCCCGTTCGACGGTCCCTGTGCTACGACGCAGGTCGGCATGATTGACGGCGAGTTCATTCTGAATCCTACGCAGGAGCAGACCCAGAAGGGTGACCTGAAGCTGACCGTAGCTTCCACCAGAGACAAGGTTATCATGATCGAGGCCGGTGCCAACGAGCTTCCCGAAGCCAAGATGATTGAAGCAATCTACCTTGCCGATGCTACCAACAAGGAAATCATCAAGTTCATTGATAAGATCGTTGCCGAGTGCGGCAAGCCGAAGCATGCTTACACAAGCTGCGCGATTCCGGAAGAGCTGTTCGCAGCCATCAAGGAAATCGTTCCTCCGGCCGACATGGAAGTTCTTATGTTCTCCCCTGAGAAGCAGGAAAGAGAAGAGCGCATCCGCAATATGAAGGATACCCTCGCAGAGCGTTTCGCAGAGAACGCCGAGTGGCTTCCTCTTATCGACGAGGCGGTTTACCAGTACGAGAAGAAGACCGTTCGTAAGATGATCTTAAAGGATCAGAAGCGTCCCGACGGACGTGCGATCACCGAAATCCGTCCTCTTGCCGCTGAGGTTGACCTCATCCCGAGAGTTCACGGTTCTTCGATGTTCACCCGTGGACAGACGCAGATTTGCGATATCGTAACCCTTGCTCCGCTTAGTGAAGCACAGAAGGTTGACGGTCTTGATGACAACATCGTCAGCAAGCGTTACCTGCATCAGTATAATTTCCCGGCTTACTCCGTCGGCGAGACCAAGGTATCAAGAGGTCCCGGACGTCGTGAGATCGGTCACGGCGCACTCGCTGAGCGCGCACTGCTTCCGGTACTTCCTTCCGAGGAAGAGTTCCCTTACGCAATCCGTGCCGTATCCGAGACCTTCGAGTCGAATGGTTCCACATCCATGGCTTCGACCTGCGCAAGCTGCATGTCCCTGATGGCTGCAGGCGTTCCGATCAAGAGAATGGTTGCAGGTATCAGCTGCGGTCTTGTTACCGGTGAAACCGATGACGATTACATCCTTCTTACCGATATCCAGGGTCTTGANNATGGACTTCAAGGTAACCGGTACGACCGAAGGTATTACCGCAATCCAGATGGATATTAAGATTCACGGTCTGACCCGTCCGATCGTTGAGGGTGCAATCGAGCGCTGCCGTCAGGCAAGACTCTTCATCATGGATAACTGCATGAAGCCCGCAATTGCCGAACCTCGTAAGGAAGTAAGTAAGTACGCTCCGAAGATCATCCAGATGTCCATCGATCCTCAGAAGATCGGTGATGTTGTCGGACAGAGAGGTAAGACGATCAATGCGATCATCGAGATGACCGGCGTTAAGATTGATATCAACGATGACGGTATGGTATCCATCTGCGGCACCGATCCCGAGGCTATGGAAAAGGCCCGTAAGATGGTTGAAATCATCGTTACCGATTTCGAAGAGGGCATGGTTCTTGAAGGCAAGGTTGTCAGCATTAAGGACTTCGGCGCTTTCCTTGAATTTGCTCCGGGCAAGGAAGGAATGGTTCACATTTCCAAGATTGCAAAGCAGCGTATCAATCATGTCGAGGATGTTCTGACTCTCGGCGATGTTGTTAAGGTTGTATGCCTCGGCAAGGACAAGATGGGACGCCTCAGCTTCTCCATCAAGGATCTGAAAGAGAATCAATAGTTTTAAGATACGCGGGTGCCATAAAACGGAATAAACTTCCTTTTTGTGGCACCTTTCTCTAAAAAGGGGTTACCAAATAAGTATAGGGGGTGGATAAAGCTTGAAACAGTATATGACCTTTCACGAAAATCCCGAAATCCTTCATGTAAACACGGAAGAGGACCGGAACTATTACATTCCGTTCGCTCCCGGGGAAGATGCCTTTGCATCCCGCAAAGCATCCGGCCGTCTGACCGACTTGAACGGATTGTGGGATTTTACATTTTACGAAAGCTTTGCCGACATGCCGGCGGATTTCCTCGCAAAGAAGCCGGAGACCGTAATTACGGTTCCTTCCTGCATTCAGCTGCAGGGATTTGACAAGCCGCAGTATACGAATTTCGCTTATCCTTTCCCGTATGACCCGCCTTTCGTTCCGACGGATAACCCGGTTTCGGTTTATCACCGTACCTTCGAGTATAAGGAGGACGGAAGAGAGCGTTATCTTGTTTTCGAAGGCGTCGACAGCTGCTTCTATCTGTTCGTGAACGGGCAAATCTTCGGTTATGCACAGGTAAGCCACGCGATGCAGGAATTCCGCATCACCGAAGCGCTTACCGAAGGCGAAAACCACATTGCCGTAGCCGTTTTGAAATGGTGTGACGGTTCGTATCTTGAAGATCAGGATAAGATCCGCATGAGCGGAATCTTCCGTGACGTATATCTTCTTTTGAGGCCGAAGGAGCACATTACAAAGTATGTTTATACCGCAACCTTCGGAGACGATTACGAGTCAGCGATGCTTCATTTCGAGGCGCGTTCGGACGCAGCCGTTTCCTATGTCTTAAAAGACGCGGACGGGACGGTTGTCAAGGAAGGCAAATGCGACGAGGACGGCTTCTTCGACTGCAAGATCGAAGCTCCGGTTCTCTGGAATCCCGAGAATCCGTACCTGTATCAGCTGCTTCTGATTACTGAGGACGAAATCATCGGCGAGCGCGTCGGCCTTCGCGAGATAACGATCAAGGACGGCGTTTTCAAAGTAAACAAACGTCCGGTCAAATTAAGAGGCGTAAACCGCCATGACAGCTACGGAAAGACCGGTTATACATGCGACGAACGGATGATGCGCGAGGATCTGTACCTCATGAAGCGCTGCAATATCAACGCGATCCGCACCTCACATTATCCGAATCAGCCGCTTTTCTACCAGTTGTGCGATGAAATCGGTATGTTCGTCATCGACGAGGCCGATCTTGAGTCTCACGGTTCGGTATTCGCCGGTAACGGCTTTGACTGGAAAGCAGGCAATGACCAGGTAGCCCTTGCCGTAACCAATCCGATTTTTGCGAAAGCAATCATCGACCGGATCATGAAACTGGTTAACCGTGACATTAATCGTCCGTGCGTCATTCTCTGGTCCATGGGCAACGAGGCCGGTTACAGCAAGTTCCTTGAGGATGCAGTAAAGCTCGTCAAGGCAACCGATATCACAAGACCGGTTCATTATGAGGGCTGCGCTTACGTCCTCGACGGAACAACGAAAGACGAAATCGATATTGAATCGCATATGTACTCGTCACGTTCGGATATTGTTAAATATCTCAACGACGAAACCAATACGAAGCCTTATTTTCTTTGCGAATATTCCCATTCGATGGGCAACAGTAACGGCGATCTCGCCGCTTACTGGGATTTAATTTATGATAACCCGAAGATGATGGGCGGATGCGTCTGGGAGTGGTGCGATCATTCCGTTTCGATCGGACAGACGTCGGACGGCCGCGAAAAATGGGGATACGGCGGTGACTTCGGCGACGAAGCCCGGAACGACGGAAACTTCTGCTGTGACGGACTTCTGTATCCGGACCGGAAGATGCATACCGGACTGTATGAGCTGAAGCAGTGCTACAGACCTCTTTCCGTAAAGCCTTCCGAATATGACAGCACCGTTTATGTCGTAACGAACCATATGGATTTTACGGCATTTGAAGAGCTGTTCAGCCTTTCCATGGAGATGAAGGATACCGGCAAATTCGTATACGAGACTCCGGTTGACATTACGCTTGCCGCGGGGCAGTCCCTTACGATTAAGGTTCCGGAAGTGCCGCAGAATCACGGGGAGGACGTGAGAGTTCGTTTCATCACCCGTTATAAGAAAGATACACCGTACTGCGAAGCAGGCACCGAGGCGGGTTTCGACCAGCTGTGTCTTCGTTCCTCCACCCACCGGTTTGCTCCGGTGAAACTTGCCGGAAGACTTTTCCTGCACGCAAAAGAGGACGACAACAGTTATACGATTGAAACAAAGGAAGCCGTTTACACGGTTTCGAAGAAAAACGCTTCGATTACTTCGATCTTAATCGACGGTGAAGAAGTGCTCACGGCTCCGTCGGCGTTTAACCTTTATCGCGCGCCGATCGATAACGACGGAAGAATCCGCAGGGAGTGGGATACGTTCCGTCTCGGAAATCTGACTCCGAAGGTATACTCGGTTAAGATTATCGAAGCCGTGGATATCGTAACGATCAAGGCAGAGCTTTCCCTCGGTTTCGCCGGTTACTATCCGGCTGCCCAGGTGAATCTTGAATACATATTCCATCCTGCAGGAGAGCTGAATATCAAGACGCAGGTTAAGATTAACGATCAGATTACCTACCTTCCGAGATTCGGGCTTCGTTTCTTCCTCAGGGATGATTTCGAAGACTTCAGTTATTACGGAAGCGGTCCTCTTGAAAGCTACGAGGATAAGAATCTTGCTTCCTATGTTGACCTGCATCATACGACCGTTACGAACAACCACGAAGACTATGTACGGCCGCAGGAGAACTCCTCGCATTACGCCTGCCGTTACGCTACGGTTTCCAATGACCGTTATCTTGTAAGACTGGATGCGGAAACGGATTTCTCCGTAAATGCGTCTCATTATTCGCAGGAGCAGTTAAAAGAGAAAAAGCACAGTTGGGAGCTGATTCCCGAGGATCGAACCGTACTTTGCGCAGACTACCGGATGTCCGGTATCGGTTCCGCAAGCTGCGGACCGGATCTTGATGAATTCTACCGCTTAAGCGAGAAGGAATTCACCTTCGGACTTTGGTTCACCGCAAGAAAACTCAATAACCTGTAAGGATACACTATGAGCCGATTATTTTATACAACCGAAGCGGGACGGGACTGGAACAAGGCGCTTCCGATCGGAAACGGAAGACTCGGCGCGATGATTTTCGGAAACGCCGACTGCGAGAGGCTTCAGCTGAACCAGGATTCCGTTTGGTACGGCGGACCCATGAGCCGCGTGAATCAGGATGCGAAGGAGCATCTTTCTGAGGTGCGTTCGCTGATTCTTTCCGGACGGATTTCCGAAGCGGAAGACTTACTGCTTCATTGCTTCACCGCTACGCCCCAGAGCGAACGGACGTATTCGACACTCGGCGATCTGAATATCCGCTACAAGAACATAAACGGTCCGGTAACCGGCTACGAACGGGAGCTGGATCTGGATTCGGCAGTGTTCCGCTTAAAGAAAACCTTCGGAGGGGTTACCTACCGCGAGGAAATCTTTGCAAGCTATCCCGCAGGGATCCTTGTGATGCGGATCACGAATGATTCTCACCGTCCTTTCGATGTGGATGTGAATTACGGGCGTATGACATTTTACGACAGTTCCTTCCATGATGATGCGACAATTTACACAATGGGAGCTATGGTAGGAGAGGATTACCGCTATGTCGCGGGACTGACCTCGTTCCATACTGGCGGCACCGTCGAATGTCAGGGCGAATACCTTGTATGTAAGGGTGTTCAGGACCTTTGCATCCTGTTCACCGCGACAACAACGTTTTATATCCCGGACCCTCTTGCAGAGGTCCGTTACCTTCTGAATGCGGGACGGCACCGCACGTATTCCGAGCTTTACGAGGAGCATGTGAAGGATTACCGGGCGCTCTTTACGAAGACGGAATTCGCTTTCTCCTATGATGCCGAGATGGATACCGTGCCGACGGATGACCGGCTTAGGCTTTTCTCATTGGAATCGCCGGATAACGGACTGGTCAAGACGTATTTCGATTTCGGCCGCTATCTTTTGATCGCAAGTTCCAGGGAAGGTTCCCTGCCGGCGAATCTTCAGGGCATCTGGAATGCACATATGGATCCGCCGTGGGGCAGCAAATACACGATTAACATCAATACGGAAATGAATTACTGGCCTGCCGAAGTGTTCGGGCTTGGGACATGTCATATGCCGCTTTTTGATCTGATGCAGCGCATGAGCGAAACCGGGCAGAAGACCGCACGTGACATGTACGGCTGCCGCGGAATCGTAGCCCATCACAATACCGACATGTGGGGCGATACGGCGCCGCAGGACGCCTGGATTCCCGCGACCTACTGGGTAATGGGTATGGCCTGGCTTTGCACGCATATCTGGGAGCATTACCGGTATTCGAAGGATGTAAGATTCCTCGAGAAGATGTATCCGGTCATGCGGGACAGCGTGCAGTTTTTCCATGATTTTCTGATTGAGAAGGAGGATACGGTAATTCTTTGCCCGTCCCTTTCTCCGGAGAACACATACCGGCTTCCGAACGGAGAAGAAGGGCATCTTTGCTATAATTCCACGATGGATTTAGAGATTCTTCGGGATCTGTTTACGGAGTTTTTACAGGCCGCAGAAATCCTTGAGGATGCCGATAAGGCTTTCCTTCAGAAGACGAAGGAACTGCTTTCGAAGATTCCTCCGATAAGAATCGGACAGTTCGGTCAGGTTATGGAATGGCCCGAGGATTATGAGGAATTGGAGCCCGGACACCGACACATATCCCATCTGTACGCATTGTATCCGTCCAATCAGATTCATGCGGACGATGCAGACAAGAGTCTGTTCGAAGCGGCGAAGGTTACGCTTCAGAGAAGACTTCGTAACGGCGGCGGCCATNNACCGGCTGGAGCCGCGCCTGGATCATGAATATGTACGCCAGACTCCGCGACGGCGAGAAGCTTTACGAGAACCTGACCGCCCTTTTAAAGCGGAGCACGCTTGACAATCTTTTGGATAATCACCCGCCGTTCCAGATCGACGGGAATTTCGGCGCCATTGCCGCTATCGGAGAAGCCTTCCTTTACTCCGGCGACAATCAGGCAGTCCTTCTCCCTGCGCTTCCGAAGCAGTTCGGAGACGGCTTCTTTAAGGGGCTTCGCGCAAGGGGAGGTGCAGTCTACAATCTTTATGTGGAAGACGGGCGCCTTACGAGGTTCACGGTCCGTGCGGAAAGCAGCGACTACCGTGCGGAGGTTCGTTACCGTGACCGTACCTTTTCCGTTTTGTTAAAACAGGGAGAGGAAATTTCGTTGGAAGCTTAGATTTGAGGTCATTGAATGAATTTCTTTGAATTCCTGAAAATCGTGATTCTCGGTATCGCCGAAGGCATTACGGAATTCCTGCCGATAAGCAGTACCGGACACCTGCTCCTTTTAGAGCGGCTGCTCCGTCCGGAATGCTTACAGGATGAAGCCTTCTCCGAGATTTTCACCGTCGTGGTTCAGCTCGGCGCGATTCTGGCGGTAATGCTTATATTCTTCCGCCAGCTGTGGCCCCTCGGAATGACCGAAGAGAAGCGGGTCATCGTAAAGGGCCCCAAGGTTTATCTGTGGGTGAAGATCGGACTTGCATGCATTCCGGCGGCGATTGCGGGACTTTTGTTTGATAACCTGTTTGATAAGCTGTTCCACGGACGTACAAGTACGATTACCGTAATGATTACATTGATCCTTTACGGTATCGTGTTCCTGTTCATCGAAAAGTACAGCAAAGAGAATACGCCGCGTTTCCGGACACTCGGTTCGATTCCGATGAAACTTGCCGTATATATCGGCTGTTTCCAGATTCTCGCGATGATCCCCGGTACCTCCCGTTCCGGTATCACGATCATCGGAGCGATGCTTCTCGGAGCAAGCAGGGGAGTGGCAACGGAATTCACATTTTTCCTCGAGATTCCGACCATCATCGGAGCGTCTCTTTGGAAGCTTTTGAAATACAATTTCGATTTTGACGGAATGCAGTATGCGATTCTGCTGACGGCGATGCTTGTGGCATTTCTCGTAGCCTTCGCAACCGTCAACTGGATGATCGATTACGTCAAGAAACATGACTTTAAGGTCTTCGGCTGGTACCGAATCGGCCTGGGACTTCTGATATTCGTTATACTTTTGATTACGTAAGGAATGAGGTGAGAGGATTGGCAACCAAGAAAACCAAAACCGATGCAAACAAAAAGTATCCCGGCTCTAAATTCAATCAAAAGGCCATCGACAATGCCGAGAAGAATGCGGTAAATGTGAACGTTGCCCTCGACAAGAAGGGAAATACCCCGAACGCTACCGAAGAGTATCTCGAGGAGATGCGCAAGAAGAAGGAAATCGTCGACGATATCATTATCATCTGCACGATTCTTGTTTCGACGCTTCTTTTCCTGAGTTTATTCGACCTGTGCGGCGTCGTGGGCGGCTTCTTTAAGAGCATTATGATGGGATTCATGGGAAGAGCCATGTCCTATATCTTCCCGTTTGCCCTGATCGGCTTCGTAATCTTTACCCGTTCCAACAAAGGAAATCCGGTTGCCACCCGGAAATCCATCTATTTCTGGACCGGAATCTTCCTGATTTGCGGCCTTATACACATCGGCTGCGGACTTGCCGAGAATTTCCAGTTTGCTGCTTCCTTCAAGGCGAAGGAAGGCGGCGGACTGATCGGTGAGCTGCTTTCCTGCCCGCTGTATGCTTTGTTCGGAAATGTAGCTTCGATTCTGATTCTTGTTACACTTGTTCTTGTCTGCATTATGCTCATAAGCGGCAAGGCAGTCATTCACATGATCAAGAAAAAGCGTGCCGAGCAGCGTGCCATCATGCGCCAGCTCCGCGAAGAAGAAAGAGAAGAGGAAGAGCGCCGTCAGCAAGCCGAAGCGCAGCGCGCGAAGACCGCCTCGAACTTCAATGAATACCGCCAGATGAGCCTTGACGAGATCCAGGAGGAGAACCGCCGTAAGAAGCTTGTTTTGGTGAATGTGGACACTACAACATCGCCCGATGCTCCGAGCTATGAGATGCCGCGCACCCAAAAGCAGAAGAAGCCGAGTATCATTGACCGGCTGAAGGGCTACGGAAAGAAGGAACCGGCCGTTAACAAGAAGCATCACAACGCTCCGGATATTCAGTATTATCAGCCGATTCTCAACAATACGACGAACGTTCCGACCTACCAGAGCGAGATGGACCGCAAATTCAATACGCCGGCCACTCCCGATCCGGAGGCCGATATAGAGAACCATGCTTCCTATGAGGAAGATCACTCCGGAATACCCGAGATTCACGCGCAGAACGTGATTGCCTTCCCGGGCGTTACCGAAGAACCTCAGCCTATCGGTGAATACATCCCGCCGGAGGAAGAGGACGATTATACCGAAAACCGCGCCGACGAAATCCCATTTGCCGAAGCGAAAGAGAGACGTTCGAAAGAAAAGAGTGCGGCAAATGAGACAGCCGATGTTCCCGCATCGAAGCCTGCAGCTAAGAAACAGTCCCTCGAAGGCGATGATGAGACCGATATCGGTCCGGTGGACGAAATTACCGAGAAGCCCTATGTATTCCCGCGTATCGAACTTCTGAAGCGACCTGACAGAAGCCAGCAGTCGATGTCTCCGCTTGAGCTTCGCGAGACGGCTTTGAAACTTGAGAATACGCTTCACAGCTTCGGCGTAAGCGTTACCGTTACGAATTATACAAGCGGCCCGAACGTTACCCGTTACGAGCTGCAGCCCGAAGTCGGAACGAAGGTATCCCGTATTACCGCGCTTGCAGATGATATCAAGCTGAATCTGGCTGCCGAGGATATCCGTATCGAGGCACCGATTCCCGGAAAGAGCGCCGTCGGTATCGAAGTTCCGAATACCAAGGGCTCTACCGTTTATATCCGTTCGCTTCTTGAGTCCGATAAGTTCAAGAACGGCCACGGCAAGATTGATTTCGCCGTCGGTAAGGATATCGAAGGCAACGCCGTCGTAACCGATATTGCGAAGATGCCGCACGTTCTGATTGCCGGCGCCACCGGTTCCGGTAAATCCGTCTGCATCAACACAATCATCATGAGCATTCTGTATAAGTACGAGCCGAAGGATGTCCGCCTGATCATGATCGATCCGAAGGTGGTTGAACTGAGCGTTTATAACGGCATCCCGCACCTTCTGATTCCGGTTGTGACCGATCCGAAGAAGGCTTACGGCGCGCTGAACTGGGCCGTTATGGAAATGATGGACCGTTACAAGCGCTTTGCGGAGCTTGAGGTCAGAGACGTGGATGGCTACAACGAGCGTGTTCGTTCAAGCCGCACGCCGCTTCTTGATAACGAGGGTAATGAGCGCGCAGTACTGCCGCAGATTCTGATCATCGTCGACGAGATGGCCGATCTGATGATGGTTTCTCCGGGTGAAGTGGAAGAGGCGATATGCCGTCTTGCACAGCTTGCACGTGCCGCAGGCATTCACCTTGTACTTGCGACGCAGCGTCCTACCGTTAATGTTATCACAGGATTGATCAAGGCCAATGTACCGTCCCGTATCGCATTTGCCGTAGCATCGGCTACCGATTCGAGAACAATTCTCGACCAGACCGGTGCGGACAAGCTTCTCGGTAAGGGCGACATGCTGTTCTTCCCGAGCGGCATTCCGAAGCCGATCCGTGTACAGGGCGCATTCGTTTCCGATCAGGAAGTTAAGGCAGTTGTTGACGAGATCAAGACGAAGAACAGTGACCGCGTATCCTACAGCGAGCGCATCTCTGCGCAGATTGACAAAGCTTCCGCCGAAAGCGGAAAGAAGAGCTCCGGAAGTCTTGCGGATTCCTCGTCAAGCGATTCCGACCATGACGAATACTTTGCGGAAGCCGGCCGTTTCATCATTGAAAAGGACAAGGCAAGCATCGGACTTCTGCAGAGAATGTATAAGATCGGATTTAACCGTGCCGCCCGTATTATGGACCAGCTCGCCGACGCCGGCGTAGTCGGACCCGAGGAAGGCACCAAGCCGCGTACCATTTTAATGACGCTTGAACAGTTTGAGAATTATCTCGAGCAGAACGGAGGCTGACAGGCATGGGAATCATACACCTGTTAAGCCCCGATACGATTAACCGTATTGCGGCCGGGGAAGTGATTGAAAGACCGGCTTCGATTGTAAAGGAATTAGTGGAAAATGCCCTGGATGCCGGGGCATCTTCCGTTACTGTGGACGTACAGAACGGCGGGATTTCATTCCTCCGCGTAACCGATAACGGATGCGGCATGGAAAAGGACGACATTCCGACCGCCTTTCTGCGACATGCAACCAGTAAGATCAAAGAGGAAGCCGACCTTCAGCATATAAGGAGTCTCGGTTTCCGCGGTGAGGCGCTTGCAAGCATCGCAAGCGTAGCAAAGGTAGAACTTCTGACAAAGCGGAAGGAGGATTTCCTCGGAAGCCGTTATGTCATTGAAGGCGGCGAGGAGAAGAGCTTTGAGGACGCAGGCTGTCCCGACGGAACCACCTTCTTTATCCGTGACCTTTTCTACAATGTGCCCGCAAGACGAAAGTTTTTGAAGTCCTCCGTTACCGAGGCCGGATATATCAGCGAAACCATGAACCGGTTCGCGGTGGCGAGAAGCGATGTGGCATTTAACGTAATGCTGCAGGGCCGGACCGTGCTTCACACGTCGGGAAACGGCAACCAGAAGGACGCCATCTATAATATGTTCGGGCGCGAGGTTGCCGACAATCTGATTCCGATGCATTACGACGGACAGAAGGTGTCGATTCGCGGCTATATCGGAAAGACTGTTATAAGCCGTGGAAACCGCGGATATGAGATGTACTTCGTGAACGGCCGTTATGTACGTTCCAACCTTTTGTATAAGGCAATTGAAGATGCCTATTCGGCATATATGATGCAGCATCAGTATCCGTTCACGGCGCTTTTGTTCGAGCTGAATCCGGAAGAACTGGATGTCAACATTCATCCGACCAAGACGGATGTAAGGTTCTCCGAGCAGGAGAATGTCTGCGATGAAATCCGTAAGGCAATCTCTACGGCGCTTCACAACGCTGTTCTGATTCCGGACGCCGGAACGGAAGAGGAGAAGAAGCCCGTTTTCGAGCGTCCGCCCGAAGTTTTCGAAACGAAGCGGATGGAAGCGATGCAGCCGGCGAATCCGGAAGTGCAACCGGCAATGCAACTTTCGCAACCTTTGCAGCCAAATTCCGAAACGACTTCGAAACCCGTTGTGACTCCGAAGCCCGAGCAGATTTCGATGTTCTATGAGGAACCAAAGCCCGTACAGGCTCCGATGCCCTTTGAACCCGAGAAGCATGTGAAGGATTCCGCCGTATCCGAGATACCGTCGCCGTTATATGGAGCCGGATCCACGGATATAAAGACTCCCCTGGTTCAGACCGCTTCAGATGAGGATTTCGTCAAACTCCGCAAGACTGTTGATTTCCGCATTATCGGACAGGTTTTCAAGACCTACTGGATCATCGAAACCGAAGGAAAGATGTACATTATCGACCAGCATGCTGCACACGAGAAGATCAATTACGAGCGGCTTGTGAAGGCATTTGAATCGGGAGAAAACTGCTCCCAGATGATTTATCCGTCCATTATCCTTTCGCTTTCGCTTCGCGAGGAGCAGGTTCTTACGGAATATATGGATACCTTTACGGCAGCCGGATTTGTGATTCAGCATTTCGGCGGAAGAGACTATCAGATAAGCGCCGTACCGGCCACCTTATACCGGATGGATGCGAAAGAGTATTTCCTCGCAATCCTCGATTCCTTATCGGAATTCAACACCGGAGTGACGCCGGAGCGCGTCTTTGAAACGATGGCTTCCATGTCCTGTAAGGCGGCCATCAAAGGCAATCAGACGATTTCCGAAATGGAAGCGAGACATCTGTTCGAAGAACTCCTGTCGCTTGATAATCCGTTCCATTGTCCGCACGGACGGCCTACGATCATTTCGATGACCGAATATGAATTGGAAAGAAAATTCAAACGAATCGTATGACGAATCTGAAACAACCATTAATCATAATATCCGGCCCGACATCTGCAGGGAAAACCGCGCTTTCCCTTAAGCTTGCGAAAACCGTAGGCGGGGAGATTATCAGCGCCGATTCCATGCAGGTATACCGTCATATGGATATCGGAACGGCGAAAATCAAGCCGTCGGAGATGCAGGGCGTTCCGCATTATCTGATCGACTGCCTGAATCCCGACGAGGAATTCAATGTATCTGTATTCCGAACGTTTGCCGAGCAGGCGATTGAAACGATTCGAAATAACGGACATATTCCGATTGTGGTCGGCGGCACCGGATTTTATATTCAGGCTTTGCTGAAGGGTGTCACATTTGACGAAGAAGACCGTAC
Source organism: Lachnoclostridium sp. UBA1241 (assembly GCA_002308955.1). Lineage (GTDB taxonomy): Bacteria > Bacillota > Clostridia > Lachnospirales > Lachnospiraceae > ISDg. Next base: position 64,548 of record DBWJ01000065.1, on the reverse strand, counting down.
GGACGGTTTCAGGCTTTTGCTTGAAAAGCTTTCGGGAGAACCGGACGGCGAAGACCGGCTTTACGAAATGCTTCGTAAGGTTGATCCGAAATCCTGTGAAATCATACCGAAGCAGAACATAAAGCGCGTCATCCGGGCGCTTGAGTTCGAGCATTATCACGATATGACGATATCCCTCCACAACGCGCAGTACGCCGACCGGGAGCCGCAGTTTAATTATGCGTATTTCGTTCTGACGAAGGACCGTGAAGAGCTTTATGACGGCATAGAACGCCGTGTAGACCGAATGATGCACGAGGGACTTCTTAAGGAAGTGCAAAACCTCGTAAAACTCGGCTATTCCGACTGCACGGTGGCAATGCAGGGACTCGGCTATAAGCAGCTGCTTTCATATCTTCGCGGAGAATGCACGCTCGAAGAAGCTGTCTATAAGATTAAGCTCGAGACGAGACATTTTGCGAAGCGCCAGCTCACCTGGTTCCGCCGCGAGAAGGACATTATCATGTTTAACAAAAGCACCATGCCGGAGGAAGAGATTCTGCGGCAAATGCTATCGATTTTAAAGGAGAAAGCAATTGTTTGACTGTTACAAAGAATTCGGCATCCGGGATTCCGTTTTGAAACTCGGAGAGAAGACCGAGAAGGAACTTGCGGAAAGATTCGCCGCAATTGATACTAACGCCGAGCTCTGCCAGATGAAGGTGCTTCGCGCGATGCAGAAGAACCGTGTTTCCGAAGGCTGCATGGAGGCCTCCACCGGCTACGGCTATAATGACCTCGGAAGAGAGACATTGGAAGCGGTATACGCGGACGTTTTTAAGACGGAGGATGCACTTGTCCGTTCCCAGATTACATGCGGAACCCATGCGCTTGCACTTACGCTGTCCGCTAACCTTCGTCCGGGCGACGAGATTCTTTCCCCGGTCGGAAAGCCTTACGATACGCTGGAATCCGTTATCGGGATCAAGGACGCACCAGGCTCGTTAAAGGAATTCGGCATATCCTACCGGCAGGTAGACCTTCTTCCGGACGGCGGTTTCGATTTCGACGGAATTCGTGCTTCGATCAATGAGAAGACAAAGCTTGTGGAAATTCAGAGAAGCCGCGGTTATTCCGAGCGTCCGACGCTTTCGGTCGCTAAGATCGGCGAACTGATTTCTTTTATCAAGGGAATCAAGCCCGATGTTATCTGTATGGTGGATAACTGTTACGGTGAGTTCACGGAACCGATAGAGCCAACCGAAGTGGGAGCGGATCTGTGTGTCGGTTCCCTGATTAAAAACCCCGGTGGCGGACTTGCTCCGAGCGGCGGTTATATTGTCGGAAAGAAAGCTTATATTGAGCAGTGCGCATACCGGCTGACGAGTCCCGGACTCGGAAAGGAAGTCGGTGCGTCTCTCGGATTAAATCGGAATTTCTTCCAGGGACTGTTCTTTGCACCGACCGTTACGGCAGGTGCATTAAAGGGCGCCATATTCGCCGCAAGGCTTTATGAGCAGCTTGGGTTCCCGGTACATCCGAACGGAACCGAATCCAGACATGACATCATACAGGCAGTAACCCTCGGCTCCGCAGAAGCTCTTATTGCTTTCTGTAAAGGCATTCAGGCTGCAGCCCCTGTAGACAGCCACGTAACCCCCGAACCGTGGGCAATGCCTGGATATTCATCCGAGGTTATCATGGCCGCAGGCGCCTTTTATCAAGGCTCCTCAATCGAACTTTCCGCAGACGGCCCCCTGATCGAACCTTACCGTGTATATTTCCAGGGCGGCCTGACCTGGTACCATGCCAAACTCGGCATCTTAATGTCCTTGGAAGGACTTGCCAAAGCAGGGTGTATTGATCTATAAAGCGTAAGTTGTGTGGCGTGCCGTTACCGGTATATATTCCTGCCGGCGTACTGTGGGAGAAGGCACTCACAATTCAGCTTGTGATGTGCCTCTCCCGCAGTAACAGCCGGCAGGAAAAGAGCCAGCTACAGCACGCCACACAAATAACACAATTATATAGTATTATCTGGTTTAGTGTAATTTGCTCGGACTATACAAAACCCGGAGTTTGTAGTATAGTATAGAGTTGTGACTTTCCCGGAGAGAGAAGAAGGGAAAGTGAAATGAGGAAAGAATTCGGGATGAAATCCCTTCCGAGAAGCGAGCAGCCTTATGAAAAGGCTATGCGTCTCGGTATTTCGGCGCTTTCGGACGCGGAGCTTCTGGCTGTGATCATAAGAAGCGGAAGCGCAGAGAAGAGCGCTCTGGAAACGGCTTATGCCGTTTTAAATGAAACCTGCGGGCTTTCGGGACTTGCCGAGCCTGACAATAAAACCCTCGAACAGATTCCGGGAATCGGTCGCGTAAAGTCGATCCAGCTTTCTGCTGTCGGGGAAATCGCAAGGCGAATGTGGGCGGAGCGGACGGAAGAATCACTTTGTTTAAACGATGCCGAAGCCATCTACCGTCATTACCGCGAGACCATGCGGTATCTTAGTCAGGAAGAAGTCCGAATACTGCTTCTTGATAACCGAATGAAACGTATTCGGGATGTGGTTGTGACGCGAGGAACTGTGAACTGTTCACTGGTGTCGCCGCGTGACATTTTCCGCCTTGCATTAAAACACCGGGCCGTCAGTTTCGTACTGATGCACAACCATCCGAGCGGAAATCCGGCTCCGAGCGCTGCAGACCGCGTATTAACGGAACAGATAAAGCAGCTCGGCGATATGATGCAGCTGCCGATGCTTGACCACATCGTATTCGGCGGTGACAGCTATTACAGTTTTCATGAAAAACATTTAATCTGAGGATATCTATGGCACAGAAAGTGTTCGGAATCGATTTCGGATCGGATTCCACGAAAATCTATCGAAAAGGGCAGGGCGTTGTCTATAATCAGAAGAGCGTCATCGCGTTCAAGAATCACACAAAGATTCTCGCAATCGGCGATGAGGCTTTCGAAATGTACGGTAAAACGCCGGAATCCATCAATGTAACGTTCCCGATTGCCCACGGCGTCATCAACAGCTTCGCCAACATGCTTTCCCTTCTGAACTGCATGTTCCTCGATCTGGAGCGTGTCTTCGGTAAATTCCGCGGTTCCGAGTACTATGTTGCGGTTCCTTCGGACATTACCGAGGTGGAGAAGAAGGCCTTCTACGATCTTGTTGACGGCACCCTGGTCCGTCCGAAACGGATCCGTCTCGTGGAAAAGCCCATTGCCGACGCCATCGGCGCGGGCGTTGATATCGTAAAGTCCCAGGGAACCATGGTAGTGAATATCGGCTCCGAAACGACCGAAATATCCATCATAAGCCTCGGCGGAATCCTGTTCAGCAAACTCCTTCCCATCGGCGGAAGAACCTTCAACGAAAACATTATCAATATGATCCGCCGAAAGTATAACCTTCTGATCGGAGAGAAGACCGCGGAATCCTTAAAACTGGAGCTTGCAAACTTCTCCTCGAAACGGGATGATTCGATGAACGCGTTCGGCCGCGACCTGGTTACCGGCTTACCTCGTGAAAGCCTTGTAACAACGGAACTTGTCAACGACGCGATTTCCGAATCGATGCAGTCGATTTTCGAGAACATCCGTGTCATTCTTGACCGGACCCCGCCGGAGATCGCCGCAGACGTATATCATAACGGAATCTGCCTGACCGGCGGTTCCGCAAACCTTCCGGGGCTTTCATTCCTGTTCTCCACGAACCTCGGAAACAATAAGGTTACGGTCAGTGATTTCGGTGTCATGACCGTTACCAACGGCCTCGCGAAAATTATGGAGGACCGTTATTACGACCGTTACGCCGTAAGCTTAAAGCAGGCGCTTGCAGAAGATAAATTCCCGCTTTAACGGGAGAGGAGATTCCTTTGAAAGAACGTCAGAAACCAAAATATGATATGGAACCGAGATACGTTCTTTTGATCATGACGATGATCTGCATCTTCCTGATCTTTTTCTCGTACAAATTTGCCAACGTTTTCGACGTTGCCAGAACCCGCATGAACTCTTTTCTGGTTCCTCTTCAGAAGGGCATCACGACTCTCGGAACCGGCATCAACAATGCCGTCGATAACTTCGAGCAGGTTGAGGCCTTACAGAAGGAGATAGCGGAATTAAAGGCGGAAAATGACAGGATCACCCGCGAGAAAGAGAACATCGAGCAGTCGCTGTATGATCTGGAGCGGTATAAGCAGCTGCTTTCCCTTGCCGACAGCTATAAGAACTATACGACCGTCGGCGCCAACATCATAGCGAAGGATTCCAGCGGATATTACGCAAGATTCACCCTCGACAAAGGCTATAAGGACGGCATTCAGGTGGATATGAACGTGCTTGCCGGCGCCGGCCTTGTCGGTATCATCACCGAAGTCGGTCCGAATTATTCCATTGTCCGTTCCATCATCGACGATAACAATTACGTCAGCGCGATCGTTACGAAGACCGACGATAACTGTATCGTCTGCGGAAATCTCGAACTGCTTTCCATGGGATACATTGAAATCCGCGACCTCTCGATCAACACCGAGGTCCGAAACAACTATAAAGTTTATACCTCGCCTCTTAGCGACAAGTATCTTCCCGACATTCTCATCGGATACATCTCGAATATCCAGAATGAGAACGACGGACTTACAAAGACCGGTTATCTGACGCCGGTTGTCGACTTCGAGCATTTGAACACCGTATTGATCATTACCGACCTGAAAAAGAACCTGACTGAGGAGTAGCACGATGGTTGTCGTCCTTGTTTACGCAGTGGAAATCCTGATTGCCGTTTTGCTGAAAACAACGCTTTTCACGCATCTGGCATTCGGATATTACAACATAATTCCCGACCTGATCGTCATGATCGTCGTTGCCGCCGCCTATCAGCGCGGGAAGACGAAAGGGATGTTCGTGGGATTTTTCGCAGGGCTCGTTTTAGACATTGCCTCCGGCGGATATCTGGGCGTTTTTGCGCTTTTCTATATGTTCCTCGGATACCTGAACGGCTTCCTCGCCAAGTATTACGTGCAGAACGACATTCTGCTTCCGTTAATGATGGCTGCCGCGTCGGAATTCCTTTTCGCCTTCATGTGCTATGTCTTCCTGTTTTTGACACACGGACGCACGCACCTCGGCGCATATATTCTTTATCAGATGATTCCGCTTGCGATTTATACATGTATCGTATTCATTCCGGTCTATCGGATCCTGGATCTCATATACTGGAAGGTGACCAAACCGCTTTACACCGATTATTCCAAGGTAGAAACCTGATCACGGAGAATTCATGCAACAGACACTCGGTGAAAAACTGAAAGAGCTATTTACCAACCGGCTTGTACCGGTAGGCTTGGTTTTGTTTGCTCTTTTCGGCGTTCTGATCGTTCACATTTTCAAGATGCAGATGGTAGAGCCCGAGAAGACGAAGATTACCCGTGACGAAAAATCCTACACCAAACTTGTCTCGATTCCTTCGACGAGAGGGAATATCTACGATTGCAACGGCAATCTCTTAGCCTATAACGAACTCCAGTTTAATCTGGACATGTTCAACTCCGCCGAGCTTACCAACAACCTGCAAATGAATACGGCCATCTATGAGCTGATTAAGATTCTCCGTGAATTCAACTATAAGCGCGAGTTTTCTTTTCCGCTTAAGATGGATGAGAACGGAGAGCTGTATTTTACCGTAACCGGAAGCAATCTTGACCGTTTTAAAAAGAATGCCTTCGGTCTTAAGAGTGTATCCGAGCTGACGGAAGCCCACAAGGCGGCAACCGCAGAGGATGTTTTCGAATTCATGCGAAAAGGAAACAACACCTCGAGAATGTTCCAGATTTCCGACGAATACTCGAAAGAAGACGCGCTTGAAATCATGGCGTACCGTTATCAGTTCTTCACCATGTATCCGAGCTATTCGTCCTTCCGGGTCGTCAGCAACATAAGCGACGAGGCGCGTATCACATTTTACGAAAATACGACGACGATTCCGGGACTTGAGATTACAAAGTCCTGGCGCCGGATTTATATTGATGCCGAATACTTTGCGCATATTGTCGGCTATGTGGGCCGTATCAATGCGGAAGAGCTCGAAATGCTGAAATCCGCCGGCACAGGCACTCGTTACAGCGAGACAAGCATCGTCGGTAAAAGCGGGATTGAGAAATCCTGTGAGACATACCTCTCGGGAACCGACGGCGTTGCCACGATTCTGATCAACGACCGCGGGCAGGTGCGCACCAAAACAATAACCAAAGAAGCGGTGCCCGGGAACGACGTCTATCTGACGCTCGACCGGGACCAGCAGATTTGCTGTTATAACATCATAAAACGTTATGTAGCCGGCATTCTGCTTTCCGCCATCGTGAAAGAGATGGATTACGGTACGAAGGGAGAGGACGCAACCTCGATCACGATCCCGATTTACGAGGTTTATTACGCGCTGTTCTCGAACCATATCATCAACACGGAGCATTTCTCCGCGCCCGACGCCTCGCGAATCGAGAAGGAGATGTATTCGCTGTTTGAACGAAACGAAACCTACATATGGAATAACTATCTGAAAAACCTGGAGCCGGACTGCACACTGTGCGGAAGCGATCTGACGCAGTTTGTGCAGGAGTATATCGATTTCATGTACAACAAGATCGGAAACTCCGGCTGGGGGCTTCTTGACAACTCGGCGATCAACACGCGTGACGACGAATACAAGAATTACGTAAACCGCAAGTCAAGTCTTGCGCATTTCCTGCAGTACGCGATCACCCAGGGCTGGGTGAATCTCGAGAAGCTCAATATCGGCAAGGAATACTACGATACCCGCGAGCTGTACGGATACCTGAAGGATTATATCATCGAACACCTGCGAGACGATGCGGATTATAAGAGTAAGATTTACCGCACTCTGATTTTCGACTACGTAATCAGGCTGAAGGAGATTGCGATGGTCATGTACGACCAGGGCGTTCTCGAGCCGGACCCGGATACCTATGCGCAGCTTGATTCGAACGAGCTCGACCCGTATGATTTCATGGTCCATAAGATTCAGACTATGGAAATCACGCCCGCAATGCTTGCGCTTGAGCCCTGCAGCGGTTCGATCATCATTACGGATCCGAACACCGGCATGGTCAGCTGCATGGCCTCGTACCCAAGCTATGACAACAACTACCTGACCAACCAGGTTAACATGAATTATTACAACCGGATGCTTGCGGACAAGTCTTATCCGCTTGTATTCCGCGCGACCTCTTCGAAGACGACGACCGGTTCCACCTTTAAGCCGCTGATGGCAATCGCCGGCCTCATGGAAGGCGTCATCACGACCGAGGAACTGATTGACGACAAAGGAAAATTCGAAGACGTCGACCCGTCCCCGCGATGCTGGGCGTACCCGAATTCCCACGGTAAGCTTACCGCGGCAAATGCCATACGTTATTCCTGTAACTATTTCTTCTTCACGGTCGGCTACCGGCTTTCCATTAACGCAAGAGGAGAGTACGTCGATGCCCTCGGCATTAAGGCGATTCAGAAATACGCCCGTATGTTCGGTCTCGGCGACAAGTCTGGAGTAGAGGTTTCCGAAGCCACGCCGCAGATTTCGTCACGAGATGCCGTACGAACCGCCATAGGATACTTCCACAGCTTTGCGCCGATTCAGATTGCGAGATATCTCACGACCATTGCCAACGAGGGTACCTGTTATGACCTGACGCTTATAAGTAAGGTTGTCGGTCCCACCGGAGAAATTCTCTTAAGTAATGTGGCGAACGTAAGAAGCACCATGGATGGCGTGCCGAAGGAATACTGGAATACCGTCAAGAACGGAATGTACATGGTGGTTAACGAACGTGACTCCGGTATTAAAAAGTATTACACCAACCTTTCCGTTAAGGTTGCCGGTAAGACAGGTACCGCGCAGGTCAGCTTAAATCACCCGAACAATGCGCTGTTCCTTTCCTTCGCTCCTTACGAGAACCCTGAGATCTGCGTCACCGTCGTTATTCCGAACGGATACGCATCCGAGCAGGCGGCTATTGTTGCAAGAGAAGTATACGGCTATTATTTCGAAGGCGACAACCACGACGATCTGCTTTCCGGAAAGGTTTTCGCTGCTAAGATCAAGTCGGTAGGTTACACTGACTAATTCGGCTGATACAAATCGTTATTGTGACAGATTACATTGATTAAATAAACAAGAGGTTTTCGATGGATAATAATGTCATAATCAAAGGCTATAAGGACGGAATTTCCCTTGTACTTTCTCCGGATGCGTCCTTTGTAGAGATTCTTGAGAGTCTTGAGAAACGTATTAAGAGTTCCGCCAAATTCCTCGGCAGCGCCCGTATGTCCATGAAATTTGAGGGAAGAGAGCTGGATACCGACGAGCAGAAGGAGATTCTCAGGGTTATCTCCGAGAATTCCGACCTCGAGATTATCTGTGTTATTGACGGCAACGAGACCAACGAAACGATTCTTCGCCAGACGATGGATCAGGTGATCGGAAGCCTTTCGACGAAGACCGCGCAGTTTTATCAGGGGATTGTACGCTCCGGACGCCGTCTGGAAACCGAGAATTCCATTATCATTCTCGGCAACGTGGAAACGGGAGCGGAGATTGTAAGCGGCGGAAACATTATTGTTATCGGAGCTCTTCTCGGAACCGCCATCGCCGGTACCAATTCGAACCGGGAAGCCTTTGTTTATGCCGCGCAGATGAAACCCGAAAAGCTGATGATCGGGCATTATGAATACCATGCTCCGGTACTTACGGAGAAAGAGAAGAAGAAGGAAGCGAAGCTCCTTAAGAAGAGCCAGCTTGAATTCTGCAGCAAGATCGCGGAAATCGTGGATGAAGATGTCAAAATCCGTCCGGTTGTGGAGGATACCTTCGCTGCGGACGAGGAATTATACGAACTGATTGATTAAAGACGGAAGGAAGACACATGTTTCGTAAGCTCAGATATCATGTGAACAATTATAAGTTTTCGCTTGTTTCGATTGTAATCATTCTCGGAACGATCAGTCTTGTTCTGATTCAGAAACTGCAGGACAGTGACGAAAACCAGTTTGAACGTCAGCTGTACGGACTTCTGTTCGGCTTTTTTGTCATGTTCGTCGTTTCCCTGATTGATTACCATATCTTTGCGAAGTTTTATATACTCATATACATCGGTAACATCGGAATGATGTTACTGTGTAAGTATATTTCGTACCCGACCATCCCCTTCATCTACGGTTGGTCCCATTTCGAGGCAAGAAGATGGATCAAGATCGGCGGACACGGTCAACCGGGACGCGGCTTTGAATTTATGCCCTCGGAAATATCCAAGCTGGTTGTTATCATATTCGTGGCGACGCTTCTTGTGAAGCTCGGAGACCGTTTTCACCGTTTCTGGGGCTTTATGCTCGTGTTTGTTCTCGGAATGATTCCGATTTATCTGATTTTCGACCAGCCCGACCTCAGCACGAGTATTGTGCTTGTTGCCACATTTGCCTTTATGCTTTTCATCGGAGGAGTGTCCTATAAGGTTGTCATTCCGACAGTTATCGCCGCGGTTCCGATTTCGTCATTTCTGTTTTGGTACATTCAGCAGCCGTTCCAGAAGATTCTGAACAAATACCAGGCTCCGCGTATTCTTTCAATTCTGCACCCGGAAGACTATCCGGACGAAATGTATCAGCAGAACCAGGCGGCTGCGGCCATCGAATCCGGCGGCATGTTCGGTAAGATGGTAATCGGCGACACTTCGCACCGCATGACCAACTACGTCCCCGTCGTGGAATCCGACTTTATCTTCTGCGCGATAGCGGAAGAGTTCGGTTTCTTCGGATGCCTGATTACGATATTTCTGTTTATGCTCCTCACATTTATCGGATTCCGCGTTGCGATGAATGCGAAGGACCGGCTCGGTTATCTGATTGCCTCCGGCATTTCCGTAATGCTTTGTCTGCAGACAATCGTTAACATCGGCGTTGTTGTTTCCCTGCTTCCGGATACCGGAATTCCGCTTCCTTTCGTTAGCTCCGGTCTCAGTTCGCTTCTGATCAGTATGATGACCATGGGCGTTTTGCTGAATGTCGGACTGCAGAACAAGAGCACGCTTCTTGAAAAAGAACGCTATGATATGGATTTAAAGGAACTGTTAGGGGATAAACTGGTTTGAAGATGAACTGTCAGGGATTGACTGTAATCCAAAAATATTGCAGAAAGGCTGAACCAATGAAACGAATTCTTTGTGTGCTGCTTGTTGTGACTCTGCTTGTCGGAGTAACCGGCTGCGGAAAGAAAGAGAAGAATCTGTTAGGCGATTATGATGCTGCGGACAGCGTCGTTCACAATGACGTCGGTGCCCTTGTTCAGGCATCCTATGCGCCGCTTCTTTCGCAGTTTTACATCTGCAATTTCACGCCGGACATGCTGTCTACCGACTATGTCTTCGATGAAGAGAAGCCGGACCGGAACGGAAGCGTTTTCGTCATTAACCGTACAAAGAACGAACTTGTATTCGGCTATAAGATGGATAAGCTTTTCTTCCCGGCAAGCATTACGAAGCTTATGACGGCACTTGTCGTGTTAAACCGCTGCAAGACCGATGAAATGGTAACCATTTCGAAAGAGATCGCGGAAATGGCACGAGGCTCTGTTGTAGAGCTGAACGAAGGCGACGTAATGACCATACACGACCTGCTTCTCTGCATGCTTGTCGCCAGTGCGAACAACGCGGCGCTTGCCCTTGCCGTATACGTTGCCGGTAACGAAGAGTCCTTCGTTGAAATGATGAATAACGAAATGAAGAAACTCGGCGGCCAGACGACAACCTTCAAAAACGCGAGCGGACTGCACGACGAAAAGCATAAGACAACGCCTTATGATATGTATATCGTCTACCAGGAATGCATGAAGTTTAAAGAATTCAGGGAGATGATCAGCTTAACCGAGAAGCGTTACAACTATACCGACGCTTCCGGCGCGCAGCGTTCCCGTACGGTTAAGACCACCAACTGCTTTAAGCTCAATGACGCAAAGCATCATTACGATTATCCGAACAGCATCGCGATTCTCGGAGGAAAGACCGGAACGACCAATTCCGCCGGCTATTGTATGATTCTTCACATCAAGAATTCCTATGGCACAGAATACATCATCGGAGTGTTCCGGGCGGAGACAGAAGCAAAATTATACGGGAAACTGAATGATTTGATGACAACTTATTGCCTTACCGAATAATCGGACGGAAAATGTGCATTTTTCGTGAAATGCAGTTGTTATTTTACCGATCCTATATTATAATAAAACCATCCGAAGACGACTGAAATTGCCGTATCGGAACCACTTTTAAGGAGGACAAGCCAATGGTACAGATTATCGCCGGGGAAAAAGGAAAAGGAAAGACAAAGATTCTGCTCGACAAGGTAAATGCAGACATCGTAACGTCGAAGGGTACCATCGTTTATCTGGACAAGAGCAATAAGCATATGTACGAGCTCAACAACAAGATCCGTCTTATCAACGTGAACGATTACTGTGTTGAGTGTGCTTCCGAGTTTGTAGGTTTTATCTGCGGTATCATTTCGCAGGATCACGATCTGGAGAAGATTTATCTCGACAGCTTCCTGAAGATCGCATGCATGAATGCGGACGACATCGAGCGCGTCATTGAAAAACTGGATATGGTTTCGTCGAAGTTCAAGGTAGACATCATCATCAGCCTTTCCGCGAACGCTGATACACTTTCCGAGGCTGTAAAGCAGAAGGTTATCGTAGCTCTGTAATCACATTTGACGCTTTGATTTGAAGATTCAATGCCACTGTACGGGTTTCTGTTACGGTGGCATCTTTTTTATGTGAAAAATGTGAGAATTTTAGGTCTTAGAAGGCGCAAATACTTTCTTTTTTTCGACAAGTATAGTATAATAATTCCGTATGATGGGAAAGGAGGGCAAAGCGATGGCTGACAAACGCGTACCGAAGCGCAGCACTGCGGTTTCGAAGTATAATATCGGCTTGATCATCTTTGTCCTTTTCACGGTCTACATTCTCATCAATATCTTTCTCTATTTCCGCCGTTCGCACCTTTCGATTTACGAGGTGCAGCTGCTTCCGATGGCAAGCAATACGAAGGCGGAAGCCGTGATCATCCGTAACGAAACTCCGGTAAAGACCGGTATTGCCGGTTACGTAAACTATTATATGCGTAGCGGAACGCGTGTCGCGAAGGGCGAGACGATTTATTCCATCGACGAAAGCCGTCAGATTTATAATATGATCTCCGGCAACGAGAATTCCTATTCGCTTTCGGATGAAGACATCGAGACTGTTAAGAACTGTATCGCGAACTTTAACCAGAGTTACGACAAATCGGACTTCAGTCTCGTTTATTCCCTGAAGGATGAACTGACCACGACGGTTCACAGCATCTCCGATATGTATCTTCTGGAGCACCTGAATCAGATTCTTGTGGATCAGTCCTATCAGGGCTCGCTGACCGTCCACAGGGCGGAATCCCCCGGGGTGGTGTCTTACTTTTCGGATTCGCTTGACGGACTGACGGTAGACCAGGTTACGACCGACACGTTTTCGAAGTCCGGATATAAGACTACAAACCTTTTCGACGCAAACCTGAAGGAGCAGGGCAGCGTTATCTATAAGCTTCTTTCGGATGAAACATGGGATCTCGTTCTGAACCTTACCGAAGAGCAGTATGAAAAGCTCTCAAGCCAGACTTCCCTTACGTACACGATCGAAGAGGACAACCTGCGGCTGACATCTCCCGTAATATTCTTCCGTTCGGGAGACGGGTATTTTGCGAGAATCACGCTCCGTCAGTATATGGTCCGTTACCTGAACCGCCGTTTTCTGACGATAGCGCTTGACATGGATAACAAGACCGGCCTTAAAATTCCGAAATCCGCTCTTATAGAGAAGGAATTCTATATGATCCCGAAGGATTATTTCACAAAGGGCGGCGACCAGAACAGTTCGAAGACCGGTATCTGCATTCTCCGGCATGACGAGGAAACCAAGAAGAAGTATTACGATTTCCTTGCTACCGAGATTTACTATGAGGATGAGAATTACAACTATATCGATATGAATGCCATTACATACGGTACATTCATCTATAACGAGAAGACGCAGGAGACCTTCCAGATTTCCCTGGTCGGTAAGCTCACGGGCGTCTACTGCGTCAACAAAGGCTTTGCCCAGTTCAGAAGAGTCGAACTGATTCAGGACGGCAAGGAATTCTGTGTCGTGCAGGCCGGAATGCCCTTCAGCATCGCAGAGCATGACCATATCGCGAAAGACGCTTCCACAATAACGGAATCGCAAACCATATATTAAACGAGGTGATTATATGATCGGACAGCGAATTGCCGAGGTCCGCGAACAGATCCGCCTGCACTGTGAAAAGGCAGGCAGGAATCCCTCCGAAGTCACACTGATTGCCGTCAGCAAAACCAAACCGGTCAGCATGATCGAAGAGGCACTTGCCGCGGGACAGACGGTGTTCGGAGAGAACAAGGTGCAGGAGATGTGCGAGAAGCACGAAATTCTTAAGGATAAGCCGATTCAATGGCATCTGATCGGGCACCTGCAGTCGAACAAGGTCAAGAAGGCCGTGGCCGTAGCCGAAATGATCCATTCCGTTGATTCCGTATCCCTTGCGGAGGAGATTAATAAGCAGGCTGCGAAGATCGATAAGGTGCAGGATATTCTTCTTGAGATCAACGTTGCGGAGGAGGAATCCAAGTTCGGAATCACGGTGGATTCGGCAGAGGAAACCGTCCGCGCAATTTCCGGTCTTAAGAACATCCGGTTACGCGGTTTTATGACGGTTGCACCGTATACGGAGGACCCCGAAACAAACCGCCCGTATTTTCGCAGATTGGCCCAATTAATGGTTGACATTAATGCGCAAAACATTGATAATATTCATGTTGATATACTCTCCATGGGCATGAGCGGAGACTACGGCGTGGCAGTGGAAGAGGGCGCCACATACATCCGCGTCGGTACATACCTGTTCGGGGAACGAAATTATAACATCTGATTTGACGCTACGGCTTTATGCCGGATGAATATACAAAATGACTTCAAAAGGGGACAGAGAGAATGGGATTTTTTAAGAGTGTTTTGGATTCCTTAAAGCTTTCCGATGACAGCGATTACGATGATTACGACGACTACGACGATTATATCGCCGCGGAAGAGGAACGGGAGCGTAAGAAGGCCGAGAAGAAAGCAGAACGCGCCTCGGAACCGAAGTTTTCCTTAAAGGAGACTTTGTTCCGTAAGAAGAACAACAACCAGCAGGCACAGCAGCAGTACGAGGAACCCGATCCCGATGACGATATGACATATGTACAGGAGCCGGTTCCGACCGCTCCGATGCGTCGTCCTTTGTATGACAACAATACCGTTTCCATTCAGGAGAGAAGAAGCGGTTATTCGAGCGGAACCACCACATTTGCCGATCGTTATAAGGCAAAGGAAGCCGCTATGTACCGTCAGCAGCAGCCCATGCAGCAGCAGACTGCAAGACCCGTACAGCAGCAGAGAACGGCAATGCCTATGCAGCAGCAGGTTCCGGTTATGCAGAGCGCACCCCGGATGACGAGAGACGCTGTCGGCTTAACGGTTTTAAAGCCTCACAGCTTTGAAGACGCGCAGGAGATCTGCGATAACCTGATTGACGGCAACCCGATCATCGTTAATCTGGAGGGCTTTGATAACGAACGCGCGCAGCGGCTTATGGATTTCGTATCCGGCTGTGTTTACGCGCTTCGCGCAAACTTCCATCAGATTTCCGGCTATGTATTCATCATTTCCCCGGCCGACATCGATGTGACCGGAGATTACAACGCATTGATGCGTCAGGACGGTTTCGGCGTTCCCACTTTACATAAGCAGCGCTGATAAGATTTGTGTGCAGGCTCTTCAAAAACAAAAAGCATAAAGGAGAGGTCGTAACATGTTAACACCGGTTGAGATTCAGAATACGAAATTTAAATCCGCAGCAAGTGGTTATAACAAAAGCCAGGTTGATAAGTTCATGGAGGAGCTTAATAAGGACTACGAATTTCTGTATCGACAGAATCTTGCGCTGACCGAGAAGGTCAGTTCCTTAAATGACCGCGTGCAATATTATATTACGATTGAAAAATCCCTGCATAAGGCTCTGGTGCTTGCAGAGAAGTCCGCAGACGAGACGAAGGCAGCCGCTCTAAAGGATGCCAAGGCGATCGAGAAGCAGGCTCTTGCCGACGCCCAGGACATCCGTAACAATGCGGAGAAGGAACTCGCAAAGCTGCACACCCAGACGCTCCGTCTGATGCAGCAGTACGAGACTTACCGTTCACAGTGCCAGGCTTTGATCGATTCGCAGAGGGAACTCCTTGCGAGCCGCGTATTCCAGATTAACATGAAGGAGTTTGAAGCATATACCGAATATCTTCAGAGTACCCCGAAAGATGAGAAAGAAAATTCTTAATCGAAGATCTTTTTTCCTGTTCCTTCCGGTTCTGCTGGTTTTGATCGATCAGCTGACGAAGATATGGGCAAGAAGCGTTTTAAAGGGCGGAAAGGTCATCGTTCTGATTCCGAAGACGCTGCAGTTCCAGTACCTTGAAAACCGCGGCGCCGCTTGGGGAATGCTTCAGGGCAGACTGAGCATCCTGTCATTTGTCACAGTATTCCTTCTGATCCTGTTTCTGTGGCTTTCGTTCCGTGTTCCCGAAGGCAGGCGATTCATTCCCATCTACCTCGTTTTTCTGTTCATCATAGCGGGAGCCGTCGGCAACCTGATCGACCGGATAGTATTCGGGTATGTAACCGATTTTATATATTTCTCTTTGATTAACTTTCCGATTTTCAACGTGGCGGATATCTATGTCACCTGTTCGGTAATTGTGCTCGTGATTCTCGTGCTGTTCGTTTATACCGATGACGAGCTCAGTTTTATTCCGTTCTTCGGAACACAAAAACCCAAAGACAATCCCGACGAGTCAGCTTCTTGACTCGTCTTTTTAAACGGGAGACCCGATATGGAAGAGAAGAAAACCTACATTGCGGAAGAGGATATGAACGATATCCGGCTTGACAAGGCGATTTCGTATTGTGACGAAGACCTGACGCGTTCCCGCGCGGAGCAGCTGATTGCGGATGGTAACGTAGCGGTAAATGATACCGTTATCACGAAAACCTCCTACAAAGTCAAGACCGGCGACCGTATTGATCTTACTGTCCCGAAGCCCGAGGAAACGCAGATCCTTCCGGAGGACATTCCGTTAGACATTATATACGAAGACAGCGATGTAATCCTTATCAATAAGCCGAAGGGCATGGTTGTCCATCCGGCGCCCGGACATTACAGCGGAACCCTGGTAAACGCGCTGATGTACCATTGCAAGGATTCCCTGTCCGGCATCAACGGCGACCTGCGGCCGGGAATCGTGCATCGGATTGACCGTGACACTACAGGCGTCCTTGTCATCTGTAAGAACGATAAGGCTCACCTTTCCCTGTCCGAACAGCTCGCAGTCCATTCAATTAAACGCGTCTACTATTGTATCGTAACCGGCAATGTGAAGGCGGACGGAACAGTGGATGCCCCCATCGGACGGAACCCGAACGACCGGAAGAAGAAGGCGGTTGTGAAAAACGGCAGAAGAGCAGTGACGCATTATCACGTTCTGGAGCACTTCGGAAGTAAGTATACCCTGCTTTCGTGCGAACTTGAGACCGGGCGGACCCATCAGATCCGTGTTCATATGGCCTATATCGGACATTCTTTGCTCGGCGATGCCGTCTACGGCGCCGCAAAACAGCCTTACGATACGGAAGGCCAGGTGCTGCATGCCGGAGTCCTCGGTTTTGTACATCCTACTACAGGAGAATATGTCGAGTTCAAGGCGGAGCTGCCGGAGTATTTCCAGAGGCTCATCGAAAAGCTGAGAAGCCTCAATACATAAAGCAATTCTTATGCAATCTAAATCGCATAAAGCAACACTTATGTTAAAACTCAGGAAACTAAATGCATGAAACGCTATTGCTATGAGAAAATCCGGGATTCTTTTCTGAATCGGAAGAAGAGAGTACTACTGTACGGACCTCCCTACACCGGGAAGTCCTTTCTTCTTCGCGCCCTTTCCGAAGAGGAAAATGTAAAGAATTATATCCTGATCGATCTGCGGATCGACCGGGATTTTACGGAAGGACTTCTTGATTTCCTGAATAACGGCAGGTCTTTATGTGATTTTGCGTGTACTTTCTTCGGAATGAAACCGGAATATGTCCGTGAGAAGTTATTTCTCTTCTTAGACGGTCTGGAGCCGCTTGGAAACGCTGTGAATGAGCTGTTTTCCATGGAACTGCCGGAGCATTTTGCCGCTACAACGTCCAGAATCGACAGATTCGGCATTTTCGGGGATAAATGCACAGATACTTCAGAATGGATTAAAGTGCGTGGATTTTCGTTCTATGAGTTTTTAGACGCGGTTTCCGAATGGGGAGACGGTGAAACCTCGTATGCGGAGATCCTCCGGGCACATTATATGAACCGAAAACCGATTCCCGACATGCTGGAGGAGGAGATTCGCGAGCTATTCCATGATTACATGATGGTCGGCGGTTATCCTGAGGCGGTTATGCAGTATTGTAAAAACCGGACGGATCTTTCGGGAATCAGACAGATTCAGGAGCAGGTGTTCGCCGGAACGAAATTGCGATACATAAACGGTGTTCCCGAAGGAATCAGCGAGACCAAGCTGGCACAGTTGTTCGAA
Organism: Lachnoclostridium sp. UBA1241; assembly: GCA_002308955.1. Classification (GTDB taxonomy): domain Bacteria; phylum Bacillota; class Clostridia; order Lachnospirales; family Lachnospiraceae; genus ISDg. Next base: position 46,776 of record DBWJ01000065.1, on the reverse strand, counting down.
TATATCGGAAATTATGCGAAAGATAACCGCGGCGCATTTCATCCCGGACATATCCGAAGAGGCGCTTTAGCGAAGGATTACGTTTCGGAAATCGATTATCTTACGAGCAATCTGATTCTGCACACTGTATACGAAGCCGGCAAATTCCACCGCTTTGAGATATCGGATTGCGGAATGCTCCGTTATCTGGCGGGAGATTATGACGTCTTTTATAAGACCGATAACCGCGAGATTCTCCCCGAATACTTCTACCAGAATTACGTTTTTCATGTTTTGGCGGAAAGAGACTACAGGATTAACATACAACGAAACAGCCGGTCCGATTATTTGTGCTACACGAATGGAACCCTCGGTTTTCGGCACTCCGGAGCCGGTCGAAACGTTTCTTTAAGGAACAAAGACATACAAAATACATCGAAAGACGTGCCCGAGATATACAATTTGATCGATCGTAAGATCACACAGAAAAACGCCGACCACAACATACAGTATTATTTTCTCGAGCAAACACAATTTTGAAAAAATAGTGAAAAGAAAGCGACATTTCTTCATTGACAACTAAATTCTAATTATGTAGAATAAATAGTACCGAAACGGACTAAGGTAGTAGAAGTTATCACATTTGCCGTAATCACTTTTCAGGTACAGGGATGGTTGTTTATGGGAGATATTAGATTGCACGAAGGCGAACTGAATGTCATGGAACTGTTATGGTCCAACCAGAGCCTTGCTGCAAAAGATATTGCAAAAATAATCAAAGACTATATCGGCTGGGAAAAGAATACCACGTATACGGTAATCAAGCGACTCATCGATAAAGGTGCCGTAAAGCGTGAAGATCCCGGTTTCATCTGCAAAGCCGTTATTACCAAGAATGACGTACAGCAGATCGAAACGAGAGCATTGATCGATAAAGTCTTCGGCGGCGAACTGATTGCATTCTTCACCGAATTTCTCGCACAACAGAATCTGGACGCCGAAGAAGTCAGAGAGCTTCGAAAGATTCTCGATAACCAATACAGACGATTATTATAATTCACTTCATAAATCATATCCGGAAAACGGTTTGCTGAATGGCAGGCCGTTTTTTCATTTCGTTTATTTGATTCTTCATAATAGATTTACCCGTTTTTTCTTCAAAATAGACGACGCAGGGCAGTGCACTTCCCTCTATCGATTTCTTCGCTAAACGCAGGTTTAACGAAGAAATATGTTGATTTTAGCCCAAAATCGTGCTATAATTCAGTTATCCGGTAATTCCTTTGTATAAAGGCTTTTTCGATAATTTGCATTTCGGATTTCGTTTATTTTGCTTCATATCGGCATATTTGTATGCGGAAAGGAAAAATCATGGCTGAGAATCCTTCATATTCCGAGCAAAACAATATTCAGAACGAATTGCGTTTGCGTGAGCTGCGTTCGGAACTTCCTCCGTATTGCGGTACTTTCTTTCGCGGTATTGAACATCGTACGGCTTCACGTACAAGAATTGCTTATGCCGTAGATTTGAAAGTTTTCTTTGAATTTCTTCTTGCGACCAATCCGTCGCTTAAAGGGAAAACAATTCGTGAGATTCCTCTTTCGATTCTTTCCGAGCTTCAATCGTATGACATTGAGGAATACCTGGATTATCTGAAGGTTTATAAAAAAGACGATTCCGTAATTACCAATCATGAACGCGGAATCAAAAGAAAAATCTGTTCGCTAAGATCTTTTTATAATTATCTGTATAAGAATCATTCCGTTGAGAATAATCCGGCAATTCAGGTCGCAGTTCCGAAACTGCATGAAAAAGCGATTATAAGACTTGATCCGAACGAAACGGCCACATTATTAGATTGTGTTGAGAACGAATATTCCGGGACCGACCGGCAGAATGCCTTTCATGAGCGGAATAAGCTCAGAGATCTTGCTATGATGACTCTCCTGCTCGGAACAGGTGTTCGAATTTCCGAATGCATCGGGCTCGATATTACGGACCTTGATTTTGACAATGACCGCATGAAGGTCGTCCGAAAAGGCGGTTACGAAGCATTCGTTTATTTCGGTGATGAAGTCCGTGAAGCGCTCTTAAATTATCTCGAGGTTCGTAAGAATAAAACCACCAAGGAAGGTCACGAAAACGCTTTATTTCTGTCCGGGCAGATGCGCCGCATGACGGTCCGAGCCGCCGAAAACCTTGTTAAAAAGTACGCAAGAAGCTGCATTCCGTTAAAGCGCATCACGCCTCACAAATTGCGAAGTACCTACGGTACAACGCTTTATCAGGAAACCGGCGATATCTATCTGGTTGCCGACGTACTCGGTCATAAGGATGTAAATACGACGCGTAAGCACTATGCGGCAATTGAGGACGAACGCCGGCGCAGCGCCAAGGACAAGGTGCATCTGCGGAAAGACTGATCTCAGATATAACTTCGCATATATTGTAAATCATCATATATGTTTTAAATCAATGGGCTTCCTGTTTCGGGAAGCCCATTTTAAACCTATCTCAACATAAATCTCAATTTGCTGAAACCTTTTAACCGGCCGCGGATCTTTCGCATATAATTGCGGAATGATTTCGTGGCCTTTCTTAATTCTTCCGTGGATAACTTTCTCTGCCCGTAGCTGGCTTCTTCAACAAGCGCCGCATATGCAGCCGCCTCATTACGGTCCATGCCGAGTTCTTCGGCAATGTCAACCGCCTCCAGATGGAAAACGTTACCGGGTTCTGCAATCTGATATTGCCTGAGAATCTTATTCAGATATACAAACTGATTGGAAAGCCGCTTATTTCCGTTTAACAGCTGAAGGGAATAACCGCGCGCGGCACGTTTTAACAGACGTAATACAAGAATCGCAAGAATTCCGATTCCGGCTATATAAGTAATCCCGAAACCGATTTCCTTCGCACGCTCGGTAATTGCCTGAAGCGGTGAAGTGCCGTCATCGTCACCGGCCATATAATCCGCAAAGCCGGACCAGAAATCATCCTCTCCGCCACTCTCCTGCCATCCCGTGGTCAGCTCCACTGGGTACCAGCCGAAGCCGTCCAGATATACCTCAACCCATGCATGGGCCTTGGAATCGTTCACTTCAACGCTTAAAACCTTAGCGTCACTCTGCTGCAGATTCAGCCTGTCGTCACCCTGATACCATTGATGCCAGTCTTCAGCAGGGACCATCGGATCCGAATCCGCAACCGTTGCGATATCCACGCAATAGCCTTCCACATAACGCGTCGGAAAGCCCATATAGCGGAGTAACATTGCGCCTGCTGACGCAAAATGCGTACAGTAACCCTTTCTCTGTTTCGTAAGGAAATACACAACGAAATCACGGTTGTTCGGCGTCTTGCCGGGGGAAAGCGTATAGGTGTAATTCTCACGGAAGAAACGCTGAAGCTGGCTCACAACCGTAAGCGCGTCTCCGCTGAAGCCCTGCTCCTCGCAGATAGCCTTAAGAGTACTCTGCATCTCCTTCGGAACCGTCAGATAATTCTCATATACGAAATCTCTGTATGCATCGGAAACACGGCTTTCCTGGTTTGCATTAACCGCAATATCCGTGTAAAGGAGCGGATAAAAGAACATGGTTTCCGGCGAATTGGAATACGACTGCTCCGTAACTACATCCCCCTGAATCAGCCGGCTTAAGTAATTGTTCCGCTGCTTTTCGGAAACCGCATCAATGGTCTGATCAAACGTATTATTGAACAGATAGGCGAAGGTCAGATAATAATCCGTATAATACGGATGATACGAGACATTGGTCGCCGCATCAACATTTTCAACCGTCATCTTGGCTATAGCCGAATTATCATCTCCCATCGCAAAACGGTTTCCGAGATAATAGCTTTCGAGATCAACCAGAATCGAAGGATCCGCGATAATGTAGGGAGATGCCTTCAATTCCGAATAATTCGTAAGCGGCAGCCATTGATTCTTTACATAACGCCCGCCGACAAATGCCTTCAGATAGATCGGATCCGTAGAGAACGGAACATAGTTAAGGATCAGATCCGTTTCGAAATCAAGCGTAACCTCACGGACTCCTCCGAGCCTTCCGCTGCTGATTCCGCCGGTTGCCTGATAGCTGTTAAAATATCCCGCAACACCGTGCAGCGCAAACTCTGCCACCTCATCCTCGGTGCTGCTCTTCCAATCCGTATGATTGCTCTTCATGCGGAACGGAACATATCGAATTGAATAAACACTGACAATGAACAACAGAACAAGGACGAATGCTCCGATCAGCACCAGAGAAACATTCTGTTTCTTCATCTCGCGGTTTTCAAGCTGAATCTCGGTATTCTTCTTTTTGAAGTGAAAGCCAAGCGGCTTCGGGTTTAGGGATAACTTGAACTTATAGCTGTGTCGTAAGATAATACACAAAACGACCGGGATTTCCATAACGGCAACCCAGAAATAGTTCATCGTATCCTTCAGATAATAACAGATCTGCAATACCGGAACCGTGACAATCAGAACACCAATCCCGCTCATATACTCGGAAATCAGAGAATTCAGCACGCAGACAAAAAAGAACATAATCAGCAGCAGGCTGCATGTTATGGTCACATAACGGTCCGTATACGCTTCCTGGTAAACACGTACGCCGCCGAGATTGAGCTTGTAGTCTACCGCTTCCATCAATATGTTTACGATGGCATTCATACCGCTGTTGGCAAGCATGAAAAGCCCTGCCGAGAACACAAGGAAGATAATAAACAACAGAATGTATCCGAGGTTAAAGAACAGTTTCCGGTAATAGAAAAATGCTACGAACATGGAAAGCAGTAATGAGAAGAAACCGACCAGAACGATGCTGCATGGCATATCAAAGGTCGTGATGAAGAGCATATTCATTCCGTAGCAGACAAGGAATATCAAAACACCCTTAACCAGGCAGATTAATGCCTTATCATGTCCGGATAAGGGCATAAAATCCATATCCGCAAGAATAATACCGGTTTGATTCCGATAGTTCTCCCGAAGACTCAATTGCTTCGCATCTGTTTTGGGAATTCTGCTCATAGCCCTCTTTCAATCATCCGCAATCATATTGCAGGAATTCATTGCTGCAGAAATATCATTTAATTCATTCGATACATCCGCGCCAGGTTCCGGTTGGTACAAATCGAGGTCATCCCGTCGTTTCTTCCGTAGGTACGGTTGGAAATCAGATAACTGTTCTTCATTCCGCTGTCCGTATCAATGACACGGCGAACGGACAGATTATCTTCCTTCGAAGGTTTCTCATAATAAAGCTGCATGATTACGGAAACAATGTCCTCCTCCGCACGGATCGGAATCCTTCGTAAAGAATCCTTCGTATCAATATAGCAGATGGAAAACTTCATAAGGTTCTTACAAAAATATGATGCAGCTGTCCATAAAAGATCATAAAAAGCATCCATCTGACGGTTATCCTGATAGGCAAGCTCCACGACAAGCTGAAACTGTTCTCCGGAGAGATCCGAAAACTCCTTCACCAATAACTGTTCACTCTTTGCGCTGAGCTTCCAGTGAATCGTCTGGAGCTTATCTCCCACCGCATATTCACGAATATCAAAGATCTCCGAGCGGTCCTCCCCGCGTCCGTGTTCTTCCGTGAAATCGTCATCATCAGAACCGGTTCCGTTTACATTATCAAGAGAGCCGCTCAGCTCTGCAATTCCGGGCATGACAAGCACTTCCGAATATCCTTCACAGGGCTTTGAAAAGCCGCATAGGTCAAACAGATCCGATGAGGAAATCGATATCAGTTCAACGCGATACAGACCACAGTAGCGGAAGGAAACCGGCAGCTCATACTCCTCGTCGGAATACGGTCCGACGTAGAAGGAAATCTTATGCACGTAATCTCCCGCTCCGAGACTGTTAATAATACGAAAACGGACCGTAAGCGCAGAATGCGGATACAGTGTAAGGTTCTCTATCTTCAGATAGAGCTTACCGTTTGCGTTTCGGTTTAGTATGGTTTGGCGAAAAGAAACAGAGGCTTTGAATTTCCTGCCGAACAACAGAAACAGCCCGACGGACAACAGGGGAATCGCAAAGCCGAGAATCAGAAGCACCAGAGAAACCGGGTGATTATTGAACAGATACAATACGAACAGGACAAAAAGGATAATGGCCAGTCGTATATAGGAAAATATATATTTCAAAGCAAAACTCCTGATATTTCAAGAATCCTTAATAGGTAACCTTGGCTACACGGACTTCATGCACAATGGTCTGAAGAACGGTATCCATATCGATTTCTTTTGCTTTCGCCTTGGTGCTTAATACGATACGGTGCGCGCATACCGGATAAAGATTGGCAATTACATCGTCAACCCCGACATAGTCCTTATTAAGCATATATGCATAGGCTTTCGCCATGCGAAGAAGCGCCTTCGTGCCGCGCGGACTTAATCCGAGGGAGATATTCTCGGAATTCCGGGATGCTTCCGCAATATTCACAATAAAATCGAACACGGTTTCATCAACGAAAACCGCATTGGCTTCTTCCTGCATCTTCGTGAACTGCTCATGATTAATGATCGCGTTAATCGGAACCGTTCCGATATCGGACTTAAGAATATCCACAGAAGACTCATGGCTCGGATATCCCATGGAAAGGCGGATCATAAAGCGGTCCATCTGGGATTCCGGAAGGCGCTGCGTACCTGCGGAGCCGAAAGGATTCTGCGTTGCGATAACAAAGAAAGGGCTGGGAAGCTGATGCGTAATACCGTCCACGGTTACCTTTCCCTCTTCCATCAGCTCAAGCAAAGCGGACTGCGTCTTCGGAGATGTACGGTTAATCTCATCGGCAAGGAAAAGGTTGCACATTGCGGAACCTTCATGATATTCAAATTCACGGGTCTGCGGATTAAACATCGAAAACCCCGTAATATCACTGGGCATAACATCCGGCGTAAACTGTACACGGCGATACGAAAGTGACATTGCGTCCGAAATGGAAACGGCAAGTGTGGTTTTCCCTACACCGGGAATATCCTCAAGAAGCACGTGACCGCCGGCAAGCATGGCGCACAAAACACGTTTGATAACGTCGTCCTTACCTTTGATATTCTTCTTTATCTCATCAATAATTCCCTGAATAGCAGTATTCAATTCCGTATCCTCCGAGATCAGCTGTATTCAAACATATTATTCGAAAACAACATAATTATACTGATATCATAATACCATAACCGACCTCGAAATTCTACCCAAAATGCTTTTCTGCTCAGATTGAACAGGGATTTTGGAAAAAGCAATAACATATTGCATTTGCCGGGGAATCACGATATACTCTTTGAAGAATTATCAGGGAGAACGCTATGAAACTGCAGCAACTTTTGAGTTATACAAGAAAAGCCGTTGAAGATTATCATATGATTGAAGAAGGCGATAAGATTGCAATCGGTATCTCCGGAGGCAAAGATAGCCTGACTTTGCTATATGCTCTTTCGGGACTGCGCCGGTTCTATCCGAAGCACTTTGAGCTCTGTGCCATATCGGTGAACCTCGGCTATCCGATTGATTACAGCGCCATTCGGCAGTTGTGCGATTCCCTTGAAGTTCCGTTCTATGTTGTCGAAACCGAAATTGCTCAGATTATCTTTGAAGAAAGAAAAGAGAAAAGCCCTTGTTCTCTTTGCGCCAAGATGCGTAAGGGCGCGTTAAATGAGAAGGCCAAAGAGCTCGGCTGCAATAAGATTGCCTATGCTCATCATAAGGATGACGTCATTGAAACGATGCTGATGTCATTGATTTACGAAGGACGCTTCTACACCTTCGCTCCGGTTACCGATTGGGACCGGACCGGTCTTACGTTAATCCGGCCGTTAATCTATGTCGAGGAACGGAATATCGTCGGATTCAAAAACAAATACAATCTTCCCATATTCAAGAACCCGTGCGAAGCAGACGGAGTCACGACAAGAGAATATGCATCCGAATTACTGGATAAGATAAATGAAGCCGCCCCAGGTGTCAGGGAACGGCTGTTTCATGCAATTACCGACTCTAAACCGCTTGATAAATGGAAAAGAGACGAAGCCACCGATTGATCGGATAAAAAAAGGGACAAAACTATTGATTAATAACGTAGTAAGGAATCAATAAATAGTTACCGGCATGAATCGAATCTGACTTCAGAGAATTCGTCTGCTTGATTTCTTTAATGTAATCCTTCATGCTGCCGCACTCCGGTGTATAATACTCGGAAGCGATATCCCAAAGGGTATCTCCTTCTTGAATCCGGATGCTTACGCAGGTCTTCTCCGCTTCGGTGTTACCGTAAGCCTTGTTCTTCTTAGCCGTACAAACAAAAACCATAAGAACCGCTGCAAGAAGTACTGCGGAAATCATGCAGATTCTCTTAATCGAATTCGAATTCATTACTCTTCTCTTCATCTTTTAACACCTCATAGAATTCAACAACTATAAGCACTTAAGTTAATGCCTGTTCAAATACAATACACTTAAAATCATATCAATATGCTTGAGCGAAAATCGAACATATGTTTTTATGATTCGATTATACCGAACATATTTTCGATTGTCAATATGACGTTATGTCGCAAAATAACCAAAAATATGTTCGATTTTTTGTATACTTTTTCGAACAAATGTTTTGCTATTTCACATTTTTCGTGATATAATGAATTCAAATAAGGTGAATCGGAGGTGTTCTGTATGCCCGGCAAGATTACAAAGAAACAACAGGAGATCTTAGAGTATATTAAAGAGCAGATTCTGGCGAAAGGTTATCCGCCGGCTCTTCGTGATATATGTGAGGCGGTTCATCTCCGCTCCACTTCTTCCGTTCATGCGCATCTGGAGACGCTCGAGGAGAACGGATACATCCGCCGCGATCCGGCCAAGCCCAGGGCCATTGAGATTATCGATGACGAGTTTAACCTTGCGAAGCGTGAAGTCGTCAATGTTCCCATGGTCGGAACCATTACCGCCGGCCAGCCGATTCTTGCGGTGGAATCCATTGAGAACTATTTTCCGATCCCGGCGGAGTTTATGCCGAATGCGGAAACCTTTATGCTTCGTGTGAAAGGCGACAGCATGGTTAACGTAGGCATCTTCGACGGCGACCAGATTCTTGTAGAACGCCGTAATACCGCACGTAACGGTGAGATTGTTGTTGCTCTCATTGATGATTCCGCAACCGTTAAGACATTTTATAAGGAGAAAGGCCACTACCGTCTCCAGCCCGAGAACGATTACATGGATCCGATCATTGTCGACCATGTTGAGATACTTGGTAAAGTTATCGGTCTGTTCCGCCTCTTCTGATATCGCATTCCGTATTACGAAACGACAGACTCTCTTTTTAGTAGTCTCCTTATATGCAAAAACCGGGTGCCCAAACGGGTGCCCGGTTTCTTTCATTCTTTTCTAATGCTAATCTTACTGCAGTTCTTCCACGGAAACCGTCTTTCCGTCTCTCCAGACACGTTCCAGATCATAGAACAGACGGTCCTGCTTGGAGAATACGTGAATAACCACATCCTCATAATCGAGGAGAATCCATCCGCAGTTACGCATGCCTTCCACACGCTTCGGAGAACGTCCGAGTTTGAAAAGCTTTTCCTTTACGTTATCAACCAAAGCCTCAACCTGGGGCGCATTTGCGCCGTCGCAGATAACGAAATAATCCGCAATGGTGGAAACCTCTCCGATATTGATAACCTGAATGTTTCCGCCTTTCTTTTCCTCAAGAGCCTCACAGGCAACACGAGCAAGGTCTTTCGATGTCATTTCCGCCATATAATAAACTCCTTCTCAAAATATATACTTGCGATATCCAGATCAAATCTTAAATGAATATCCTAGGGTAAAACAATTTTCTTTTTCTTTTTCGATTCCCGGTACAGAACAATCTTCTTTCCGATTACCTGAACGACTTCCGAACCGGTCCTCTCCGACAGAGTCCGCGCAAGTTCGTCCGCCTCTTCCATACAGTTATTCAGTACCGAAATCTTAATCAGTTCCCGGGCTTCCAGCGCTTCATCAACCGAAGCCGTAATCTCGGGAGTAAGCCGGCCTTTTCCGATCTGAAGAATCGGCTCGGTATTCATTGCGATACTTTTCAGATAAGCTCTCTGTTTGCTTGTCATAATGATTCTCCTTAGAAAAAGCTTACTTGTAATAATCGAACTGCAGGCCGTACATCCGAACGGTATCGCCGTCCTGAATGCCGAGTGCCTCAAGCTGCTTTAAGATTCCGGTGCTCTTCAGGAAATTCTGGAAGAACTCAAAGCCCTTTTCGGAATCCAGGTTCGTATAACCGAGCATGCGCTCGATTCTGGGACCTTCGACGACATACATCGCATTTTCCGCATCATATTCCACCGTGAAAGGCTCTTCCGCGCCGTCCATCGTCTCCGGGAAGTATTCCTGCTCGAAAACGATCGGTTCCTCTTCCACCGTATTCAGCATATGGAAGGCTGCATACAGAAGTTCCCGTACACCCTGGCCGCTGACTGCGGAAATCGGATACACAGGCGTTCCTTCCGGAAGTCCGTCCTGAATCAGCGAAAGCGCAATCTCCTGCTCCTCCGGGGTGAACAGATCCATCTTGTTCACGGCGATAATCTGCGGCTTGGACGCAAGAACCTGACTGTATTTGGCAAGTTCCTCGTTGATCTTATTGTAATCGTCAATGGGATCACGGCCCTCTGTGGATGCGCCGTCAATGATGTGAATCAGCACACGGCAACGTTCCACATGCTTCAAAAACTCGTGGCCGAGTCCGACGCCTTCGGATGCGCCCTCAATAAGTCCGGGAATATCCGCAATGACGAAGCCGTCACCGTCATCTAACTTCACAACGCCGAGATTCGGATTCAACGTCGTAAAATGATAATTCGCTATCTTCGGTCTTGCGTTGCTGACACGGGACAGAAATGTGGATTTGCCGACATTCGGAAATCCGACAAGACCGACATCGGCAATGACCTTCAGCTCGAGAACGACATTCAGCTCACGGCCTTCCTGGCCGGGCTGCGCGTACTTCGGAATCTGCATGGTCGGCGTGGCATAATGCTGGTTGCCTTTGCCGCCTCTTCCGCCCTTAAGAACAACCATACGGCGGTTTTCGTGGGAAAGGTCACAGATTACCTTGCCGGACTCCGCTTCCTTAATAACGGTGCCTTCGGGCACCTTTAGGATAAGGTCCTCGCCGTCTTTGCCGGCGCAATTGTTATTGCCTCCGGGCTCGCCGTTCTCCGCCTTGTATTTCCGCTTGTAGCGATAATCATTCAGCGTATTCATGCCGTCATCGACTTCGAAGATAATATCGCCGCCGCGTCCGCCGTCGCCGCCGTTCGGTCCGCCCGCCGCGATGAATTTCTCGCGGTGGAATCCGACATGGCCGTCGCCGCCGTTTCCGGAACGAATATAAATTGTCGCAATATCTGCAAACATGATAACTCCGTTTCTGAAAAGAAAAAAGCCCCGGTATCGATTACCAGGGCCTTTCAACAATCATACTTATTCGGCTACAGGATAAACGCTGGCCTGCTTTCTGCCGCCTGCCTTGGTTTCGAACTTCAAAGTTCCGTCTACCAATGCGAACAGGGTATCATCACCGCCACGCCCTACATTAACGCCGGGATGAATCTTAGTGCCACGCTG
>DBWJ01000065.1:13295-35109 GCA_002308955.1 Lachnoclostridium sp. UBA1241 | reverse complement strand
CTTGGCTCCAAGTCTCTTGGACTCGGAATCTCTGCCGTTCTTCGTGGAGCCAACACCCTTCTTATGAGCAAATAACTGAAGGTTCATAGTAAGCATGTCAATTCCCTCCTCTAAAATGAGTCTTTACAATCTGCAACATTAACTCTGACATATCGGGGATACTGTTCCCCGACTGTCTGCAATCCGAGTAACATGGACTGCAACAACAACTGTGTTTCAGGACCTGCCGTTTCCTGAATCTCGGCATGCAACTCGCCGTCTGCCTCTGCTACAGAGATCCGGTCGGATGTAAACCGCTCGATGGAATTCACGGCGTTAATCGTTAACGCGGAAACCGCAGAACAGACAATATCCTGTCCCTCATCCGCGTATTCAGCATGTCCCGTTACGGAAAATGCCACGATAGCGTCCTTTTCTTTACGAATTGTAATCGTAATCATGATTGATTATGCGTTGATCGCGTCGATCTTAACCTGTGTAAAGGCCTGTCTGTGTCCGTTCTTCTTATGATATCCGGACTTTCTCTTGTAACGGTATACGATAACCTTCTTCGCCTTACCCTCACCGAGTACGGTCGCGGAAACGGTTGCGCCGGCAACACAGGGAGTTCCGACAACAAGTTCACTTCCATTGTTCACTGCGAGAACCTGATCAAAGGTAAAGTTCTCACCCTCGGCTGCACCGAGCTTTTCAACTTTAATGATATCGCCTTCAGCTACCTTGTACTGCTTACCGCCGGTTGCAATAATCGCGTACATAATGGCACCTCCTATTATCATTACTCGCCAACTACGGTGGCACTTACGTGCTCTTCAAACCCCATTGTGCGGCATACTGTAACAAAATAGCACAAACCGTCGGGAATGTCAAGGAAAATCTTACAAATTTCCTTTTCGGATAAGGTTTCCGACCCGCATAAACTGTGCAGTTTCAAATCCACGATAAAATGTAATGAAGACAAGTATCAAAACCGTATACTCATTGTCTCCCCATCCACCGTTAATCAGTATGGTTAGAGACACAAGAAGCATGAGCACAAGGAACAGGATAAATACCGGGTTGAACTTCGTTTCAAAAGTATTATCAGCTTTCACATTTTTCGGTAATATATTTAGATAACTCTTTAATATACTTCTTACAATGTATAAAAACGCAACATCCATTACAGCAACAAGAATAGTCCCGACAATCTCATGATCTGTGGAATATGCTAACCCGGCAGCCAGAATCTGCGCGAGAAGAATTCCGAAAGACAAAACAAATCTTGCATCCAAAAGCGACCCGAAGAATATCGCGACAAGCCTCAGGGCAAATGTGAGCGGCGCCATTAACAGGATGGAATTCGGAAGAATGAGAAACATAACATCCAAATCCGCTGTGCGCCCGTTCATTATTATGTAAAGGAAAATCCCAATAAGTGTAATCACGGCGCCGGCGAAGGACCAATCGGCAAATTCCCGTGCCAGGTACCACCTGGTATGATATGCATAAGCCCGATCAGAAATTCCTCTGTTTTCTTCTGCCTCAGCAGCTCCGATCAGGACGAGCTTTCCGTTATCTTTCTGAAGATACCCGACCAGATTTTTGTTTTCATCAAATACTCTCATCGCATCTGCCCTCTTTCGAGAATTGCTTTGTTAATGAAATGAAAAATAGACATTTCAAAACAGGAATATGCAAACAGGATAGCATAAGCCATTACAATTGCCGGGCCTTCCTCTTCCAGGAATACATATACCTCATATACCACGAAACACATGGTCAAACATCTGTTCATGGATAATAACAACGCATATAAAATGTATTTGGTATTCCCGGTCTTAGTTTTCGCTTTCAAGGCAAATGCCATTGCGGTTATCATTAATGCAACAAATTCGGAAATGGCCGGAAACGGCATAAACTTCCATTCATAAGATGTAAGCGGTGACAAAAAGAGAATTACACTTAAGACACGTACGCCAAATGCAACGAGGAACATCCAGCCCTCACGAATTAAAAGAATCGATGCCGCCAGCTGAATGAATACCACGATGGGAATAACACATGTTTTACAGTTGAAGAAGACCCCCAGATAATAAAGTACTTCCCGAAACCCATCCAGGCTTTCCTCAGTCTCTGCAACATCCGCGCTCAGCACAAGGGAAAGGAACAGACATACGATAGAGATGAAACTACTGATAACCATAACCGTATATCCGCTTACCGGGGCATTGTACTTCGGCACCTGCACTTCGATTGCGACAGGCATGATAGAGTCTTTGGTTCTCTCGTATTCCGCGTCCAAAACGCCGCCGACATATTGGCCGTTTTCATCATAAAGTCTCATTCTGCCGTTTCCCTTTCTTTCATAATCCGAATCACAACAACTGCCGCAGCAAGATACATGTAGACTTCGACCACACGAAGCATGCAAAGTGAAGTCCCAAGAGTAATGTTCCCACTGTTATTCTGCAGATTGCCGATGTAATAAAAGAAGTCCGCCGGTTCCGCGTTCCACATGGTTGCAAACGGAATCAGCCCGTAAAGCATAAGCGCCATGGAAATTAGAAACGCAATACCGGGAATCAATACATTATACTGGTATGTCCCCGGAAGTTTGTCTGATATTTTCGATATATCGTGTTGAAGGTACTCTAAAAAGCAATGCCGTATCATAAACGGAATCAGGACGATTACCAGAAGCTCAACGGTCAGTATAATAAAATTATACGGAAGAATACCGACAGCCATGCCGATAACAAAAACGGTCCGAAGGCAAAAAAGGCCAAAGAGCCATCGGATTTTCCGAACGGCAAGGCACGTCACAAAAGCGGCGAGCATCTGTATAAAGTAGGCAAACGGCGAAGCCAGAAACAGGTTATCGGAGGAAACGAGTTTCAGCCAGATATACTCTGATTTGTAAGAGCCCCACTCCTCATTTACAAAGTATCCGACAACCGTAAGAAGCTCGGCAAATGCGAACCAGAGAAACAAATCCCGAAACATAACGCCGAAATAATCCTTACGGGCACCGGTCCATGCGGAAAGGCCGGAGGAATCATCATCCTTCTGCAGCCTCAAAACTCCGTCCTGCCGGCTTACATATCCGACAAATTCTTTTTTTCCATTGTATACTTTCATGAGATTTCCTTTTGCAGGGAAGCGTTAACCCGCCACCAATAAACCGTTTCAAAAAGATAATACAGAATTCCGATTACCCATCCGGAGACTGAATCCGGTGCAAATGCGAACAATATAGCCGCAACAAGCAGACGGATTGACAGAAGAATCCAAAAATACGGAATTCGTAAAAATGCCATATTGGAAAATCCGATATAGTAAAGCCCGAAAACAAGCAAGATAAAGAATATGTCCAGTATATAGAAATAGTTTCGTTCGTCCCAGTATTTCGGCCTGATAATCACATAAATCAGACCGGTATATAAGATTTCCGCATACATACACGCAACAAACAAAAAGGACAAATAATGGATTCTTGTCAGAAGGAATAACGCCGCCAGTTGAATTAAATACGCAAGAGGCACAAACAGATACGATTCCGTTCCGCACAAACCGAATGCGGATAAGAATGAAACGATTCCCTTCGGGAAATCAAAGATTTCCGCAAAAATCGACAGCAACATCGAAAGAACCGCTATTCCGGCTCCGATAACCATGAGAAGGAAGCCGTTCGGCAGAATAAAATGCTTCGCGGGCGTAACCGTAATACTGACAGGCATGATGGATTCTTCGGAATTCCTTAGATTCTTCTCCCGAACGGAACCGATGCATATGCCGTTTTCATCATAAAGTCTCATTTTTCTTCATTAAACCCTTTTCTAAAATCGTCATATGATTCTGTGCCAGGAACAACTGTAATACCTCAGCAATACGTAATGCTACAGCGGAAACAATAATCGTTTCGTTTTCACCGTTATACTTTAAAACACCGGTCCGAACAGACTCACTCAGAAAAGATTTTGCTCCGAATTCCTGAAACAGAATCAGTGTAAAGCCAGAATACATAGCCCAGCAACAAATCAACGCCAAAAAAAGGTACCGCCAGAATGAATTCTCTTTCGACATACGGATATACCCTGGAATATGGCTTTCAATCACGGCTTCTTCAAGGTATATACGGACCATAATCAGTTCTGCAAACTCAAACACAAAAAACAAAACGAACAACGTTGCAAATGCCAGTTCAAGGCCTGCAGTTTCTGCCTCTGTATAAATATACCGCGATGCTATTAGTCTTAACAGACCATAGCATGCAACCTGCCCAAGTGCAAAGAGCAGGAACGGATAAGCATTTTTCCAAACCAGAGCAAGCACGATAAGCGCCGCTGTCTGAATTCCGAAAGCCACCAGCGAGGTCATTATCTCCGTGTGCGGCAACATAATATAGAATCCGCCGAAGAACCCGATTACCGCGAGAATGTCAGCAAAGCAGATCCAGCGAAGAGCATTCTTCAAAGCAATAAAGCCGGACGAGCACTTCGGTGAATCTTTCTCCGCAAGATCGTCTAACGTCAATGACTCCTTTTTGAAAGCAGACAGACCGCCGTCAGGATTCAGCATTCCGACCGGGTTTTTCTTTCGATCATAAACAATCATTTCTTAACAGCCTTTCCGTCGTCATGCGCAAATTTGAAAAAGTACAGCACTTCGACCAGATAGCAGATCAACATAAGAATCGTAACCACAACACTTTGCATCCAGGAAAGAGTCATCAGCACGGAAAGCAGCACACGGCTCGCGATAAGCATATATGCAGGTTTTGACTTGCGGAATACGATAAGAATAACCGCTAGCAGAATGTATGCAATCAAGCCACAGACAGCATACACCCCAACGCTGCCTTCCCAGAATACGGAAATCAAAAAATAAACCGTAGGAAGCGCGTATATCTTATGTTCAAACATAAGAAGCACGGATCCGAAAAGCCATAGCAATGCAGAAAGCGGGAAAATCACTTTCGATGCCTCGCTTAACAGGCCGGACATAACGAGGAAGACATTGAGCATATCGGAAATCCACAGGCCTCCATACGAAAGCACTGTCGCGCAGGCTGCCAGAACACTTCCGACTCCCATCACGGTATAGCCGCTCGGAAAGGAAAGCTTCCGGGCAGGCTTGATCGTAATCGGAACCGGCATAATGGCATCTTCCGCCTTAACAAGTTCCTCTTTCCGAACGGTACCGACGAAACTTCCGTTACGGTCATAAAGTTTCATTGTGAAGCCCTCCTTTCCTTACGAATTCCCCCGGCAAACTGCGATTTTTTGTAATCTATCACAGCTTGCGCAAAATGTCAATATCATTTACCTTTACTTAATACGATTTTACATTTCCTTAACTTTCTAAGGCATAAAGCCGAGTTTCATAACGGTTTCATAAAGCGGTACATCCCTCTTCTGTCTTGTAATTTCAACGATTCCGAGCTTTGTGATGTCAACCACGTCGGTATCCCGGTCGTCTTTCGTAAATTCACGAAGCTTTGTAAGAAGATCCGCAGCATCATCGGAGCCATCCGTCGATATAAAGTCACAAAGTATCATCCCGGAAAGGCTGCGAAGCCGCATCTGGCGCGCAAGTTCTCTTGCGGCCTCAAGATTTACCGCGTGAAGGGCATTCTTCTTCGAAACGGCCGACCCTCTTCCGCTGTTTACGTCCACAACGGTCATAGCCTCGGTTTTATCAAACACAAGATTGCCGCCACCGGGCAAAGAAACGGTTCTCGAAAGCGCGTCGGAGATGACCTTTCTAAGATCATAAAGGTGATATAAGCTTACCTTCTCGGAATCATACTTTCGAAGCTTTCCTGCGTAATCCGGAAGAAACGCGGCAAGGTACTCTTCCATCTCCTTATAAACGTCCGGGTCGTCCGTGACCACCTCATCAAGCTCCGAAAGATACTCATCCCGGAACATCGTCATATACTCAGGAAGCCCCTGATACAGGCATACTCCCGGCACTCCGCATTGAAATCTTCGAAGGATCTCCTGATATGTGCCCCAAAGCTTTTCGTATTCCGCAATAATTCTTTCTTCGGCAAATGCCACGGAATTCGTCCGAAGCATCACGCCGAAGCCTTCCCCCGTCTTTCCTTCAAACAGTTTTCGGATGTTATCCCGAAAGCCGGGAGCCTCGATTTTCTTAGAAAACGAAATTCCCTTTCTTCCCTGCAGCAGACATACGGCATTCCCGACAAGCGAAACCGCTCCTGTTGCCGAGGCCGCCTTCTGTTTCGAAGGCAGGCGGTCTATCTGAAGAAGAATGCTGTCGCCCACATGAAGCTTCCCGTCCGCATGCGCAGGCGAACTGAGCGCTCCTGCGGTCTTCTCAAGCGGCACATGTACGTTCTGCCCGGTTCCGATATCCGCAAAGCACGCATTCATATTCGGCACGATCGAAGCAATCCGGCCGATATAGATGTTTCCGATACGCATATCTTCCGATGCTTTGCATACCGAAAGACGGTTGCATTCCTTTCCCCGGAACACAGCCGTAACCAGAAATCCGTCTTTCCGGCAGATTATGATTCGATCATCCATAAAGGCACCTTCTTTTCATCCTTGTCGCCGAACAGGTCCATCCGGTGAAATGTCCTCTCAGGCTTTTCTTCGGTGATTCCCGCATAGGAAAGGATTCCCTGGAGGAATACGTCCGCAGGGATATTCCGTTCGCTTCCGGCATCCAGCCACACGATAACGGCAGTATCGTCATACAGCGAGGCATGCTCCGCCCCGCAAAGCATATCCTCGTCGGAAAACAGATAGCTTCCGTCATCATAGATGCGGGTTATAACACCGTTCTTTAATATGCTTAATCCGTGAACACCGGCCCTAAGGTCGCACTCACGCGTTCCGTTCTTGGTTGATTTCTCTACCATGTAAGACTTCTCGGAAGCGAATTTATGAAGCACTTCCGGCAGGTTCTGTGGCATTTGCCGAAGGGAAATCGCATAGGAAGCGCCGGTGATCAGAGACATTCCGGTCACCTTCTTCGCGTTCGGCTTGTGGTCCGGAAGAATCGTGACACGGTTCGCGGGAATCTCCGGGTTACAGGCCTTATTAAGGCAAGCAGCAATTGCCTCCTCGCTCATCTCTTCCCGAAGTTCCATATCGAAGTATTCACCGTCGCTCGTATAGGAAAGGGAAAGCGGCTGCGCAAACGAAAGAATCGGATGCGGATGATACCCCTCCGAGAACATAAGCGGCAATTCCGCCCGACGGAACACCTTCTGAAAATACCGCATCACGTCGAGGTGACCGAGGAAGCGCGCGCTTCCGAATTTGGCAAATCTGACACGTACTCTCATCCGTTCACCCCCGTATCCATTCCGTCATAACAAAGGCTCGTTCCGAACTCGTCCCTGGGCTCCACGCATACGCCGCAGCCGAATTTGGCGGCGCCGCAGCCGGAGCATTTGCGGCGGCAGTTCGGCGTGATTTCGGCACGCTGCGAGCGTTCATATTCGCGCCACAGAAACTTCTTGGAAACGCCGATATCGATGAAATCCCAAGGAAGAATTTCGTCCTTAGCGCGTTCTCTCGTGTTATAGAAGTCGATTGTGATCCCGTGCCGGTCCATAATCTCCTTCCAGACGTCGAATTTGAAGTATTCGGTCCAGGCATCATAGATGCAGCCGGCCCGGTAGGCCTCCTCGATTACGGCGCAAAGCTTCCGGTCGCCTCTTGCGAAGATGCCTTCCATCACGCTCGTATCCGAATCGTGCCACTGGTAGGATATACTCTTATGATTCAGCTGCGCCTGAATGGAACTCTTTACAAGCCGCTGATGGGAAAGGAACTCGTCCTTCGTAGCCATCCGCGCCCACTGGAACGGGGTGAAGGGCTTCGGGATAAAGTAGGACGTGCTCACGGTTACATTCACCTTGCCGTGGCGCTGCTCCTTCGGAATTTGGTAATACTCCTCGGTAATCTGCTCGGCAAGTTCCGCAATTCCCACAGCGTCTTCGTCGCGCTCGCTCGGAAGCCCGAGCATAAAGTAAAGCTTCACCTTGTTCCAGCCGCCCCGGAAAGCTTTGCCGGCGCCGCCCAGAATGTCCTCAACAGTCAGTCCCTTATTGATCACGTTACGCATGCGCTGCGTTCCTGCTTCGGGGGCAAATGTGATACTCGACTTGTTCACATCCTGCACCTTCTTCATTACGTCAAGCGAGAAAGCGTCAATACGGAGGGACGGAAGCGCCACATTCACGTACTGGTCTTTATAATTGTCGATCAGATAATAAACGAGGTCCTTAAGGCACGAATAATCGCTGGAGCTTAAAGAACTAAGCGTAATCTCTTCATGGCCGGTGGACTGCAGCATCTTATCGGCCATATTCTTAAGCCATTCAACATTCCGTTCGCGGATCGGCCGGTAGATCATCCCCGCCTGGCAGAAACGGCACCCGCGGATGCAGCCACGCTGGATTTCAAGCGTCACGCGGTCCTGAATTACCTGAAGGAACGGAACCACCGGCTTCTCGGGATAAACGGTATTGCTGAGATCCGTTACGACAAGCTTCTGTACGGTCTTCGGCACATCGTCGTATTTCGGCGTAAAGCTTTTGATCGTACCGTCCTCGTTGTAGGTTACGTCATAAAGCGAAGGCACATACATTCCGGGAATGTGCGACAGCTTCCGAAGGTACTCCGCGCGCGTTCCGCCCTGCTTCTTATTCTCCTTATACAGGTCCAATACGTCGTCATAGCTCGTCTCGCCCTCACCGATATAGAAGAAATCAAAAAAGTCCGCGATCGGCTCCGGATTATAGGAACACGGACCGCCGCCGACAACAATCGGATCGTCCTCTCCGCGCTCGGTCGCATGAAGCGGAATTCCCGCAAGGTCAAGTACCTGCAGAATGTTCGTATAGCACATCTCGTACTGGAGCGTGATTCCGAGGAAGTCAAACTGCTTGATCGGCGTCTGCGTCTCTAAGGAGAACAGCGGAATCTTCTTCTCCCGCATGATTTTATCAAGATCCACCCACGGCGAATAAACCCGTTCACAGTAGGTATCCGGGCGCCGGTTAAACATATCATAAAGAATCTGAATGCCGAGATGGGACATGCCGACCTCATAGACATCCGGAAAGCACATGCAGAACCGGATATCACACGCATCGGGATCCTTTACCACCATATTCACTTCGCCGCCGGTATAGCGCGCGGGCTTCTCCACGGCGAGCAGAACTTCATCAGGAAGAAACGGTTTTCGCATACAATCGAATTCCTTTCCGTTTATTATATCAAGCATATCACATTTTCCGCCATTTCCATAGCGAAAAATGCAAAAACAATTGAAAGGAATCCGTTTTCACGATATAATGAACGGTACGAGACTGAATACGGCAAAGGAGACGTTTATGTATTGCCCGAACTGTAAAACCGAATACGAACCGGAGATCACCGTCTGCCCGGACTGCGGGGCCGATCTGGTTCCCGAACTGCCCGGCGAGGAGTTTACGGAGGTGCTCCTCTTTAAGAGCGAACTGGTTGCCGAGAAATTCAATGAATACCTGCATTACAGTAACATTGAGTCGTCCATGGAATACCACGAGGACTGTGACCGGTATGTGATCATGGCGAAGGAATCTGCCATGGAGGACGTTCAGAAGGCCTTCTACGCTTTCATCACCGTAGAGACCTCGAAGGAAGACGTCCTTGAGGATCTATTAGAGGAGGATATCGTAAGCGATATGCGGACCGGCCGTTTCCGTCCCTACGAGGAACTTGAGTACACCTCCGCTTCCTTTAAGGCGAAGGATACGTATTCGAGCGGCGTCACATTTCTCGCAGTAGGAATCATCGGAATTATCGTAGCCGTGCTTGCGGTTACTAATGTCATACCGTTCTTTTTGGAAACGCCGTTTATCATTCTCATGGGGGCTCTGTTCATCGCCATGATCGTGTACGGAATTCATATTCTTACCCATATGGGTGAGATGAAGGAGGCCGTCAATAAGGAGGAACAGCTGCTTAAGAATATTGCCGAATGGCAGAAGGAAAATCTGACGGAGGAGGTTCTTCAGAAGGCTGTCGAAAGCAGCGTCGAGGAAGGCTCCGAGAACACTCTTCTCGATGAGGAAAAGGACATTCTTCTCTCCGATTACGTAAGGGAACGCACGAAGCAGCAGTTTCCGACGCTTTCCGCCGATCTTTTGGAGCATACGGTGGATGAATTCCTTGACTCAAGAATAATTGAAAAATAGCATTTTACGCGTCGCATTTTCCTTGAAATAACTGAAAAAAGATAGTATAATTAAAAAGTATTGAAAAAATCAATCGGATTTTTCTTGGAGGAGGTTTGCATATGGCTTTTTGTCCGATGTGTAAAAAACAATACGGTTTCTCGGTAACCATCTGTCCGGATTGTAATGTTCCGTTACAGGAGGATGCCGGAGACGTAAAGATTCCGATGTTTTCCCTGCAGAAAGAGGATGCTGCACAGGGGTTTATTAAGTTTGCCGAGGAACAGGGTATCTCCTGCGCTTACGAGTTTTCGCAGAGAGAGAATGCCTACAAGATTTTCGTAAGCAAGAAGGACCAGAAGAAAGGTCCGAAGCTGTTCTCCGAGTTCTGTGTAAATGAAACCCGTAAGAAGAAGGGCTACGATGCCGTTCCGAATGCGGAAGCCATAAAGAAAGCCAAAGAGGAAGAAGAACGCAAGGCTGCCGAGGCTAAGAAGGCCGAGGAAGAACGTCTTGCCGAATTAGCGCGCAAGGCCGAGGAGCAGCATAAGGCGGAGCAGGCCCGTAAGGCTGAGGAACGCCGTCTTGCAGCCGAAGCCAAGAAGAAGGCTGCCGAGGAAGCACGCAAGGCCCGTGAGGAAGCTGAACGCAAAGCTGCCGAGGAGAAACGCAAGGCCGACGAGAAGAAGAAAGCCGAAGAAGAAAAGATGCGCGTTCTTGAAGAGCGCCGTAAGGCTGCTGAAGAGGAACGCCGCGCTAAGCGTAAAGCCGAGGAAGAAAAGGCCGCTGCCGAAGCCGCCAAGAAGGATGAGGAAGAGCGTCTCGCCGCGGAAGCAAAACGCATTGAGGCTGAACGTCTCGCTGAAGAAGCCCGTAAGGAAGATGAAGCAAGACGCGCCGAAGTCGAAAGACGCGCTGCCGAGGCGGAAAGACTTGCAGAAGAAGCCGCCAAGAAGGCTTCCGAGTCCGAGCGTATCGCTGCCGAAAGAAAGGCCGAGGCTGACCGTATTGTTGCAGAGCGTAAGGCTGAGGCGGAACGTATTCTTGCGGAGCGCCGTAAGTCCGCTGAGGAAAAATCCATCAAGAAGGAATCTCCTTCTGCCGAGGCATTAAAACAGCTTTTCGAACAGAAACCGGCTGCAAGAAGCAATGCACCGATGATGGGCGGCTCCGGTTTCGGTCAGTTCAAGAACCAGAAGGAAGACGTTAAGAATAAAGACCTGCTGGATCTGTTCAACAATCCCGCACAGCCTGCACCGAAGCGCGGTACCTATCAGGATCCCGTTGAGGAGCATCCGCAGACGATGGCCGGAAGCCGTTATGAAGTAGCACCCGGAGAAGACCCTGTCGGAAACCGTCCTTCAGATCCGTTCTTCTCTTCCGCTCCCAGAAAGACTTCCGTTGCTCCCGCCGAGGTTTCGGAGCCCGAGATTGATGAGAAGGATTACTATTCTTCCGATCCGGATTTCGAGCCGGATATGTCCGATGCTTACCTTTCCGAAGAAGAATCCTATGATCCGGCCGCTTCCGAGCCCATCTTCGTTGAAGTTGAGCCCATCAAGGATGAGGAGCTCGATTCCAAGGATATCGTGGATGCCGCTTCCGTAATCACCCTTGAGCAGGATGAGGAAAGCGATGAAGAACCTGAGGAAGAGGAAGACGATGCGTATGCCGCATTCCTCACCAATTTTCGTAAGGAATCCGTTTCCGCTCCCGTAAGCGAAGCCGCGGACTCTCCCGCTTCTTCCAATGAGGATATCCTTGATAACTTCATCAACGAGATGCACAACATCGACGATACCGAACTCGAGCATTCCGTAATTGCCGAGATGGTTCCCGATAAGGATAAGTACACGGATGCCGATGATTACCGCATCGAGTCCACCTCCGGTCGTCCGAAGGACATTCAGGATACCAAGATTAAGGTTTCCGCGGATTCCGATATTATTGAGGAAGTCTTCGATGATAACGTGGATATCGGCCGTGAGCAGATTGCTCCCGATACCGCAAGTTCCTTTGCAAATGACACCGACGGCGCGCAGCTTACGCAGAAGGCGAAGAAATTCCTGAAGAACGACGCTTCGGACGATTACAGTGACCTGGAGGATTACAAGGGCTTCATTCCGGACTACTCTTTCGAGGAGAAGAAGGAAGAAATCGAGGAGACTCCCGAGCAGAAGGCTTACCGCGAGTTTACCGAGAAGGTTGCCGAGCGCAAACGCGAGATGCAACTTGCCGCAGAGCAGGCCGCAAGCCAGCAGACAAGGAATAAAAACCTTGAGCATGACCTCGGTAAGAAGAAAGGCAAGATTGTATTCGAAGACACCGACGAGCTTGACAGCTATGCGGGCTTTATTCCGGATTACAAGCCGAATACCGATAACGAGGCCGAGTTCGACTTCTATAAGCCGCATCAGGTTTCGAGTTACGCAAAGTTCAAGAAGGGCCGCAAGGACACGTCCGACTCCTCTCTCATCAACATGACGCATATGCGTGCAACCAATGCGGAAGAAATCCGTAACGTATTCCTTGATAAGGTTCCGAACGGCGTTAAGAATACCATTGATGCTTCCATGGTCCGTTCCACCGGCTTCCTTGTTTCCATGAGCGGCAAGCAGCTTGCGCAGCTTTTCAACAGCTGGCTGATCCTTAACATGACCGGCAGTTACGTGAAGCAGTTTGAGCAGTCTGACGCTACAATCGATGAGAATACGAACAACAAGATCGAAGGAATTAAGAACACGATTCGCAACACCTTCGGTGAAGTGAACGAGTCCTTCCTTGATTACATCGTAAGAAGATACTACGGAAAGTATCTGGAAGATTAAGCAACCAAATCTATTTTCCCTACAGGGCTGTCGCTAAGCGATGGCCCTGTTTTATTACGTAAGAAGCCAGAAACGGAAATGTCCCCAAACGAATTGCATTGCAACGCCTCGCCAAACTTCCTCTAAGAGCAGCATAAAAAGCCGCTCGGTGGCGTCCTCGCGCCTTTGCTACTCTAAGAGGTGATTTCGGCTCGGCTAAGGGCGCAATCACAGGCAATTCTTTTCGGGGACATTTCCGTTTATTGTTCAAAAAGACAGGGCCATCGCTTAGCGACAGCCCCGATACCATCATAATATCAATTGTTTCTAGCTGAAGATTTCCATTAACTCTTCCTTCGTCAACTGTTTCAGGATATCCTGCTTCATGTCGATGACCGAATCCGCAAGACTCTGTTTCCGCTTCTGAAGACGGTAAATCTTCTCTTCTATGGTTCCCTTTGCGAGAATCTTAATGACGTGTACGTTCTTATGCTGGCCGATCCGGTATGCGCGGTCGGTTGCCTGCTCTTCTACGGCCGGATTCCACCAGGGATCCATATGAATAACCGTGTCGGCGCCGATCAGGTTGAGTCCGGTGCCGCCTGCCTTTAAGGAAATCAGGAATACGGCCTTTTCGCCTTCGTTGAAGCGCTTTACGGCCTGGTTACGTGCGTCAATCTTCGTTTTTCCTTCCAGCGAGAAGTACGGAATCCGAAGACGGTCGAGCTCCTCGCGGATCAAACCGAGCATCGAGGTGAACTGGGAGAATACCAGAACACGGTGGCCGGAATCGATCGCATTTGTCAGAAGTTCGATCAGAAGCTCCATCTTCGCGCTGTCGCCGTCATAATTGTCGAGGAACGTCGCCGGGTGGCAGCAGATCTGTCTGAGACGCATCAGAACGCTCAGAATCTGAATTTGATTGGTACGGATGAATTCGTCATCCTCCAGATTCAATTCGCCCTTATAATGCTCCAGATACGCTGCGTAGAGCTTCTTCTGTTTTTCAGAAAGATCAATCAAAATCTTCTCTTCCGTCTTATCCGGCAGCTCGTTCAGAACATCTTTCTTCATACGGCGGAGTATGAACGGCCGGATTCGAAGATTCAGCTGCGAGAGCTTTTCTTCGTCGTTATTTAAGATCGGCTTTTCATATTCCGAAATGAATTTCGGATGGTGGAACAGGTATCCCGGCATCAGGAAGTCGAAAATCGACCAGATTTCGGAAAGGGAATTCTCAATCGGCGTACCGGTCAGCGCAAAATGGCTGTCCGCCTGCAGTCTCTTAACATTCATCGCATTCAGCGAAGTGGAATTTTTTATGTTCTGCGCTTCATCAATGATGACCGCCGCAAAATGCAACCCGCGATACAGCGACATATCTCTTCGAAGCAGCGGATATGACGTTATCAGGATACCTTTCTTCGTATCTTTTACAAGATTACCGCGCTCCTCCGGAATGCCGCACACAACCGTACACGGAAGTCCCGGCGCGAAGTTTTCGATCTCGTCCTTCCAGTTAAACATCAGAGACGAAGGACAGATAACGATTGAAAGGGAATCCTCCGGAAGCGACGCCAGGTACATGACCGACTGCAGCGTCTTACCGAGACCCATGTCATCGGCAAGAATGCCGCCCATTCCGAAGTTTGCGAGATTCTTCATCCAGTAATAGCCGACCTTCTGATACGGACGCACATCGGCACGGATCCGCTCGGGAATCGGATATTCCTTCGGATTCATGATGGAATCCGCGAAGCGGCTTACGGAATCATCCACCTTCGCATCCACATTGTTCCCGGAAAGAAGGCTCTTAAGGTATCCGGCGAGGTTACGCTCCACCGAAACGCTTGCGTCCTTCATCGAACGGATGTTGATGTTGAGGTTCCGAAGCATAGTAAGCGATTCATCAAGCTCCGGAGAATCAAGCAGCAGGAAATCGCCGTCCTTCAAACGGTAATACGGCTTCTTCATCTGCGCGGAAAGAAGCAGATCCTTAAGCTCCTGCTTCGGCACATCGTCAAGCGCGATATCAAGGGAAAGGAAATCCTCTCCCGAATTCATATGAACGCCGTAGGAAACCTTCCGCCCGCTTCGGATTTTCAGCGAATGGAACGAATCCGAGAATAAAAGCTCACAAAGCTCCGGCAGCTGGCCGCGGTCTCCGCTTAAGAAACGGAACAAGGCGTCCTCGTCACACAGAAGGTAATATCCGTTATGCTTTTCAAAGCCGAAATCCGTAAGTTCTTCACGGATGGCATTTTCCTTCTCCTTATCGCGGACAAGGATAAAGCCGTGAATGTCTGGCTCGGAGAAACTGTTAAACGTATACTCCCCGTAGGAGAAACGAAGCTCCGCGCTGATATTTCCGTACGCGTAATCCATATACAAAGACGCATGCAGCGGGAACGTCAGATAATGGTCCTTCAGATTCTCCGGTATCTGCACGTTCATCGTATCGGAAAGCTTCGGAAGCACGTCATTTAAAAACTGTTTCGCGTAATCTTCGCGAAATACGAGTTCGGGATTCTCTTTGGAGAGGGAATTATAAATCGGCAGGTAGTTCCTGGTAAATGTCGAGTCCGGACGGTAGATTACCGCATTGTAATATAAAAGATCGCCGTCGGCGCTAAGCGGGAATACTCTTCCGTTCTCACCGTAGGAAATCACGACGCAGTCGTCCATGGCGTCGATATCGAAGGAAATCACCGGATTGCCTTCCACAAACCGTACGTTCTCAAGTACCCGGTTATTCCCGAGATAGACGGTAAAGGCCTCGTTCTTAAGAATATGCAGCACATTACGGAACATGCGCTTATTGAGGCGTATATCGTTCTTTTGGAACACACTCTGCTCTCCGGTAATGCCGTATTGCTCTTCCATCGAAAGAACGTCCGTCAGGTACGAGATGAGCCGCTGGGAGGTCATATCCATCTCCGTCAGCGTTCCGCGGAATTTGAAATCCTTTCCGAGGATAAATGTCTGGTTATCCCGGATGTTCTCAAGCATCTTCTTGACGGCCTGCACCTTGTATGGACGGTCCGCGCCCATCGAAATCCGAAGCGTCACATAATCCTTATCGCTCCGGAGCATTCCGTTATAATAGAAAAACGGCGTCACATGGCAGATCTCGTTCCGCACAAAGGAATCGTCGAGTTCCATGTAATAATTCAAAATCTGCGACGAACGCATATCCTGCGGATCCTGCTCCGCTCCCGCTACAGGCGTATGCTGCAGGTGATGTAAAAAGAGAAGCGCCGCAATGACATGCTTGCACGCGCCGTTATGATTGGCTCCCGCCGAACAGTTGCAGGCAAAATTACAGGAATTCTCCGTCAGCGAAACAGAAACCGAATAGGTAAAGTTGCCCTTTACGGCAAAGCGGTAGATTGTCTTGTCACGATTGGCTTCCGCACTGATAACACGGCCGTTTTTGTAATACAAAAATCCGTCCGTGTAGGAAGTTTCGTCTAAAGAAAGGTCCCGGATATAACGTTTGGAAAGATTCATAAAACCGCCTTTTCCTTTCGATTTCGTAACGTATATTTTACCACATAAAAACAATCAATTCAACCGCTTCGGCTTAAAATCCGTAAAAACATCACATTTTCCGCACAATGACAAAAAAGCCGCCACAAATGTGACGGCCATACGGCAAATTCCATAAGTTATACGCCGATAACGGCTTCCTCTTCCGCTTCCTCGCGGAACTCTTCCATCTTCTCGGTGGAGATGACCGGCAATTCCTCAAGCGAAGATACCCCGAAGCTTCGAAGGAAATCATCAGTGGTGCCGAACAGGATCGGACGGCCCGGCGCATCCAGTCTTCCAAGCTCGCAGACAAGATGATAATCAATCAGCGTATTGATAGCGTAATCACAGCGCACGCCGCGGATTGCTTCGACTTCCATTCTTGTGATCGGCTGCTTGTAGGCGATGATCGAAAGCGTCTCAAGAAGCGTATCGGTTAAAACATGCTTCTGCGGCACGTGACACAGTTTGATAAGCGTTTCGTAGTGCGAAATCTTCGTGCACATCTGATATTTCGTGCCGATGCGGTTAATCATGATCCCGTGGGAATCGTCGTTGTATTCGGCAATCAGCTCGCTCATCAGCATGCCGAGTTCTTCAATTGTAATCGAAAGTGCAGCCACCATCCGCTCTTCTTCCACTGCGTCTCCAATCGTGAATAGAATCGCTTCCAGGGCGGCCTTTTTCTCACTGTTATCCAAATCGGTTTCTCCTAACTGAACGCCTCAATCGGAACGACATCCGACGCAAGGTACTCGACTTCGAAATCATCGAACGGATTCAGCTGGCGGATACACACACGTCCCATGTGAATCAACTCGAGAATGCCGAGAAATGTGACAATCAGTTCAATCTTATCGGCTGCCTTCTCCAGGAGTCTTCTAAAGCTGAACTTCCGGTGCGACAGGCCGTATTCCTGAATCGCGAGAACCTTATCTTTGAAGTTAACCTCTTCCTTCTCGATGCGTCCGAATTTGCTGCGGATCGGGTCGATCCGGTTCTCCTGACGCTTCATGATATCCTGAAAGATTCCGTTCAGTTTCTCAAGGGTAACATCTTTGGTAACTTCCTCTGCGGAAACCTCCTCGCGGAAGCCGGAAACCTCCTTCGGGAGGCTTTCCTTTCTGTACAGATGCTTACCGGCATCAATCTGACGGTCCTTAAGCTCCAGGGAAGCATACTTATACATCTTGTACTCAAGCAGTCTCTCAACCAGCTCGGCTCTCGGGTCAACCGCCTCCTCTTCCTCGGTAACCGTTACCGGAAGAAGCATCTGCGACTTGATACGAAGAAGCGTCGCCGCCATAACGAGGAACTCACTCATGTTATCCATCGGATACTGCTTCAGCTCATTCAGGACTTCCATATACTGGTCGGTAATCATGGCAATCGGAATGTCATAGATGCTGACCTTGTTCTTATCAATCAATTGTAACAGCAGGTCCAACGGGCCTTCAAATGCTTCCAGCTTGAACGAAAGATCCATGATTACCTCCTTATCTTCAACATTTCACATTGATTATCATTAATTCAAACGGATTGTTCCAGGTGAACCGGATGAAGTGATCACCGATTCCTCTTGAAACAAACAGCGTGCTGTCCTTAAGCTTAAACTGTCCGGCGTCATACTTCGGGAACAGCCTTGCCTGCGGCGAAATTACTCCGCCGATAAGCGGAAGCCTTATCATTCCGCCGTGCATATGTCCCGAGAGCACCAGCTCAGCTCCGTATTCGGCATACGCCGGAAAATACCACGGATTGTGCGCCAGTAAGATACGGATTCCTTCGGGCTTATCGGGGATGCAGGACCTGATGTCCTCTCCGTTCAGTTTCTTGATCCGAAGGCCTCTTCCGTACGTCCCGTAAGGTACCGTAAGTCCGCCGACCGACACATGCTCCGAATAGGAAAACCAGGCATTGTCGAGAATGTGGATTCCGCATTCTTCGGCTTCTCTTCGATATTCCTCATAACGCTTCGGAGCAATCTCCCGGAACTTGTCCTCATGGTTTCCCATGGAATAACAGACCGGAATACCGAGCTTACTCAGTTCCTTCAGGAACGAAAGCGCTATCCGGTTCTCCTCCCGATTGGCGGTTACAAGATCCCCGGGAATCGCTATCAGATCCGGTGCCTCGTTCCGAATTGCATCCAGTATCGGCTCGTTTTCATTTCCGTATACCGTATTGTGCAAATCAGAAACAACCGCAATCTTCTCGGGCATCTCTTCTTTGTACTTTAATCCGGATACATCGAAGACATAATGTTCTGTTCGGAAAGACCGCAAGGTATAGTACCTCCTCTGACAGAACTATTATAGCCGAAAAGACAGCGGTTGTCAACAAAATCTATGGTATTCAGGGTGTGTTGTCCACAATTTCTTGTGTCAGAACCGGTGAAAACCGGTTTCATCCACAAACCCATATATTGTGGTCAGCGGTTTAACGGGCTTAGCGCTTACCGTATACGCGGCGCGGTAATACTGCTCCGCATTCTCAAGGAGTTCCTCCTTGTCCGCATACAGAACGGCAAGGGTATCTCCTTTCTTAAAGTAGTCACCTACCTTACAGTAGTTATGGATTCCGGCGCTCGGATCGATCGGCGCGTCCTTCGTCTCACGGCCGGCACCGAGGATAACCGAAACCCGTCCGATCCGTTCCGCGTTGATCGTCTCGATATAGCCGTCCGTGTCGGCTTTTACGACGCGCGAATACTTTGCCTTAGTGAATAGTTCCGTATTATCGATAAATGCTACGTCTCCGCCCTGTGCCTCGACGAACTCGCGGAATTTCCGGAAAGCGGAACCGTCGGCAATGCATTTCTTAAGCACTTCGGAAGCTTCCTTTACGGTGTCGCAACGGCCGCAGCCGACAAGCATGAGGCCGGCGATGACAAGGCAGGCGTCTAAAAGATCCTGCTCGGCTTTGCCCTGAAGCGCCTCAACGGCTTCGATGACCTCGAGGGAGTTTCCGACGCTGTGACCGAGTACCTGGTTCATATCGGTGATGACCGCGTAAACCTTCTTACCTGCGTGAACGCCGATCTGTACCATGGTTTCCGCAAGCTGGATCGCGTCCACGACAGTCTTCATGAAAGCTCCGCTGCCGGTTGTGACATCAAGAACGATTACGTCGGAGCCCGAGGCAAGCTTCTTACTCATAATGCTTGAGGCAATCAGGGAAATGTTATCGACGGTTGCCGTAACGTCCCGAAGTGCATAAAGCTTCTTATCGGCAGGCGCAAGGTCCGCCGTCTGGCCGACGATGGCAAGCTGCATGCGCTTTACGTTCGAAAGGAACTGTTCATTTGAAATGTCGGTACGGAAGCCCGGAATGCTCTCCAGTTTGTCAATCGTTCCGCCGGTATGCCCGAGCCCGCGGCCGGACATCTTCGCAACCGGAATCCCGAGGGAAGCGACCATCGGACCGACGATCAGGGAAACCTTGTCTCCGACACCGCCGGTGCTGTGTTTGTCAGCCTTCTGTCCGGGAATCGACGACAGATCCATGACGGAACCGCTGTCACGCATACAAAGCGTCAGAGTCGATGTCTCACGGATGTTCATGCCCTTCAGGCAGATTGCCATAAGGAGTGCCGACATCTGGTAATCCGGTATCTCGCCGTCCGTAAACCCCTTTACGACATAGGCGATTTCCGAATCCGTCAGCTCTTCCCCATGCTTCTTTTTGGTGATGATATCATACATATTCATAGCATTTTACCCCGCAACATATTAAAAAAGGCCCTCCCTCATCGGGAAGGCCTGATAAAATTATAGCTTGTTTGAAAATGTAATGCAAGTTATTTTACTTTGGACAGCTCAACGCCCTTATCGTAGCAGGCTGCGGTTGCCATTAAGATTGCGTTGCGGAAGCCGTTCGCCTCAAGCGCCTCAACAGCGGCAATCGTCGTTCCGCCGGGGCTGCAGACATTGTCCTTAAGCTTAGCCGGATGCTCACCGGACTCAAGAACCATCTTCGCGGAACCTAGAACGGTCTGCGCCGCAAGAATGTAAGCGGTGTCTCTCGGAATTCCGTACTTTACGACGCCGTCGGCAAGTGCTTCGATAAACATATATACATAAGCCGGAGAACTTCCGTTTGCGCAGGTCGCAGCGCTCATAAGCGACTCGGGAAGCAGAACGACACGTCCGAAGGAACAGCACAAAGACTCTACGAACTTCGCCTCTGCGGAATCCGCGTCACAGCCGGAAAGGCACATGCTGGTCATGCCCTCCGAAACCATCGCGGGAGTATTCGGCATAAGACGCACAATCGGAGCCTTGGTTCCGATGGCTTCGCGAATCCGGTCGGTGGTAACGCCTGCCATGATCGAAACGAAACGGTTCTTCTCCGTGATTACCGGAGCAACCTTCTCAAACACCGCGGAAGCCATCTGCGGCTTTACGGCGAAAAGAATATACTCGCAATCCTTTACAAGCGCTTCTTCGCTCTCGTAGCGCTTTGCGGCGGTAAGTCCTGTTACGTACTCGGCGCGTGTGTCATTTTTCTCAAAGAAACCGACCTCCTGTGCTCCGAGAAGCTTAACGGCCGCTTTCAAAATCGGAAGCCCCATGTTGCCGGCTCCGAAGAAACCAATTTTACTCATCTTCCCCTCCTGATGAATGTATTATGTAAAACCCATTATAACCTTAACAGCAGGTTATTTCAAATGCTTCAAAAACGTCTCGATCCGGTCAAGGCCCTTCTTGATCGCAACCATGTTGATCGCGTAGGAAAGGCGGATATGATCGTCAAATCCGAAGTCTGCGCACGGGATAACCGCCGTATCAAATTCCTCGATCAGAATTCTCGCGAACTCTCCGCAGGTGCCGACCTTCTTTCCGTTGTAGGAAAGCTTCAGCGCCTCGGAAATGTCAACGAAAACATAGAACGCGCCCTGCGGGCGGATTGCGCTGACATGCGGCATCTGCTCAATCTGCTCGCACATATAGATGCGGCGTCTGTCGAACTGCTCACGCATCGCGGGAACCGATTCCTGCGGGCCGGTAAGTGCCTCGAACGAAGCCTTCTGCGCAATGGAGTTCGGGTTACTCGTCTGATGGCTCTGGATGCTGGACATAACCTTTGCAACCGGAAGCGGCGCGCCGGTATAACCGATTCTCCAGCCGGTCATCGAGTAGCTCTTTGCCATACCGTTACAGGTAATCGTATGAGCGAAAATGTCATCGCCCAGAGAGCCGATGCTGACGGGCTTGATCCCGTCGTAGGTCAGATACTCGTAAATCTCGTCAGATACCACATAGATATCCTTCTCAACGATAACCTTTGC
>DBWJ01000065.1:9036-13268 GCA_002308955.1 Lachnoclostridium sp. UBA1241 | reverse complement strand
ACCATACCGGTCGGGTTGTTCGGGGAATTCAAAATGAACGCCTTCGTCTTAGCGGTGCAGGCTGCGGCGAGCTTTTCGGGAGAAATCTTATAGTTTTCGGAAGCCTCACAGCGTACGAATACGGGAACACCGCCGGCAAGCTTTACGATTTCCGGATAGCTGAGCCAGAAAGGCGTCGGAATGATCACTTCATCGCCCGGATTGATAATCGCCTCGAAAATGTTCGTAAGGGCGTGCTTTCCTCCGTTGCTGATGACAACCTGCTCAGGCTCGTAGTTCAGATGGTTTACCTTCTTGAACTTATCGCTTACTGCCTTTCTAAGCTCCTGCGTTCCTGCAGCGGGTGTATATTTTGTAAAACCGGCATCAATGGCTTCCTTGGCGGCACGGCAGATGTTCTCCGGGGTATCAAAATCCGGTTCTCCTGCGCCAAATCCCACAACATCCTTTCCCTGTGCGCGAAGCTCTTTCGCTTTCGCGGTAATTGCCAGCGTGGATGAAGGCTTAACAGAAAGTCCTTTAACCGATAACTCTAATGACATGATGCAAAACTCCTTACTTCGTAGTCGGATTGTAGACATGTATACAATCACTTTTGTATTATACTCTACCGAACTTTAAAATACAAGCAGAAAAAACCACGGAAAGTAAGCAATCCTTTGTGAAAAAACACAAAGAAAAAACGGGCTGTATTTCTACAACCCGTTTGGTAAGTCTTATTTTGCGTAATCTGTTACTCTGGATTCGCGGATGATGTTTACTTTGATCTGTCCGGGGTATTCCAGCTCGGACTCGATCTTCTTCGAGAGGTCTCTTGCCATCAGCACCATATCGTCATCGCTGACCTGTTCGGGAACAACCATGACGCGAACCTCACGGCCCGCCTGGATGGCGAAGGATTTCTCAACTCCTTTAAAGCTGTTTGCAATATCTTCTAACTGTTTTAAGCGGTTTGTATAAGTATCGAGCGTTTCTCTTCTGGCACCGGGACGTGCGGCGGAAATCGTGTCGGCTGCCTGTACGATGCAGGCAATCAGAGACTTGAATTCCTCATCACCGTGATGAGCGGCAACCGCATTGATGATGATCGGCGACTCTTTGTACTTCTTACAGATGTCAACACCGATCTGTACATGGGTTCCTTCCATCTCATGGTCAACGGCCTTACCGATATCATGAAGCAGTCCGGCACGCTTTGCAAGACGGACATCTGCGCCCATCTCACCTGCAAGCAGTCCGGAAAGGATGGAAACCTCGATGGAATGCTTCAATGCGTTCTGACCGTAACTGGTACGGAATTTCATGCGGCCGAGAAGCCGAACCACTTCCGGATGAAGTCCGTGAACACCGGTCTTCAGAACAGCGGCTTCGCCTTCTTCGCGAATGGTATTCTCCACTTCGCGCTGTGCCTTTTCCACCATTTCCTCAATGCGCGCGGGATGAATCCGGCCGTCAACGATCAGCTTTTCGAGTGCGATTCTTGCAATCTCACGGCGGATCGGATCAAATCCCGAAAGGATAACGGCCTCGGGGGTATCATCGATTATCAGTTCAATGCCGGTAAGCGTTTCAATGGTACGAATATTACGACCTTCACGCCCGATGATACGGCCTTTCATTTCGTCACTCGGAAGCTGTACAACCGAAATCGTTGCTTCCGCAACATGATCTGCCGCACACTTCTGGATGGCACCGACAATCAGTTCTTTCGCCTTCTTGTCCGCGGTAAGCTTTGCTTCCGCCTCCATCTCCTTGATCATTACCGCAGATTCATGCTTTACATCATTCTTAACAGTTTCGAGAAGATATTCTTTTGCTTTATCGGAGGTTAATCCCGAGATTCTTTCCAGCTCCTGAACCTGACGGTCATGGAACGAATCCGCCTCTTGAATTTTGGCGTCAAGTTCCTGTTCCTTCTGGTTCATGCGAGCTTCTTTCTTCTCGAGGACTTCCATCTTCCGGTCCAGATTCTCTTCTTTAGCAGTTACACGTCTTTCGTAAGACTGAACTTCAGCTCTGCGTTCCTTGATTTCCCTGTCAAGATCATTCTTTGCCTGAAGATTCTCTTCCTTCGCCTGAAGGAGAGCCTCTTTCTTTGTGGCTTCGGCCGTCTTCACTGCTTCCTTCTGTGCCTTATCAAGAATATCTCTGGCCTGCTGTTCCGCAGTACCGACGGTTTCTTCATAATGCTTTTCACAGTTCTTACGGGTAACAACTCTTGTAATGATAAATACAAGAACACCTACCACAAGGGCGGCAACTATGGCAATCAGGATCGCGAGCTCAAGAGAAATCTCGCCCATAGGAGCACCTCCATATATTAAATTTTCAAAATGCAAAATTCAACACATCTATCATATATGATACACCGGTAAATGTCAATACAAAATGTTCTACAAAAATAGAATAAAACCGGTCATGTTGTATATTTAAACAAAAACATTTCTACGGCCATATGCTCCTCAAGATCGCCGCTCTTCACTCTCCGCTCCATGTCATTTCCGTCCTCAACTGCGGAAAGAACCTTCTCAAAGGACCAGCTGCGCTTCCTTCGAAGGAACTTCTTGACGACAAAGGAACGCATTCCGAGTCTTGAAGCTATGTCGTCCGCGGAGGCGCCGGTACTTCCCATGGAAAGCACTTTATAGAACGAAAAGAACTGATTGGTAAGCATATAGAGGATGCGGAGCGGTTTCTCCTGGGCCTGAAGGAGTTCCGCATAGATTTCGGTTGCCTTCTTCCGGTCGTTATCTAAGATTGCGTCCGCCATTCCGAACAGCTGGACCTCGGTTACAGGTGTCGTAATTCTACGGATGTCTTCGACCGTGACCTGTCCTCTGCCGTCGCAGAAGGCTGCAAGTTTTTCCATTTCCACCGAAAGAACATCCATATCAGAGCCGACCCGTTCCAACAGATAAGAAGCGGCCGAATCGGTAATCCCGAGCCCCCGGTTTTTGAGTGTAACCCCGACGAAGGTTTTCAAATCCTTCTCTGAAAGCCCGTTGAATTCGGCGGCGTAACCGTTCTCTTTGACCGCCTTATAAAGCTCGCCGTTACGCTCCACATCGGATTCCACGAAAAGAATCACCGTAGTAGGCGGAATCTCCGGAAGAAACGAGGCGAAAGCATTCTGCTTTGCCTTAAACCACCCGGAGTTTTCAAAAAGGATCAGTCTCCGGTCAGCAAAAAAAGGCACCGTTTCCGCAATATCGCGAACCTCGGCGATATCCGCGTTTCCGTCCCGAAAGACATGGAAATTCATGGAATCGCCCTCATTCACGATTGCCGTTACCAGTTTGTTCTTATAAAGACGGATCATATAATCGTCCTTGCCGAACAACAGGTAACAGGTGGAAAAAGTACCGTTTTTAATATGTTCCCGTATGGTATTCACAAAATGTCCTCGCTTTTTACCTCGTCTACAGAAGCAAAACGCCGGTGAATAGGGCCAGACCGACAATAATCAGCCCGATCATGCCCTTTCCGTGGGGCTTCGGCCACGGAAGATTGAAGACAAACAAAAATGCGACCAGAAGCTCAAAGAAACAGTAAATCAAAGGTCTGGCATCCGGAACGAACGCACCGAATATGTACGCAACCGGAGCCATAATCGCAGAGCTGGTGATCGGAAGTCCCTGATAGGTCGTGCGTCTCTCCGACGTTTTCGAAGTACGCTCCTCTTCCAATACATTAAAATAAGCAAGACGGATAATTCCGCAAATCGTAAGGATAAAGCCCGCGACAAATGCAATCCATGTATCCTTCGGTGACTCGGCAAAAAGGTGCATGCCGAGAAGCGCCGGCGTTACGCCGAAGCAACAGATGTCACAGATGGAATCGAGCTGAATTCCGAACTTCTTGGCTTCATCGCTCCGCTTGATCATTCTTGCAACGGTACCGTCGAAC
This sequence comes from Lachnoclostridium sp. UBA1241, assembly GCA_002308955.1. Taxonomy (GTDB): domain Bacteria; phylum Bacillota; class Clostridia; order Lachnospirales; family Lachnospiraceae; genus ISDg. The sequence goes on along the minus strand of DBWJ01000065.1, from coordinate 9,362 downwards.
ATATCGCACACACCGGCAAGCATCAGAAAGAAAATGGACCATTTATAATTCGCAATACTTCCGAGATAGATGCTTACAAATGCGCACAGAACGCCGCAGTAAGTAAGGATCACGGACGGATTGTAAAAACCGACAAAACGCTTGTTTTCCATAGAATACTCCCACCTTTTTATGACTGCCTTCAGTATACCGAATTCGCCCGCCAATGTCAACCGAGCATTTCCACGGGCAAACGCAATAACCGGTTACATTTGAAGGTATAAAACTGGTTACTCTTGACGGGTGGCCGGCTACAATTCGGGTTATAACTGGTTACACTTGACGGG
>DBWJ01000065.1:0-9025 GCA_002308955.1 Lachnoclostridium sp. UBA1241 | reverse complement strand
ACGGATAGGCGCAGCTGAGGCCGAGATATATCGGCCCATCTGCCCCTTCCGCACGGCCACCCTGTGAACTGAATTATATAAAATGAAGATTCTTGAAGCTATTCTTTTTGATTACTTGGAAAAGGATATGAAGTATCACTTCTTGGGCTTTAGGTAGGAGTAGGTGTAGGGCTTGCCGCGGCGGAATTCGGTTATGATTGCACCGTCGGTTTTGGTGATGTAGAGGGTCGAATAAGCGCGGGCGAGGGAAGTTGCTTCTTTAGAGGGATGGCCGTAGTTATTGTAGCCGACCGAGATTACGGAGATGAAGGGCGTGATTCTTTCGTAGAAGGTTTCGCTTACCGAGAAACGGCTTCCGTGATGCGGTACCTTGAGGTAATAAACCGGGTATAGGGAGTCGGCAGGGATTTGTTCGAGGACTTCCGCGGATACATCGCCGGGGAAAAGGAAACGGTAGCCTTGAATAGTGACCTCTGTTATCTGGCAGAGTTCATTCGTGTCGGTTTCGGTCAGATTACTATGGTCTAGTGTCAGGAATCGGAACTCGAGCTTTCCGATGGTTACCGCGTCTCCGCCCCTTGTTTCGATGAACTTTGTTTTCGTGCCGACAGAAGGTGAAAGAAAGGAACTTACGTCGCCGAATACGGTGTCTGTGTAGACACATTTGACGGAAGTGAAGACGCTGCAGTTTAGGATTCCGTTGATGTGGTCCTCATCCATGTGCGACAGGAACAGGTAGTCTACATGGCTGTAGCCCATATACTGCAGGTACGGTTTCAGAATCTTCTCTCCGACCTCCTCCTTCGAGTTGCTGCCGCAATCAAGAACCGTCACGCGCCGGCCGGACAGTATGACCGTGCACTCTCCCTGTCCGACGGAAAGCGAGGCAACCGTTATACCGTAATGAATCGGGATAAACAGCAGAAATCCCGCAAGAAGCAGATACCGGTACCGCTCGGAATACCGTCGTTCCAGATAATACACTGTCACAAAGAAAGCAAGAAAAACCGCAATCCGAATTCTCGACGGATGCCCTGCCGTCATCGTCAGAAACGGCAGGCTCCGTAGAAACTGCATGACTCTTACCAAAAGCAGCTCCCCGTAATGCACGGGACCTGCCAGAAATCTTGCCACAGGCATTAAGGCCCATGATACGGCTGTCGCCGAAAGCACCAAAACAAATCCCGCTCCGATTCCCGCAAGCACGAAAACGTTCAGGAAGATTCCGACCGGCGTGATCGTATAAAACGCCTGAAGTGTAATGGGAAGAAGCCCTGCCTGCAGAAGCACGGATGTCCGGAATATCTTCTTTAAGCTCTTTTTCTCTCCCATTTTGAACGGGTCGAGGCTCGTCAGGTAACCCGCTGTGAACGAAAGCTGAAAAGACAGATTGGAAAGCCGGTACGGGGCAAGGAAAAGGACAAGAATCAGCAGAAAGGAATTCGCTGAGATTCTGTCAAAGGTCCGCTTGAAATGCCCGCAGAAAGCGAAAAGAAAGAATGTGAAAACGGCACGGATACAGGAAACCGGAAAGCCGCACAACGCTCCGTAGATTAATAGAACGGAAAATGTTAAGATCTCCGCGGGTTTTCTCGGAAACAGAATGATGAACAGAAACAGCAGAAACTCCGAAAGGATTCCGATATGAAGGCCGCTGACCGCAAGAATATGCGCCAGCCCGAACTGCTCATACAGTTCCTTCTGGTCCCCGTCAAAACCGTTCTTCTCTCCTAACATAAGCGCCATCGGAAGGCCAACGGTTTCTTTCGGGAACAGCCGGTTCAGCTGAACGGATATTCGCTCACGAACATTTCCGAGAAATCGAAAGAACGCCTTCGGTTGTCGATTGATTTGAAGGGAGTCTGCCCGAATGTAAGCAATACAGCCGACGGACGGATAATATGACGAGGCATCGAACTGCCCCGGATTTTCCGCCGGGCGGAAGTCTTCCGCATGGCCGGTAACCGTCACATTTGCCCGTAAAGCAGGGATTTCTTCGCTTGCGACATAGACATAATAGGAATAGATGTTCCGGTACGATTTCCGGAAGAATTCATTTCCGAAGCTTGTGATGCGCATCCGAAAGCCGTGCCCGGATACGTCGCGGACGACTCCGGTGAAGCAGGTTGCCGAGTTCATTCCTTTTCGGAGATTCTGTGACGAATAACGGTAACAGAACCCGCTGAAGCAGCCGAGGAACAGCCCGGTGAGAAGTCCGAAGAAAAGAATTCTATGCTTTCGGTTACGAAGAAATATAATGAGAATTACGGCAGAAAGAATTGCCAAAGAAGCCTGCCGGAAGCACATTAAAGCGATTCCGGCGAGCATTCCGACAGACGCCCACAGAAGCGGACGTTTCATAGATCAACTCCATAAAGAATCTATAATAGATTTCAAAACAATTGAGACGAGATCATCTCAATCGATATAGTTTCAAAGCTTAATGTACCAGTTTCTCATAATACCCGAACACCTGGTTCATATTGAAGCCGAGATAACTGTATTCGCGCCTTCCCTCGACAAGGATTTCGACGTCATTAACCGTCGAAAGCGACGTCAGTGAGTTTACGATGGAATATACCGTGAGCGCCGCGGGAACGGCGTTCAGGTAATTCTGGAACTCCTCGCTCAGATCGACGACGCAGTGGCCACCGCTTAAAGTAACGCTGCGGATTTTCGTTCCGGGCGGAATGACGGCGATGCCGGGAAGCTCCCCGGGGCCTTCGATCAGGCGCTCGACAATCCAATAGACGGCGGGCTTAGAGCCGTCCGTTTCGAAGAAGTCCGAACTTTCAATCAGGCCGTCCCGTTCCGGTGCGCCGAAATACAGCACCATCTTCTGACGGACCGGTTCAGTCGAGAATGACTCAAGGAACGAATCCGCGGTAAGCGTAAGCTCGGAACCGTCCGCCTCGCCGAGTTCGATGACAACTTTTTCAATGTAATCGATGCTGCAGAAGGATTTCACCAATGCTGCCCGGTTCAATACCTTCGAAAGGCCGAAATCGTCGACCTCAAGCTGCGCATAATTCTTAAGCCTAAGTTCGCCGTCAGCGTAGCTTAGGCTAAGCACGCTGTCTTCGGGAAGCACGGCCTTGTATTTTCCCTTTTCCGCGCTCTGCAGAGCCTTAATCATCTCTTCGATCCGGCCCTCGGTATCATATGCGTCAAATGACACCGCCCTCGAAACAAGTCCTGTCCCGTCGGAATTCGGCGCATAAGCCGTTGCTTCGCCCTCATTCTTATCGGAATTCGAGCAACCGAAAAGTACCGCGGAAAGAAGCAGAACAATTGTCAGAAAGAGTTTTCTCATAACGCATTGCCCTCCTCTTCCTGAAGGTTATTCGAAAGCGGAATCCGGATACGGAATACGGATCCGACGTTCAGTTTGCTGCTTACCCTGATTTCACCGCCGTGGGATTTGACGATTTCATACGCAATCGAAAGACCGAGACCGCTTCCGCCAGTCTGCCTGGATCTGGCCTTGTCGACACGGTAGAAACGCTCGAAAAGGTGCGGAATCGCATCCTCCGGGATACCGATACCGGTGTCTTCGATGGTCACGACGAAATTATTGAAATCGCTGTTCAGAGAAACCCGCACCGAACCGCCGGGGCGGTTGTATTTGACGGAATTTTCAACGATATTCGTCAGGGACATGATCATCCGATTCTCATCGATTTCCGCGTAAACGTCGCGGTAATTGTCGAAGATTACCTCGATGTTGTTGTCCTTCGCAATCGGAAGAACCCGGTTCAAAACCACCTCGAGAAGCTTATTGACATGGGTTTTCGCAAGGTGAAGCGGATTCTCCTTTCCTTCCATACTGACGAGCGTCAGAAGGTCGTTGATGATCAGATTCTCGCGGTCGATTTCCTCGTTAATATCGGTTAAAAACTCGCGGTAGGTCTCCTCGGAAACACTGTTATCCTGCATCAGAAGCGAGTCCGCAAGGACCTTGATGGACGACATGGGAGTCTTCAGCTCGTGGGAGACGTTGGAAACGAACTCGCGGCGCGTCTTGTCGGCCTCGTTCAGGCGGGAAATCATATGGTTTGCGTTGTCCATAATCTCCCCGATCTCACGGTAACCGACATGGACGTCAATCGGTTCGTTCTGTCCGCTGCCCGAAGGATTCAGCATGGCTTTCGCCAGATGATTCATCGGTTTTGAAATCCGGGTGCATATGAGGATTCCGAATCCGACAAGGAAAACGCTGAAAATGACACATAAAGACACAACGCGGTTACGGACGGAATGCAGCTGTTTCATCTGCTCCTTCATTGGGAAAATGTAACAAAGAACCCCCTCGGAAGCATTCCTCGCCATTCCCGGAATCGGAATGAGAAGCATTCCATTTTCCGCTTCCTCGAAAACCGTATGAACGGTATCCCCTCGGATTGCGCGAATCGCATCATCGATAAGCAGATACCTTCCGGTGTCGGTCTGCGCGGTATCGTATACGACGCGCAACTCGTCGTTACAGACCACGGCGCGGCCGCCGAACAAAAGCGCAAGATCACAAAGTTCCGAGATGACCGAGTCATCGTCGGGCTTTCTTGTAAACTCCGTGGCATGGATTCGATTGGCAATTGCTTCGGAATGCTCCTTAAGAAGACGTACGGAGCTGTCGTTGAGAATCTCCTTCCGCCATGTACGATACAGGTTTCCGGATACGAAGATACATCCCCCGAGCCCCACAAGAAACAGGAGCAGGAAGATGATTACACTGATACTGAGTTTATTGATGAATCTGCGGGATTTATTCATTGTCGTTAAAATAATAACCCGCTCCCCACTTTGTATGAACATAAGCAGGAGCACTGGGGTCCTTTTCGATTTTCTCACGGAGACGGCGGATGTGAACATCCACGGTTCTGACATCTCCGACGAAATCATAGCCCCAGACAATATTCATAAGACTTTCACGGCTGTAGACTTTATTCATATGGGTTGCAAGGAGCTCGAGAAGATCATACTCCTTGGCGGTAAGACGGATTTCCTTATCTCCGAGGAACAGGCGGCGGCTGTCGCAATCCAGAAGGAAATTCTTAAGCTGAATCTGCTTCGGTTCCTGAACCGACTGCTCGGAAGCCGTGCTTCTTCGGAATATTGCCTTCATACGGGCCTTCACTTCAAGAATGTTGAAGGGCTTCGTGATATAGTCGTCGGCACCGTACTCAAGGCCGAGAATCTTGTCCATGTCATCCGATTTCGCCGTGAGCATAATGATCGGAACCATCGAGAATTCGCGAATCTGCTGGCAGACCTCATAGCCGGAAAGCTTCGGGAGCATAACATCGAGAAGAACCACGTCATAGTTCTGCTCACGGACCATGCGAAGGGCTTCCTCGCCGTCATAGGCAACGTCAACCTTCATTCCGTCCTGTTCAAGACTGAACTTAATTCCTTTAACTATTAACTTCTCGTCATCAACTACAAGAACTCTCTTCGACATTTCTTCGCCTCTCATCAAACAGTTATATCGGCTAATATTTTATCAAGTGTTCCCCTTTTAATCCCCGATACTTTGAGAAGATCTTCAACCGACTTAAAGGTTCCGTTCTTCTCTCTATACTCTATTATACTCCTTGCCTTGGATTCCCCTATTCCGGCAAGAGTCATAAGCTGCTCTATTGTTGCGGTATTGATATTAGGCTTAGCTGAAGAACCGGTACGCGATGCCTCGTATTCTTCAATTGTCAAGATATGATACCTCAAACCGTCCGTAACAACTTCGGCAAGATTGATGCTTTCAAGTGCCGCATCTTCTCGCATTCCGCCCGCCGCCTCAACAAGATCCCTGACTCTAAGTCCCACAGAAATCTCATATACGCCGGGAGCATTAACCGCACCGTCAATCTGTGCGACCACTGTATCCGTATCTTCGTATAAAAGCTCATTATCCGAAGAATCCGTCATAATATACGCTTCATTAATCGTAGTTTCCGCCTTACCGCAAGAACTAAACAATATAAGCGCAACAATTATAAGTATAAAATTAAATCTTCGCTTCATCTTAAAACCTCCCGTATTTCGGAAAGTCAAAGAAGAACGCCTAAATTAAATCCCACACTCCATTTTAACACAAAAATTACAAATATTACAAGAGTATTTCTGAAAAGCGGATCACTCCATAAATGCCTGTCCGATATCATTTCTCATGTATTTGTTTTCAAAATCCACAAGCTTTGTCGCTTCATAGGCCTTGGCTCTTGCTTCCTTTAACGTCGATGCCGTTGCGGTAACCCCAAGCACACGGCCGCCGTTTGTTACAAACTTTCCATCTTTTAAAGCTGTACCGGCATGGAAGCAGAACATGTCGGACTTTCCCTCAAAATTCGACAATCCCTTAATCTCAAAGCCTTTTTCATATGATACAGGGTATCCCTTTGACGCAAGCACAACACACACTGCGGCATTATCCTCAAAATCAAGATCCATTTTATCAAGATTACCGTCTATGCAGGCTTCCATAACCTCAATTATATCGTTCTTCATTCGCGGCAATACAACCTGTGTCTCCGGATCACCGAATCTTGCATTATACTCTAATACCTTAGGGCCGTCCGAAGTTAACATAAGTCCGAAGAAAATTATACCGACAAATGTTCTGCCTTCTTTCTTCATTGCATCAACCGTCGGTTTATATATCTTCTCTTGACATATCTTATCTATCTCATCAGTATAGAAAGGACTCGGCGAGAAAGTTCCCATACCACCTGTATTAAGTCCCTTATCTCCGTCTTCCGCTCTCTTATGATCTTGGGAAGAAGTCATCGTCTTAATGGTTGTACCATCACAGAAAGAAAGCACCGATACCTCTCGTCCCGTCATGAATTCCTCGACAACAAGCCTTGCTCCTGCTGCACCAAACTTCTTATCAAGCATTATCTCTTTAACTCCGGCGATTGCCTCATCAAGAGTATTGCAGATAAGCACACCCTTACCAAGTGCAAGTCCGTCTGCCTTAAGTACTATAGGCATCTTCGCGCTTTTTAAATAATTAACCGCAGCATCCGCATCATCAAAAGTCTCATAAGACGCTGTGGGAATATTATATTTCTTCATAAGATCCTTTGAGAAAGCCTTACTGCCTTCAAGAATTGCAGCAGCCTTCGTAGGTCCGAACACACGAAGATTACGCGCATTGAATACATCCACGATTCCGCCCACAAGCGGGTCGTCCATACCGACTATTGTAAGATCTATTTGCTCTTTCTCGGCAAAATCCGCCAAAGCCCCGAATTCCATAGCTTTAATCGGAACAAGCTCCGCTATTGTGCCTATTCCGGCATTACCGGGTGCGCAATATATCTTAGTCACTTTCTTTGATCTGCTTACCGATAATGCGATAGCATGCTCTCTTCCGCCGCTTCCGACAATTAATACTTTCATCTGTTATTCTCCCAATTTAATCCTGCCGTTTGCAATATCATTAATTGCTTCCGGCAATATAATCCACTCGGCATTCTCCATAACGCGGCGCTGCAGAACTTCCGGCGTATCGCCGTCTTCAACGTTTACTGCTTTCTGCTTTATAATGCGTCCCGTATCGATCCCCGCATCAACGAAGTGTACGGTTGCACCTGTTACCTTAACGCCTTTTGAAAGTGCTGCTTCATGGACGTGCAATCCATAGAATCCCTTACCGCAAAATGATGGTATAAGTGACGGATGGATATTGATGATTCTTCCCTTATATTCCTCCGTGAATTCCGCAGATAGATTATGCAGAAATCCCGCCAATACAATAAGGTCAAGATCATGTTTCCCAAACTCCGACAACATTGCACTATCATAGCTTTCAACGGAATCATAATCCTTGCGGCTTAATGAAACCGTCGGGATTCCGTGCTGCATGGCTCTTTCCAGCGCATATGCCTTCTTATTATTGCTGAAGACCAATTCTATCTTGGTATTCGTAATCTTTCCGCTGTCTATGGCATCTATGATGGCCTGTAAATTGGTTCCGCCTCCCGATACCAGTACGGCTATCTTTAACATAAGGTTACTCCCTTTTCGCCATCTTCAATATGGCCCACAACGTATGGCGTATCGCCTGTTTTCTTAATTGCTTCCATTGTCTTGTCTACATCTGCAGGGTCTACTGCTATTATCATACCGAGTCCCATGTTGAAAGTATTGTACATCATCTGATCTTCGATATTGCCGACCTTCTGCATAAGCTTAAAGATTGCAGGAACCTCATATGAATTCTTCTCAACAACCGCTCTTTTTCCTTCAGGAAGCATACGCGGAATGTTCTCATAGAATCCACCGCCCGTTATATGACTGCAGGCTTTAACTTTTACACCTGCATTCTTGATGCTCTTCAAAGCCTTAACATAGATTCTCGTAGGTGCCAAAAGCGCTTCTCCGAGAGTCTTGCCCAATTCATCATAATATGTATCCAGAGATTCTTTTGTCATATCAAACACTTTTCTTACCAAAGAAAAACCGTTACTGTGAACACCGGTTGACGCCATACCGATAAGAACATCTCCGTCCTTTAACGTCGAGCCATCAATTAAATCCTTTCTGTCGCATACGCCTACGGAGAATCCTGCCAAATCATACTCGTCTTCAGGCATAAGTCCCGGATGTTCCGCAGTCTCACCGCCTACAAGTGCGCACTCAGACTGAATACAGCCATCCGCCACACCTTTAACTATTGCAGCTATCTTCTCAGGATAATTCTTGCCGCAGGCAATGTAATCAAGGAAGAATAACGGTTCGCCGCCTGCACATGCAATATCATTAACGCACATTGCAACAGCATCTATACCGATTGTGTCATGCTTATCCATGATGAAGCAAAGCTTAACCTTCGTACCGCATCCATCGGTACCCGATAACAACACCGGATCTTCCATATCTTTAATCTTCTTCATTGAAAAAGCGCCCGAGAATCCGCCGATTCCACCAAGAACCTCTTCTCTCATGGTCTTCTTCACATGTTCCTTCATAAGTTCTACAGACTTATAACCTGCTTCGATATCAACTCCGGATGATTTGTAATCCA
>DBWJ01000100.1 GCA_002308955.1 Lachnoclostridium sp. UBA1241 | reverse complement strand
GCATTGTTCAGAATCTTCTCCATGTCGGTCATGATGTCGTTCGCATAATTGAGAGCGCCGGTGCGGATCTGCGTCGCATCGTTGTTTGCGCTTGAAAGCATCTCCTCTGCCTCGCCGCTTGCNNACCTCATTAGCCTGCGCATATGCCTGCTGCATGATCTCATGCTCGCTGACAAGCTGTCTTGCCTTCGCCTTGGACTCCTCGATAATCTGCTCGGCCTTCTCTTCGGCACTCGCAATGATGGAATCGCGGTTTGCGATGATCTTCTGATAACGTCTGATCTCGTCCGGAGTTCTCTGCTTCAGCTCATCGAGCATTTCGAACAACTCCTCTTTATTCACGGCAACCTTACCGGGCTGCAGCTTAATCGGCTTACATCCGTCAAGATACTCAAAGATTCCATCAATCAACTGCTCAAGACGATTTACCATAGTTTTCTACTCTCCTTTATTCCACTTCGTTTTATCGGAAAATGTCACAGATTTCAATCCATTCCGCCGCTTCTTTGGAAGCTGCTTCGCCGGCTTCAAACGCTATCGGCGATTTACTTCACCGCCAGCTTATCGACGATGTCCTGACAGACTTCCTTCGGAACCAGCTTGCTGATGTCGCCGCCGAAATGCGCAATCTCCTTCACGATGCTCGAGCTGAGATAGGAGTACTCAACGCTCGTTGTCAGGAAGATCGTATCAATCTTCGGGTCCAGCTTGTGGTTCAGCTGTGCAATCTGCAGTTCGTACTCGAAATCGGTTACGGCGCGAAGGCCACGCACCAGAATCCGGGCTTTCTCCTGCTTCGCAAAATCAACGGTCAGTCCGTCGAAGGTCTTCACTTCCACATTCGGGATGTCTTTCGTCACCCTCTGAATGAATTCCACGCGTTCTTCCGCGGTGAAGGAAGGCTTTTTATTCGTATTGTTCAAAACGCCGATTACCAGGCGGTCCACAATGCGGGACGCGCGCTCGATGACATCCAGATGCCCGAGCGTCACCGGGTCAAAACTTCCGGCGTAAATTCCGACTTTCATTCGTTCTCCTCTATGGAAAGGAACCGATGCCGGTCCGCTTTATTCCTGCTTATTCTCAAAAACCGGTGTCCGTTCTATTCTCTTGAAAGGAACCAGTGCCGGTTCGTTTTATACTGCTTAACGCGGTCAATCTTAAATCCGAGTCCCGTCAGGTCGGAAGCCTCTTTCTTAAGGGAGGTTTCCACCACAATCAGCGCGTCTTCGTTAAGAAGCCCGGAACCTGCAAGTGCCCGGAGCGCATCCTCTGCTAACGTGCTGTCATAGGGCGGATCGATAAATACGACATCGAACTTTCTCTTCTCGGTTTCCATCCGAAGCAGCGCGCTCCGCCAGTCCATGCCGTACACGGTGGCATCATCGGCGAGCTTCGTATGATTCAGATTGTTCTTGATGCACCGAAGCGCATCCCTCGAATGATCGACGAAGCAGGCGTACCTTGCTCCGCGGCTTAACGCTTCGATTCCGATGCCGCCGCTTCCCGCGAATAAATCAAGGAAACATGCCCCTGAAAGGCTCGGCTGCAGGATGTTAAAAAGCGTTTCTTTTATCTTGTCCGAGGTCGGTCTCGTCGATAGTCCGGCAGGAGTTTCCAGCAGAAGTCTCCTTGCCTTTCCGGCAATCACTCGCATCACATACTCCTCCCGAAAAACGCACACTATCATTGTAGAATAGATTACCTTACTTTGTCAAGAAAAAGTTGAAAAATCGGCACTTTCCGCACGAAATACAGGCACTTTCCGCTGCCGATACTACGGCTCCTCATGTCGCACTCAAATGTCACCGTCCGAACAATGCACGACGATGCCTCGAATATCGTTATCCCAGCCCTCGCTCTTTGCGATTGCCTCCCACTCGGCACATGTTCCCTCGTAGGTGAGTTCACGAAGCTTCTGGCACCCCTTGAAGGTGTCCGCCTGGATGGCGGAAATCCCGCCGAGCGTCAGATTAGTAAGCTTCGTACAGCCGGCAAATGTACCGCTTAACACAACGCCTGCCCCGATAACCCGGCACTCCTTCAGATCCTTGCAATCTCGGAATGTCTCAGTAAGCTTGTCGGTCACGCCGCCCGCAATCTCCGCCTTCGTAAGCGGGGTCGCGGCGAAGGCCGCCGTATAAATCGTCGTTACACCCTCAGGGACAACCACTTCCTTCAGTCCGGAGCCTTCGAATACCGACACCTGAATCTTCTGAAGCGATGCGGGAAATGTGATCTTCGTAATCCCGGTGCACCCCTGGAACGCGCCGACCTGAATCGCCGTAATGCCTTCCGGGATGACAATCGAACTAAGCCCTGTCCGGTTCTGGAACAGGAAAGAGCCGATTTCCGAAACCGAACCGTCGGCCGGAATCGTCTTATTGCCCCATACGGCAACCGCCGTTTTCGTGCTCTTCTCCACGAGGCAGTTTCCGGAAATCATATAGTAAGGCGCATCCGCCGCAATGGTCATCTCCTGCAGCGAATCAAGCGTCGTAAATACAAGGTTTTCAAGTGTCTTAAGATTCTTCGGAAGCTTCACCGAGGTAAGTCCCGTGCAACGAAGAAACGCCGAATCGTCAATCGTCTCAATGGAATCGGGAAGGGAAATCGTCCGAAGGCTCGTGCAGGAATCGAACGCGTTGGAACCGATCTCCTTCAAACCTTCGTTCAGTACAACCGTCTCAAGCGACGTGCAGTGGTCAAAAAAGTTCCCGCCAATCCGCTCCTGAATTTCGGACGTGCGGAACGATTTGAGATCTTCGCAAAATGCGAAGGCGCTCGATCCGATAACCTTCACAGTATCGGGAAGTGCGACGTCAACAAGTCCGCTTCCGTAGAATGCGCTCTCACCGATACGCTCAAGGTCCGAAGGCCAGTCCACCGTTTTCAAACTGCGGCAGCCGCGGAACGCCTTTTTATCAATCAACGTAACGCCTGCGGGAATGGTAATCCGATCGATGTTAAGGTTCTGCGCGAAGGCGGCTTCCGCTATGGAAACGACCTTCTTTCCGTCGATTTCCGAAGGGATCACAACGTGCCGGTCCGTGCAGGAACCGATTCCGACAATCGTAAGATTTTCACCGCTCGGCGCGTAAACAAGCCCCTTCGAGGGCTCAAAGGACGTATTCGTATCGTCCGGAATAACCGTCACATTTGCCGCCTGTCCTGTAACGGACGGTGCTGTCTCTTCTTCGTCTTCTCCTCCCTTCTTGCCGCAGCCGAAAGACATCGCGGCAATCGTAAGGATGATAAGAACTGCAAGTGCTTTACGCAGTTTCCTCATTTACTCTCCCTCCGAAATATGCGGCAGAATTGCTTCTGCCGCGTATGGAAAAATCTTATACAAGTGCCATTTGACGCTCAATCACGTCTACGGCGGGGTCAATCTCCGGCATGGAGATTTCGGCAACCTTACCGCCGTCCACAAGCTTCGCGGCTGCGGGAACAATCGGAAGCTTGGCAAGTACGCGGGTGCCGTACTTCTCCGCAACCTCTTCGATGTGGCTTTCACCGAATACGGACATCTTCTCGCCGCAGTGGTCGCATACGAGATAGCTGTAATTCTCAACGATACCGAGAATCGGGATGTTCATCATCTTCGCCATATTAACGGCTTTGCCGACGATCATGGATACAAGGTCCTGGGGGCTCGTTACGATAACGATGCCGTCAAGAGGAAGGGACTGGAACACCGTAAGCGGAACATCGCCGGTTCCGGGCGGCATATCCACGAACATGTAGTCCACATCGCCCCAGATTACATCGGTCCAGAACTGCTTTACGGTACCGGCAATCACCGGTCCGCGCCATACGACCGGAGCATCCTCCTCTTCCATCAGAAGGTTGATGCTCATAATCTTCACGCCGTCGCCGACAACCGGCATAATGCCTTCCTCGGAGGCGTATGCGGGACCCTTCACGCCGAATGCCTTCGGAATCGAAGGTCCGGTGATGTCCGCATCCAGAACGGCAGCCTTTCTTCCCTTCTTCTGCATCGAAACAGCAAGGAGCGAGGTGACAAGTGACTTGCCGACACCGCCTTTGCCGGATACGACGCCGATGACGCGCTTCACCTTGCTGTGCGCGTTCAGGGGTGCCTGAAAATCGTTATTCGTTGAATGATGCTCCTCATGATTAGCGTTCTCTCTCGAGCTGCAATTCAGTCCGCAGGTCGAACAGTCATGGGTACATGCCTGGTTGTTCTCTTCACTCATTTTGAAGTCCTCTCTTTTCTCAGTCGTGCCTTCGAAACCGCCTTCCCGCCGTTTCGCACTCTAATGTGGAATTATAACATACTATAGTGAAAAAGCAAGACAGCTTCTATTTTGATACGATATCAATGATTACATACTCGGAGAACGTCCCGGTTTTGTAGTCAATCGCCCAGTCGGAGATGCCCGACGTCACGATGCTTACCATGTGGTCTCCGCGCTTTTTCATGCCGTAAATCTGCTCGTTCGCGCCGGACAGATAGCCGATGGGCGCAAGCGGGAACAGCTGCCCGCCGTGGGTGTGGCCGGAAAGCACCAGATCGACGCCGGCTTTGACCTCATCGTCATAGTCATGCGGCTGATGGTCAAGGACAATCGTATACCATTGCTGACACGACTCATCGAAATCGGCGAACAGTTCCGGAATGCTCTTCCGGTCCTCAATCTTCTTGCCGCTTCGGGAAGCGCGTGATGCATCGTCCCGGTCTCTTCGTCCCACGACGTATACGATCACCTCTTCGATGTAGAACATGCTGATTTCATCTTCCAGAACATTCACGCCGTTCTTCCGAAGCTCCGCATCAAGCTCCTCTGCGGTGAAGGGTCGGCTGTTGTAATAGCCTTTGTCGTGGTTTCCGTATACAAAACAGATGCCGTACCGACTCTTCACTCTCCCGAGCGCCGCACAGGCGGCGATCATATCCTCACGGCTTGTATCGTCATCCACGAAGTCCCCGACTACGAATACGATATCCGGGTTCTCCGCAGAAATCCGGTCGATATAGGCCCCAAAGCCCTCTCCGTCGAAGGTCGTCCCGATGTGGGCGTCAGCGATCATGGCGATTCGAAGCTTTCCTTCGGGAAGAGGCTTCTCGGTCTCTAACGAATAAACGGTTCGGTACACATGGTGGGCCTGATACCAACCAATGCACAGGTAAACCGCGCAGAGAAGAACAGCGGCAATGCCCGCGTAATAAGGGCGAAAGACTATTTCTGCCTTCCGTTCTACTGCAGTAGAACCCATATTATTTGCCGCATCAGCATTCTTTATATCACCTGTCGCATCGGTATTCTTATCTGCTGTCTCGGTGCTCTTCTTCCCGCTCCGAACGCGCCGTATGATCCGAGCGATGCCGTTCATGATCAAAAAGAATGCCGCTAGGTGAATCAGGATAATGACCGCGTTAACGCTGTCAAAAAGCCCGTATACGACGAATCCGAGGACCGGTACGCATCCGAGAAGAATCCGAAGGCTGCGGCGTCCCCGGGAGACCCGCTTAACCGTATAAAAGCGTCCGAAGCAGATAACGAGGTAAACTGCGGCCGCTGCCGCAAGAAGCAGCGCGACTGTCAAAATGGCAATCCACATAAAAATCTCCTTAATATCCGACCGGTTCGCCCACGAGAATTACGTGGATGCGGTCCTTGTGTCGGGAATATCTGGTGATCAGAATCTGACAGCAGATGGTGTCAGGGGATTTGCAGTTCATGCAGGAGCCGGTCTTCGAGCAGGGCGTCGCAAGGCCGAACCGCTGCGCGTTGGTCGGTGCTGCAACACCGCGGGCACGCTTCATGGCGCTGTCCGGGTCCGGGCAGATCTTGTTCATGCTTACGATGCAGATGACTTTCTTCGGTCCCTGCGCGATCGCGGAAACACGGTTGGAGTTTCCGTCAACGTTAATCATCACGCCGTCCTCGGTCATGGCATTGGCGCTTGTCAGGAAGAAGTCGGCGTCGTAGGTCTGAAGCATTGCCGCGCGCTTATCTTCCATGCGGTCGCGGTCAATAAAATGATAATTCCCGCTCTTCAGCGCGTCGGTGAGCCCGATTTCAATGGCGCTCATACAGCCGCCCATGCCGATTGTCGAGCCCTCGGGAATCAAAGAAAGCGCCTGCTTAAGGGCATCCTCCTTCGTCTCGGCGTAATAGCCCGTCATGTTTCTTGACTGAAGCCCGGCGATTACCTTCTCGGCAAGCAGCCGGTTCCGTTTGATGATCATCTCCTGCATCTGGGTACCTCCTTTTATTGTCCGAGCATTCTGCCGAGGCGCGCAACCGATGTGTCCGCGGCGAAATTCGGGATGTTATATAATACGAGAATCTCGGTGATTCCGTTGGTTTCGATGTATTCACGGAGCGAGTTTTTGAAGAACCGCAGGTCAATCATATGCGTTTCTTCGTACTCGTCCGCGACGAACTGCGCGAAGCAGTTTGCGTAGGAATCCTTGATGATCAGGAGCCTTCCGCTTCCGCCGCCCTTCACGACGGTTGTTGGTTGATTCGAGTTAAAGAACACGCCGTATTTGTCCGCCCCGTCAAGGTACTTCGTTTCATAAACCGAGTCGGTGACATAGGCGCCGTTATTGTAGGAAACCGTATGTTTCTCCGTCTTGTAATAAGCGAGAATCGTGTCGAAGGTCGTAAACGGGTCATTCACCTTCGCGTAGGTCGTCCCCTGAAAACGGGAGCTGAGCCCCTTCTCCGTCCATGCGGAAAGCGGCTCGGGCGAGCTGCCCTTCTGCTGTTTCCACGCGGCATACGCATAGTAGGCGCCGCGGCTCGTCCAGTGATGGTCGGTGCGGTAGAATATGTACTCCTTCCCGTGCGCAGACAGTGCCTCCGTTACATCGCACAGTTTAAGGCCTTTTTCTTCGGCAAATGCCACAACTGCCCCCTGGTCCGCGTTCGGCGCGTACTTCGGAAGCTTCTCCGAAAGAATGCAGGGCGCCGTCGGCACAAGCATCGTAAGCATCGGGACGTTCATTTCATCAGCCATGTTCTGAAGCGCAAGAAGGGCGTTCACATTTGCCGAGGTCTGCTCTTCGTTGAAGGCTGTGAAAACTTCCATCAGGTAGCCGTCATCCGCGAAATAAACGCCGCCGCTCTCCTTCTTTCCGAGAGACCGTTCGCTGACGGTTTTGAGAGATACCCACGTGTCGCGTCCCGGGAACTGGTCAGCGAGATAGGTTTCCATGTTCTTTCCGAATTCGCCGGAGAAGACGGTCTTCGCGGTCGCCTCGGGGAACTGCTCAAGAACGCGCTTTTCGCTCTGCGAATAGTCGCGGTCCGGTTTGAACCAGTGCACGGTTGCGCCGGCGAGAAGAAGGAGCAGGAATAGGATGGTTGTAATCTTATTTCTCATGTTCATCCCCTCCCCCTAAAACCGGAAATACAAAAACGGATTGTACGAGCTGCTGACCAGATACATCAGGGACAGCAGGGAGAGCACAACGAACCAGCAGGAATCGACGGCAAGGAACACGGCCTGCGCGCCGCGGCGAAGCAGACCTGTCGAAGCGCGTTCGGCGGCCTCTTCGCTGCTCCCGTCGAGACTTCCGTCCGTCGAAGTGTCCTTTGACAGTCCCACCAAAGACATTACTTTCGCAGCAAGCTTTTTCCAAAGAGGCGTGCTGAAGAACGCGCAGAGTAAAAGCATCGGCAGGTAATTACTCAGATAATACAGCGTTATGTCGTCAATAAAGCCCGCTCCGGCGCCGAACATCGTTCCGATATAACGGAAGCACTGTCCGATGTCGGTAATCGCGAAGAACGTCCAGCCCACAAGCACCGCGAAACCGGTGAATATATGGGAAACGAAGGCAGGAGTCTTCTTGAAAACGCGGAGCAGGAAGCATTTTTCGAGAATCAGAAGAAACCCGTACCAGGCGCCCCAGAGCACGAAATTCCAGCTCGCGCCGTGCCACAGACCGGTCAGAATCCACACGATCGCGATGTTGATGATCTGCCGTCTCAGCCCCTTTCGGTTGCCACCGAGCGGGATGTAAACGTAGTCACGAAACCACGCGCTTAAGCTCATGTGCCAGCGGCGCCAGAAATCCGTTACATTTGCCGCGATATAAGGGTAATTGAAGTTCTCGGGAAACGAGAAACCGAACATCTTTCCGAGCCCGATGGCCATGTCGCTGTAGCCCGAGAAATCGAAGTATATCTGGAAGGCAAATGCGACGACGCCGAGCCACGCGCACACCGTCGAGAGCTTCGCCGGGTCGGTTGCCGCAATCGTATCCCACAGAAGGCCGATGTTGTTCGCAAGGAGAACCTTCTTAGAAAGGCCGGTGACGAACCGTCTCGCGCCTTCGCCGAAGCTGTCCGTAGTGTGGCGGCGGTTTTCGAGCTCTTCGGCTATCTCACGGTAGCGGACGATCGGTCCCGCAATCAGCTGCGGGAACAGCGAAACGTAGGCACCGAAGGAGATAATGTTCTTCTGCGCTTTCACCTGACCGCGGTACACATCGATTGTGTAGCTCATCGTCTGGAACGTATAGAAGGAGATTCCGATCGGCAGCGGAAGCCCGTGCTTCGGGATGCCCGCGCCGGTAATGCTGTTGATCGTCCCGATCAGGAAATCTGCGTATTTAAAGAAGAACAGAAGTCCCAGGTTGCCGGCGAGTGACAGCACGAGCCCGAGCTTTTGCTTCGGGGTGTCCCGGTACTTCTCAATAAGCCGGCCGCACGTGTAGTCAAGCACGGTCGAAAAGATCATTAAAACCACGTAAACCGGCTCGCCCCACGCATAGAATATGAGGCTTCCGAGAAATAAAGCCGCATTCTTCGCCTTCCGGGGCGTCACGAAATAAAGGAGCAGCATCCCCGGAAGAAAAAGAAACAGAAAAGTCAAACTGGAAAATACCAAAACAAGGCCCCCGTTAATATAATATATCTTCTTCTATTCAAACACATTCAGGGGTGAAGTGCAAGTATTACACGAAGTTTTCACAAGATGAAGGCGAAAAATTTTACGCTTGACATTTGGCGGAAACAGTATTATATTTTCTTCAAATTAACAAACCGTTGACGCGGAGATAACGGCAAGGATGCCTTTACAGAGAGCCTGCGATGCTGAGAATCAGGCAAGAAACACATTGTCAAATGGACCGCTGAGGGCGCAGTCAAATGTGATAACACAGAGTATTCTGCGACGTAGGGCAGACGTAACATGCCGGGGATATGTAGGTATCCTGCAAAGTGCACGGGTCGTTCCGTGAATTCAAGGTGGCACCGCGGATTAGGTAACTTATTCGTCCTTGACAGAAGTAATGTTCTGTCAAGGACTTTTTGTTTTATGCAGAAAAACCGAGCGCACGTACAGCGAGCAAACACAGTTTGCGAGCGTGCGCCAACCAGAAAATAAGGAGAACACAAATGCAATTTTTCCCCACTCTCGAAGAAGTCAAGTCCCTTGCCGCTACCGGTAACTACGACGTTATCCCGGTCAGTTGCGAAATCCTCTCCGATTTCATTACCCCCATTGAAGCGCTTCGCATTCTGAAGAATCTTTCCAAGCATACGTTTCTTTTAGAATCCGCGCAATCCAATGAGACCTGGGGACGTTACACATTTCTCGGATTTGACCCGATTTCGGCGATTACCGCAGTGGGCGGCACGGTAAACGGCGTACTCGAAGCCGGCAAGGTAAAGTACGTAACCGGAAACCCGGCGGACTATCTGCGGGAGGTGCTCTCCCACTACCGGAGCCCCAGGTTTTCGTATCTCCCGCCCTTCACCGGCGGACTGATGGGGTACTTCTCCTACGATTATCTCGGCTACAGCGAACCGAGCGTCCGCATCCCGGTTGAGGATTCGGAACACTTCCGGGATGTCGACCTGATGCTTTTTGACAAGATTATCACCTTCGATAACATCCGCCAGAAGATCATTCTGATTGCCAACATGGCGCTCGACGATCCGGAGACCAACTATAAGAAGGCCGTGTGGGATTTGAAGCAGTTAAACGAGCTGCTCCGTCACGGTGAAAAGAAGGACGAGCCCGGCGGAAAGCTTCTCGGCGAAGTCAAACCGCTGTTCTCTAAGGAACAGTACTGTGAGATGGTTGAGAAAGCCAAGCATCATATCAAGGAGGGAGACATCTTCCAGATCGTCCTCTCGAACCGCCTGTCGGCGCCCTTTGAAGGAAGTCTTTTGAACACCTACCGGATGCTTCGGACCATCAATCCGTCGCCGTACATGTTCTACTTCTCCGGCACCGACGTGGAGGTGGCCGGGGCNNTACTTCTCCGGCACCGATGTCGAGGTTGCCGGCGCCTCTCCTGAGACGCTTGTGAAACTGGAAGACGGGGGTCTCCACACCTTCCCGCTTGCGGGTACGAGACCCCGCGGCAAGACCGAGGAAGAAGACCTTTTGCTTGAGAAGGAACTCCTCGCTGACGAAAAGGAACTGGCGGAACACAA
>DBWJ01000087.1:7286-7411 GCA_002308955.1 Lachnoclostridium sp. UBA1241 | reverse complement strand
ATCTGGGCGTCGGAGAACATCGCTACGAACACGCCCGATATCTATGCGGACCGGATGCCGGTCTTTGAGAAGCTTCTCGGCGATTCGGACGAGCGGGTCAGGATGGAGGCGCCGGAGATATTCCG
>DBWJ01000087.1:0-7272 GCA_002308955.1 Lachnoclostridium sp. UBA1241 | reverse complement strand
CGCGTCCTCGGCAAGCGCCGGCCGGACTTCGTAAAGCCGTATCTTAATAAGCTTCGGGAGATGGCGGAGACGGACGGGAACAGAGTGGTTCGGATCCATTGCCTGGGGGCGGTGAAGGCGACCACGAAATAGTCCCCCAAGTGGGGGGGACTATCTCAATTCAGGCGAAGTATACAGTTATCTTTGAAAAACCGCATGATTTCTCCGGAGTCCCGGTCCTCGTAATAAAGGATCAGAAGCTTTTTGAATTCCGATACGGAAGCTTCCGGAATGATCAGAAGACCGCCGCCTTGGGAAATCAGATAGTGATTCGCAAAGATTACGGCTGCGCGCTTGTTTCCGTCAAGGAACCTACTGTGTTACATCGGCCATAAAATCTACGAGAATTGATACTTTTTTCATGATTATGGTTTCTGTTGAGACTCTTTTTCGTAAAAAACTGCCGCAGGCGAACCTGCGGCAGGAATGGTAACACATTTTTAAACTGATAATTGAGAATCACTTCATAGAGCAAGCGAGCAAAACAATAACATTTGTTTTTCCACCGCCAACATTATCAAAGGATGATGTGGCGATTGGAAGCGCATATACTTCAAAACTGTCTCCCTCGCAAACATCGGTTCTTCCAAAAAGAGTTATGGTATAGTAATTCTCCAAACCTTTATCATAGGCCAGGACTTCTGTAATATATCCTTTGTAACCCCAAAAATCATCGACTCGGTCTTCAAAGGCCTGTGAGGCAGTCAGTTGAAGCTTGATTAAACCGATTTCATCCTGCTCCCGAGATTTTTTAAAGCCTTTCGCAGAGAATTCCTTCAGGGGCATTTGCTTAAGTTTCTCGTCAGAAGCATTAACGAATAACGATTCGTTGTCATTAATGAATAGTAATTGTTTGAGAGACACGGAAAAAGTTCCGAAATATGTCATGCCGCTCTGTCCCATGCTATTGTATCTTTCTGCAAAGGAAGGAACGAAAATGTCTTCATCAAACTCTCCGTCTAAAACATAGTATTGACCGTCAACCGTCAAGCAAAGAATTCCACGTCCATTGAGAAGGCCGTTTTTAAAATACCCTTTATAACTTCCTACAGGCTCATTAATGCTATATGTGGCGTATCCATCAGGCAAGCCATTCTCGTTTAGATGGCCGGTAAAGATGCCTTTGCAATCCCAACCATAGATTTTAAGCGACATTTCCTCGTTTTCTACATCGCGACTAAGACTAACTGTTGGAGTAGGTGTAAATGTTGGAGTTGGCGTTTCCGACGGTGGCTGTGTTGCTTCCTGTGTAACTACTCTTTCACCTCTAGCTTTTCCCTCATCTTTTTCTGTATTAGAGTCGCCACAAGCAGTCAGCATAATAAACACAAATAGCAAAACTAGACAGTATGTAAAATATTTTTTCATAGCAACGTTCTCCTTTCCAATTTGTAAGGATTCTAATCAAATTATACGGTATTGGTAATCAATTTGCAAAGGGAACGCCTTGTCTGATTAATGAATTGTAGTTCTCTTTCAGCAACGAAGGTTCTGTAATATAATTTTGCATTTGGGTGCGTCATGGCGTAAAAAATCTCTTTTTTGTGCTTCGGTTTGAGGGGTGAAGGAGCGAGTAGCAAAAAGAGTAGCAAATAAAGTAGCAAAAAGAGTAGCAAATAAAAAAGCGAAATTACTCATTGCGTAAATGAAGAAAGTGTGTTATCATTTACTCAATGAGTAATTATTTGCTTGGAGGGATTGGCGATGCCTGATGAGGTATTCAGCACGAAGATGAAGGAACTGAGGGAATCGACCGGATTAAACCGCAAGGACTTCTGCGAGAAGTTCGATATCCCCTACAGAACCATGACGGAGTGGGAGCTGGGGCACCGGAACGCCCCGCCGTATGTGTTGCGGCTGCTGTCTTATTATGTCAGTATGCAGAAGCAACTGAAGGAGAAAGGGTAGAGGAAGCAGGATTGGAAAAGCTGCGACGCATTAGCGAAAGATGAAATTGCGCCACAAGTTGTGGCGCAAATACTAATTGACATAAGCGCCTGTTGGCACTATAATTTATACAAACCTATGCAAAACTTAAAGAAATGCAGATGTTTGTATAAAGGCGGTGATTTGATGAAAACACGGAGCGAATGTCTAAAAGAATACGGCTCGGATTATTATATCAACCGGTTGGTTACAGAAGGAAAGCTGTTTCGTGTAGATAAGGGTATTTTTTCAGAGAAGGAGCATGTTCCTGAATTGGCGTTGCTTTCATACAAGTACCCTAATGCGGTTATTACGATGGAAACCGCGTTTTACTTATATGGCCTTACTGACGAGGTGCCGGATGTGTGCACCATGGCAACCAAAAGAGAAGCGGCACCAATAGCGGACTCCCGCGTGAGACAGGTTTTTATGCCCAAGGAACTGCTCGGGCTCGGGGCGACAGTAATTGATTACAAAGGGTATGAGATTCAGATATTTGACCGTGAACGGATGCTTATCGAATTGGTCAGATACAAGAGTAAATTGCCCTTCAATTATTACAAGGAGATTTTGGGAAACTATAGAAGAATACTGCCCCGGCTAAACGCCGAAAAGATACGGAATTACGCTGAATCTGTACCGAAGAGCGATATGGTAATCAGAACCCTTCGGACGGAGGTATATTAGTGGTAGATCTGGAGAAGAGAAGGGATGTTCAAGGTGCAAAAATTGCACCTTGACTTGACAGGAAGGTGCAATTTTTGCACTTCGACATAACAAGAGGGTGCAAATGACAAAGAGTAATAAAACAATTCTCGGCCCCCTGCTTATTATCATTGCGGGATGCTTCTGGGGAAGCATGGGGATTTTTGTGAGAAGTCTCAGTACCTATGGGTT
This sequence comes from Lachnoclostridium sp. UBA1241, assembly GCA_002308955.1. Taxonomy (GTDB): domain Bacteria; phylum Bacillota; class Clostridia; order Lachnospirales; family Lachnospiraceae; genus ISDg. The sequence continues at coordinate 4,410 of DBWJ01000087.1, read as the reverse complement.
CGACTCCATCCAGATTGTCTCCACCCGCGTGACGCTGGCTGCGCTTCTTTTCGCCCTGGTGCTTTTGATTAAGGACCGCAGGGGCTTTAAGATTGCGCTGCGGGACCTGCCGCTTTTCCTGGGGCTTGGATTCGGGAGCATACTTTTCTTTACGGTGTGCTACTTCACGGCGATCACGATGATGCCACTCTCCACTGCGGCGATTCTTTTATACACGTCGCCCATATGGATCATGCTGATGTCCTTCCTGTTCTTTCATGAGAAGATGAACGGGCGGAAGGTTCTGGCGCTGGCCTTAGCATTTGCCGGATGTGTGTTGGTTTCGGGGATCTCCGGCGAAGGCATCACGGTGAAGGGACTGCTGATCGGGCTCGGCTCCGGAATCGGGTACGGTCTGTACAGCATTCTCGGGACGGTCGCGCTTCGGAAGTATTCGCCGTATACCGTCACGGCGTATACGTTCCTGTTCGCAGCGGCCGGCTCATGGTTCATATGCCGCCCTTCTGATATGGCGCAGAAGTTCTCGGATACATCTGATCTCGGTTTCCTTGTGGGATTCTGCTTCCTGACGGCGCTTGTTACGGCGGTAATCCCGTTCCTTTCGTACACGCTCGGGCTGGAACGCATGGAAGCAAGCAAAGCCGGAATCATTGCGACGATTGAGCCGCTGGTGGCGACGCTGATCGGGATTGTCGTGTTCGAAGAGCCGCTTCGGTTTATGTCAGGGGCAGGCATGGTGCTGATCCTGGCGGCGGTGGTTGTACTGAATTTGAAGGAGAAGACGGAGAAACAGGCAGCAGAAGTGAAAGAAAGGAAATCAAACAAAAAAGGAGACAACGACCATGACAAATGAGGAACTGAAGAAGTATTATCGCGGCGCATACAGCTTTGTGGAGACGGAAGACGGCTGGCTGCAGGCATTCCAGTATACAAAGGAGCAGATGGAGTATTTTAAGAACGCTTTTGACTTCTGGTATGACCGGTGTATGGCTACAACCGCGAAGACCATCGAGATGGTCACGGAAGCGACAGAGATTTCTTTTGAGTATAAGTTCATTTGGACGGGTTCGCAGGATTCCTTCGAACTGATGACGGACGGGCAGATTACGGAAATTCTGTATGTGAAGGACCTTCCCGAAGAGGGCAGGATTGCGTGGAAGCTTCCGGAGGGGCGGAAGCAGGTTGTGGTCTATCTGCCGGCGGATGCAACGGTTGTTGTGCGGAATTTTACGTGTAACGCAGGAGCTGAACAGGCGGCTAAGAACGAAAAGGTACTGTGGCTCGGCGACTCCATTACGCAGGGTTACGGACCGCTTCGCTCCGGGCAGACATACGTGAGCGTGGCCAACCGGATTCTGAACTATGACATCATCAACCAGGGAATCGGCGGATACATCTACGACCGGAAGTCCCTGATGAAAATGGAAGGGTACGACCCGGACAAGATTATCGTTGCCCTCGGGACGAACCAGTTCTGGTCAGAGACCATGAAGGATGTGGAGGAGTTTTACGAGACGCTGATTGGCATCTACGGCAATGAGATTCCGATCCTTTGCATCTCTCCTATATGGCGCGGGGATCAGCCCGATAAATTCGACATCTTCGAACGGTTCTGCGAGAACATTAAAAAGATTGCCGGAAGCTACCCAAATGTGACCGTCGTTGACGGGTTTAAACTGGTGCCGCACCTGAGCGAATACTATCATGACAATCTGCATCCGAACTGTCTCGGAACGGAGAACTACGGCAGGAACCTGGTGGATGCGATTCGCAGGCTTAATTGGTAGAGCCATAAAACTGCTCGTAGACGGTGACCCACAGCTTGTAGTTGTGCTCCATCATCTGCTTTGCGTTCTCATTTACCGTGAGATTCGGGTCCGGGTAGATTGCGGGAAGGTAATGCACATACAGCTCCTGAACCGGGAAGCCGTCGTCGTCCATAACGTCGGAATCCTGCATGCAGATGAACACCGGGATGATCGGAACGTTGAATTTGGCGGCAAATTTGAACGCTCCCGGCTTCAGCGGCCGCGGCTTTCGGTAGTTAAACCACATGGCCTGCTCGGGGTAGATCAGAATCTTCTCGCCGCGGTCAAGAAGCGTCCGCATGCCCTTGAAGAACTCGCGCATAGTATTGTAATTGGAACTTAACGGCAGCGTGTTGGCGTGCCGCATCATAATCCTTACGGGACCCTTGAAGTTCGTGTAATTGCTCTCCTTGATCACCTTGTAAAGGTAATGGCGCTTCTTAAGCGCCGGCTTCAGCGTCCGGTACACCGCATAGTTGTCGCTCAGATGAAAATGGTTACTGGTGACAATGGCGCCGCCTGTAACGGCCTGAGCATTCTCGATGCCCCGGACCTCTTTGATGATCAGCTTCTTATGGCGGATCATGTTCTCGAAGAAGGATTTGCCGAGGAAATTCGCGACGCGGGTCATGAACCGGCTCGAAAGCTTTCTGTTCGTGTAATCCACTTCGTTCGGCTTGATCGGCGCGCAGGGCGCGTCCTCTTCGACATCGTCGTTATAACGCCCCTCCGCTTCGTACTCCTTAATTCTTGCAATCACTCTCAGACGGTCTTCCCTAGCCATGACAAACCTCCCGCTTAAACCACAGCTTCCGGAATGTCCGGTCGCTTCTCTTGATGGCTTCAATGCTTCCCATCAATGCGGCAAATCCCTCATAATCCCGCTGACGGTCCGCATCGGTAAAGTTGTGCAACGAATCGAGCAGGAACGGGTAGAACTCGCTTTTCTTCGCATTCTCCCAAAAATACTCGCCGTTGATCGTTTCCGCGTAGTGCCACGGCTTGTTCGACAGCGCAAAATGGCACAGGTTCAGTTCGCCTTCCGGCGGCTCGGGAAAGCTGTGCTTGTTCCAGCCGGTCGGAAGATACTTTACCTTCCCGTGGCAGATGACGTTTAAGTACTCCTGGTCGGGCGCAAGCGAATCAAAATGATACTTGTTGAGCATCCACAGGAATTTGTCCCGGACCTTGTTCTTTCGGAACTCCGCGAGATTCATGACCATTACGCCGGAGTTGAAGTAGGTGTAGTAAGGGATTCCGATGATTTCCTCGACGTAATTCGTGAATTCCGGGCTTCGGTCGGTATTCTGCTCATACACCGCCCCGACGAGGTAACCGTTAACGTCCGTATCATACAGCTTCGCAATGTCGTTAAGCAGCACGACGTCGCAGTCGAGATAGATTGCCTTGTCATACTGCGGGAAAGCGGTCTCAATGAAGAATCGGTAGTACGCGGCGAGGCTGTAATAGAATACATCCGGCAGTTTGTGCTTGACCGGCTCAAGCATCTCCTGCACGTCGTAGAAATCGATTGACACGTTGGAAGTCTCATGCTTCTTGAGGATTTCCTGATTCCGCTCGGAGATGTCGGTCTTCAAAACCGTGATCCGGTACTCGCGGTCCGATGAAGCATGGTCGATGAGAGAGATGATCGCTACGTCCAGGTACGGAACGTACTTGTCGTTGCAGGCAAAGAAAATCGGAACGGGTTTCGTCATGTGTGTGTCCCCCTTTTGAATTATCGGTACCATTTTCCGCTAATACCCTGATTATGTAAAGATAATGATGATGAGGGGGCTCTCGAATTGAAAAAAGGCGTCGAACTGCAGCGGGAGAGGACTCCACCACAGCGGGAATATGCGATATTTACTTGATTTCCGAAGGGAAGACTGTTATGATATGAGGTATGGAAAATGTTAAAGCAATTGTTTCACAAAATCTATTAAGACTGCGGAAAGAGAACAATCTGACACAGGCGGAACTGGCCAGACGGATCAATTATTCCGACAAAGCGATCTCGCGTTGGGAGGCGGGAGAGGTCGTTCCGGACCTCGAAACGATCTACGCCTTAAGCGAGGTTTTCGACGTACCGGTTTCTCAGATCACGGAGGCGCACACGGAGGAAAGCGCGGGGGAGAGCCGGGAAAGCGGAGTCGGTCAGAAGGTCCTGTCGCAGATCTTTCTGTGCTGTGAGATCTGGTTCATCTTCACCGCTCTTTACGTATACCTGAAGCTTTCCCACCAGGCCAACATCTGGCAGCTGTTCGTGTGGTGCGTGCCCGCGTGCATGCTCGTGCTCTGGTTCTTTAACCGCAAGGAGTCCATGAACATCCTTTTATTCATCTACTCCACGGTCTTCGTGTGGTCCTTCACCACGTGCATCTACCTGCACCTGATCGCGTCCCACCCGTGGTATATCTTCTTCATCGGCCTGCCGGCCCAGGGCCTGCTCATAATCCGGTACATCTTCAACTACAAGCAGGACCTGAAGGGAATCCGGCTCGGCAAAAAGAAACTGAAGAAGCGGTAAGGTGCATAAAAAAAGGCCTGCGGCAAATCCGCAGGCCCCTTTTAATGTCATCCTTCGATGAGTATCTGTTTC
>DBWJ01000067.1:1000-16443 GCA_002308955.1 Lachnoclostridium sp. UBA1241 | reverse complement strand
ATCAAGGTTGTTCGTGAGATCACCGGTCTTGGCCTCAAGGAAGCTAAGGATCTTGTAGACGGCGCTCCTAAGAACATCAAGGAAGCTGTTTCCAAGGAAGAGGCTGAGGACATCAAGAAGAAGGTTGAGGCTGAGGGCGCTAAGGTTACGCTGAAGTAATCAACCCCTTATCATCAAGATGAGTCCTGAAGGTCGGCAGACGATTGTCTGCCGGCCTTTTTTGTTTATCCGGGCCTGTCCGTCTCTGTTTTTGAGTGACAAGAAGGGCCGGCGTATGGTATAATGCGGAGAAAGGGCTCCAAGGCGGGACACCGCTTTATGAAAAGAGATTAAGACGGGAGAAGCCAATGATTGATTTTACAACCGTAACGGCCTGCGGCGAGTGCTGCTTAGGCTGTTCGAAGAAAGAAAGCGGTACGTGTCCCGGATGCATAGAGGCGAAGGGAAAGGTCCCGGAATGGGCGGAATCCGGGATATGCAGGATTTATGCCTGCTGTATGGAGCCACAATACCCGGTTTTGCTTCCTGTGTGGGAAATTCCCGTGTGAGAATCTGCCGAAGATGATATTCTGGAATCCGGATATCGTCAACCGTCTTTCGGAACTGCGGCAGAAGTACAAGAGTCAGATTGTTGAGAAAATGCGCCGGGAAATCATCACCCGCAGTGCCCGGTTTGAAGAACAGACAAAGGACACGAAGGATGAGTACAACATATACAGAGAGCATGTTCAGTATGTTCATAAATACGTGGTCATGCTCTCAAAGGATAAGAACGTTGACGGGGAAGTGCTGGAGTTGGCCGCGCTTTTGCATGACATTTCCATGACCGATTTGAGCCTTGACCGGAGCAGGCACAATGAATTCGGGGCGGAGATCGCGGAACGGTTGTTGACGGAGAATTATTATCCGGAAGAAAAAACGCAGCTCGTGAAGAAATGTATTCTGAATCACAGTAAAAGAAGACAGGAGTATCGGAGTACGGAGGAAGAGCAGATTCTGGTCGATGCGGACGGATTATCGCATTTTGATGCTATTAAATCAATGTATTCCCTGCCGAGCAAAGTTATGGGATTAAGCGAAGAGGACTCGGTGCGTTTTGTGCAGCATAAGCTGACCGGAGACTATGAAGAATTAAGCGATGATCTGAAACCCCTGGTAAAGGAAAAATACGACCGGCTGATGGCCGCAAAGTGCGCAAAGGATATAACAGGTGAGTAAAAAATCAGGCAGCGAAAAATTATACATCACGCATTATTACTATCCGGGGACGGATCCCTGGAAAAACATTATGCTTCTTCCCGAGGAGGAAGCTTTTCGTGTGGCCGGGGAGCTTGCGAAGGCGCATCCGGATACAATGAGTTTCTATCGGTTTGCGGATTTCGTCAATTACTATCCCAGCCGAAAGCGGGCAGATGAATTCGTGCGTCAGCGTTTCACGGAGCTGGGCGGAAAACCCGAACTGATGCATCCTTACTGTTTTGTACTCGGAGAGAGTGATTATCTCCGTCAATGGTTCAGCAACGGAGAAAAACTGACACTTTCTTTGGATGAGATTCCGAAAGAGCAGGTCAGTTTTACGCTCGGGGACAGCTGCGCGTTATTGGGGCGGGGGACGGAGCCTGTTGTTTTGACAAAGGACATGCTTCTTGACCGAATCAAAGAATATAACGGTTCGTTAGACGATTTCCTGAAAGGATCTCTCGTCGGATGCGCGTATGTGGAAGTGCAGCTCTGGACCGGAGCAGAGAGGGTACGGAACAAAAGTAAAAAAGGGACAGACATATGACGCATCAGATGCAACTGCAGCCGGAACCGTTTGATTTGATCAAAAGCGGTGCAAAGACAATTGAACTTCGCTTGTATGATGAGAAGCGAAGGAAGATCCGAATCGGAGATGAGATAGTGTTCACCAATACGGAAAATGGGAAGACTCTTGCTGTAAAAGTGCTTAATCTGTCGGTTTTCGATTCCTTTAAAGAATTGTACAAGATGCTTCCGTTACTGCAGTGCGGCTATACGGAGCAGGATATTGCCTCGGCATCACCGGACGATATGGATATGTATTATCCGAAAGAAAAGCAGAAGGAATACGGTGTGGTCGGAATAACAATAGCTTTGAAATCAGCGGAATGACATATGCGATGCCATCAAGTGTTGACATTGTTTGAAAAGGAGAAAGAACATGGCGGATGAAAAAGCGTGTGGCGTAATCATTTACAAAAATGAGAACAACACCAGAAAGTATGTGATTATTCGCGGAGTCGGAATCTATCAGGGTTACTATGGTTTTCCGAAAGGCCACATGGAGCCGGGCGAAACCGAGCAGGAGACGGCCATCCGTGAAGTGAAAGAAGAAACGGGGCTGGACGTTGTTTTGTATGATGATTTCCGAACGGTTGACGAGCACCCGCTGGCACGCGAAGGCCGTCCGAATGACAGGAAGACGAATGTTTATTTTCTGGCAGAATACCGCGGTCAGGAATTCGTCATGCAGAAATCCGAGGTTTCGGAAATCGTCTGGATGGACTATGAAGAAGCTATGAAATGCATGCAATATGAGGAATCGAGAAGGGAGCTTACGGAAGCCGAAGAATATCTGCGGAACCGTAAGAACTGAGGAACAGATTAAGCACATATGTTATAACTTATTAATAAACAGCTGTTTGAAAAGCAGATGCCCTGTTTTGAAAAAGAATTGAGAAATAATTGAGAAATAAGGTCATGTAGAAAACTATGTGACCTTTTATATTGACAAGTATCTATGTATGTGATAATATCCTCACATAGAAAAATATCTATGTGAGGGAGCGCTTATGAATGATTTGGATGCTGCTCTTATTTGCAAGGCTATGGGAGATGCAAACAGACTGAAGATTGTGAAAATGTTGTCGGATGGGGAAAAATGCGGGTGCAGACTCCTGGAGAGGTTTTCGATAACACAGCCGACTCTGTCGCATCACATGAAAAACCTTGTGGATTGCGGGCTTGTTAATGACAGAAAACAAGGAAAATGGCACTACTATTCGCTGAATCCGGATGCTTTGGCCTTCCTTCGGACATTTCTGGACAAATTGGCTGGCAAAGAGCCCACAGAGGGGAAAGGCAGGTGCTGCCAATGAAAACAGAGTTTCCGGATGGCCGGATGAAAAACCGGCACAAAGAAAAGGCTCTCCATCTCTTCTCAGAGCATTTTCACTGCTCACAGTCAGTGCTTGCCGCATTTGCGGAGGAATGCGGATTGACCGAGGAGCAGGCATTGAAACTCGGGGCATGCTTTGGCTCGGGGATGCGGAAGGGTGAGGTCTGCGGCGCCTGTACGGGAGCTCTGATGGTGTTGGGACTGCTGTACGGGCAGTCGGACAAAGAAGATTTAGAGAGCCGCATGCAGGCCAACAGAGTCAATGAAGCCATGATGGAACGCTTTTCCGAAAAATGCGGATCCTATATCTGCAATGAGCTGCTCGGGTGCGATGTCAGAACCGAACAGGGCATTCAGTACGCCAGAGACCATCATCTCTTTACGGAGTTGTGTCCCAGGATGGTGGAAAACGCGGTAGATGTGCTGGAGAGAATTATCAGCGATGAGGAGCAGAAAACTTTGTTACACAAAATTTAAGATTCTGGATAAAATACCGGAGAAGAGAAGAGGAACCGGTGCGATAGTATGTATGTGCTCTGCACCGGGGGCTCTTAGAGAAAACATTTTGCAGATACCTTGCTGGTTTGTATAAGATCGAAGTTGGTAACACGATATGCGGGGGAAACTTGTGAACGACGGTGAAAAGAAAAAATTCAATAAGCAGCTTATGAGCCTTGCCGTGCCTTTGGCACTGCAGAATCTTCTGGGCGCTCTCGTGGGAGCATCGGATGCGTTTATGCTCGGACGGCTGACGCAGGATGCAATAGCGGCGGTATCGCTCGCCAATCAGATCGCGTTTGTAATGTCGCTTTTTTACAGTATCGCAATCTTCGCTTCAAGCATTCTGATATCGCAGTACTGGGGCAAAAAGGACTATCTGAATGTAAGAAGATTCCTGGGAATCGCAATCCGCTATGCCATGGTTATAGGAGTTATCTTCACGGTAGGGGCGTACTTCTTCGCAGATCAGCTGATCGGATTACTGACTCCCGAACAGGAGCTGATCCGGATCGGCGCGGGATACCTTAGGATAGTATGTTTTTCCTATGTTTTTACATCGGTATTGCATTGCTTTTTGATGATCATGAAGATTTCGGGTCATGCGAAGCTGAGCCTTTGGATTTCCGTCGTTACCGTAGTTGTTGATATGACGGCCGATTTCTTTTTGATCTACGGATTCGGAAAGATTCCCGCTCTCGGCGCTAACGGTTCCGCCTATTCAACGGTTGTTGTGGAAATCGTTGCGCTGGTCTGGTGTGTCATATGGGCGCAGCGGAACGCAGACATACGCCTTGGGAAAGACTCTTTGTTATACTTCTCCCGGGCATATGAGCGGGACCTTTGGAAGATCATTCCCGGAATGGCGACATCCTCTTTGGCATGGGGCCTCAGCATAACGATGCACTCGTTCATTCTCGGTCATCTCGGTACGGATGCCACGGCGGCCGCTTCCGTAACCACGGTTGCCCAGTCGCTGATACAGGGACTGACTCACGGTCTCTCTACCGGTATCAGTATCATGATCGGGCAGCTCCTCGGACGGAATGAGCTTGAGAAAGCAAAGGAATACGGCGCACGAAGCTGGGGTGTGGCATTTGCCTCAGGGATGATAAATGTCCTGCTGATCGGTATCGTGGGGCCGCTTGTATACCTGTTCTATGTACTTGAGCCCCTGGCAAAGAAATACCTTGTACAGATGCTTAGCTTCCTTGCAATTTATATGGTGGCCTTCGCGTACAATACCATCGTTACCTGCGGGGTTTTCCCGGCGGGCGGGGATTCCATGTATGACGGGGTAAGTGTTTTGATCGCGACATGGTGCTTTGCGATTCCGCTCGCGCTTATCGCCTGCTTTGTGCTGCATCTTCCGGTCATGGCTGTTTACGTGATCATGTGCTTAGATGAGCTCGTGAAGGTGCCGTTCATAAGGTGGCGGTACAACAAATACATATGGCTTAAAAATCTTACGAAAGAATCAGCCGCATAATAATATTAACGGAGGAAAAAATGAACTACAAAATTATTGCCATCATTCTTTTTATCATCGTGTTCCTGTACCGGCAGGCACTCACATTGCTACGGCTTCAGTCAACACGGAACCCGATTCCCGCTAACGTTGCGGACATCTACGATGCCGAGACCTACGCCAAATGGCAGGCCTACCGTCGTGAGAAGTGCAGTCTTTCCGTTTACGAATCCGTCGTCGCTTTAGTAGTGGATATCGTGCTGGTCGGTGCCGACCTGTACGCGGCATGGGCCGGACTGTTTTCGGATACGGTGTTCTGGCAGCTGTTCGCGGTGATTTTACTGTCGACGCTCACGGTTGTTTTCACACTGCCGTTTACGTATTACGACACGATGAAGATTGAAGAAAAGTACGGGTTTAACCGGACGAAGAAGGTTACATTTGCCGCGGATCAGGTGAAGGAGGTGCTTATCTCCCTCGGCATTCTGACGTTTCTCACGTGGCTTCTTTCCGTGCTGCACCGCGGGCTCGGGGACTGGATGATTCTTGTGTTCGCAATCGCTCTGAGCGCTTTTATCTTCGGTTTCGCTTTTCTGTATCCGATTCTGAGCCGCGTGTTTAATAAGTTCACACCCCTTCCTGAAGGAGAGCTTCGGGACAAGCTTACCGCGCTTCTTACGAAGCACGGCTATACCGTCCGGGCCATCGAGGTGATGGACGGATCAAAGCGTTCCACGAAGGCGAACGCATACTTCACGGGCTTCGGAAAGCTGAAGACAATCGTGCTTTTCGACACGTTAATCGAGAAGCTGACGCCGGATGAAATCTGTGCGGTCTTCGCGCATGAGCTCGGACACGGCGTCCATAAGGATACGCTGAAGGGGCAGATTATGACGGTTGTCCAGATGCTTCTCCTGTCGGTGCTTGCCTGGCTTACCGTACGGACCAAGGACATCTTCTTTGATTTCGGATTTACCGAGGTTAACTACGGACTTGCGGTGATTCTGATCCTGTCGGTTGAGTTTGCGCTGATCTCGCCGCTGCTCGGTATTCTTGTTAACGCTCTGTCACGCCGGCATGAGTACCTCGCGGACCGCTTTGCGGTTGAAGAGGGCTACGGCGACGCGCTGGTTTCCGGCCTCAAGAAGATCGTGCAGGCAGACTTCGGCGACGTTGCGCCCTCGCCTGCTCTCATCATCCTCGAATACTCCCATCCGTCCCTTTCACAGCGTTTCGAAGCGATTGAGAAAGCGAAGGGTTAACTGCCGTAATGCCGTCCCTTTTGTCATTTTCGTCTTGACTTTTTCATTTTTCGGGATATAATTGCTTTCGTTGTTGTAAATCAGCCGCGCGGTGGCATCCCAAACGGCTGCATTAAGGAGGAATAAAGAAATGAAGAAGTTTTTGATGCTTATTCTGCTGGTACTTTGCGCAAGTGTTTGCCTGGTAGCCTGCGGAGACGACGATGATGATGACAGCAGTAGCAGCAAGAAAAAGAAGAAGGCTGATGCTGACGTTACCGAGAGTGTTACCGAAGAAGTAACTCCTACCCCCGACGCGGATGTAGTGACCATCGCTTCCACCGAGACCTGGGGTGACTATACTGTAGGCGTTCCTGCTGACTGGACGTTCAAGAAGGGTGATTTCATGGATGAAGAAGACACCCGTTACTGCTCCGTAAAGAAGTCCGATTTCAAGTACTTCGACTTCAAGATGGAGACTGAGGATCTTGCCAAGCAGCATTACGATTACAACAAGAATACCTACACCAACGAGCAGGAGGATGTTTCCGGTACCTACGGCGACATCGAGTGGACCGGCTTCCAGTACAGCGACGGTTGGGGCGGATACGGCTTCGAGCTGATCGCTACGGTCAATGAGAAGTCCGTACGCGTTTCTTCCTGCGGCTTCAAGTTTGACAGCGAAGAGGCTAAGGCCGTTCTCGGTTCTCTTGTAATCAAGTAATTTCATCGTATCATCGGGCTACTGTTTCGCAGGTTTGCGGGCAGTAGCCTTTTTTCATATCGGGTTGCTATTTGCCATCTGAAGTAATATAATCAAGAAAGTGTCCGAGCGAAGAAATATCGAGGGGGAAATTACCATGAAACACGTTATGACACCGGGCAGATCACGCCTTATGAGACTGCTCATGATCCTCGCTGCGGCCGTTCTTCTTACGGCATGCGGCGATAAGGAAGGGAAGAAGGCGGAGCCGGCGAAGGAAGTTACGAAGGCTCCTGCGGAAAATGCAACGGGGACACCCGGCGCGGAGCTGACAAAGACACCGACCGGACAGCCGGACGCGCCGACCGCAGAACCGACGGGAGAGCCCGGTACGGAACCGACGAAGGAACCGACCGCGGCACCTACTGCCGAGCCGACTGCAGCACCTACCGCCGAGCCGACTGCTGCGCCGATTGAATACGGCGATATCCTTGCTAACTTTGACAAGAGTTCGGAAGAAATCATTGCCGCATACAACCGCGATTACCGGTACGAGTACTGGGGAGAGGAAAGCCGGAACGAAGCCGAAGGCGCCTTCACGATGGACGGACAGGTATTCTTCGCCTATGAGCGCTGCGGCGAAGCGATTGATCTTTCCGATTATCCCGATGCCGTGCTCATATTTAACTATGGGACAGAGACAATCCGTGCCGGAATCGGAAAAGGAATCGACATGTCCATGACGTATTCCGAGCTTAAGCGGGCCATGGGCGATGAACTGCAGGGCCCGGTTGCGGATAAAGAGGGACGGTATTATGCCCTTTCGTATTATCATGAGCGATATTACTATTTCGAGTGGCAGCAGTCTCCGCTTCAAAAGGACACCCCGGCTGCTCTCCTTGGAATTTACAGGTATTATCCGAGCGAACTAAAAGCCTACATCGGGAACAGCATTGAGACGCAGGAGGTGAAGGATTTTCTTTCGTCAAATGAGACACTTCTTCGGGATCATATGGAGCAGTATCGCGAAGAGCTTCGGAAGATTTATAAGTTCGAGCCGGTGCATAAGATTAACCTTCTCGCAACCCTAGACATAGACTCGCACAATACGGTGGAAATCTATGAGTGCGCGGGATACGGCTGCACTCCCGGATATCGGGTGGAGCAGACAGAGGGCGAAGGATTATACTTCCTGTTCAATGGCGTAGACAAGACCGAGGAGCGATACGATTACATCATTATGCTTCGGCTTCTGACGGACGGGCAGTACATTGCATCCTGCAGGTATTGGGAAACTCCGACGCTTCCGACATATGATTACAGTAAGGGAGAGGTCTCCTGCAGTCTGTCCTGGACCGGGGACTATGAATCGGAGGCCAACGCCCTTCGGGAGGCAATCGGAATCCCCGGCGTACAATCGGACCTTGCTATAACCGAAGTGGCGGCGAGACGGCCGGTAGATTTAGAGAATTATTCCTGGTCGGAGAATATTTCCGCACTGTATCTGAATGACGGAAGGACACCCGTTTTAATCGAGACCTACGGCCTTTATGAAGCCAATGACGGTGGATACTTCAGCGAAAGTGTGTGTACACCGGACGGTACGGACGTGGAAGAAGAACTCGAAATGAAGGCGGAAGGAACAGTAAGAATAGCCGGCTATGATACGAGCTGGTCGCTCTATGAATCTCCTTCCGGAGAGCAGATAATAAAGACTTATACAGTCGAAGAATTCGTCACCGCATACCGGAAGTATATTGTAGTGGACGGCTGTCTGATTCTATATTTCAGCAGGAGAGAGCTTTAATCGGAAAGAGTTTCAGAGGTAACAGAGATGAGACTTAAATGCACAAGATTTGCTGCGGTTCTGTCGGGAGTAATCCTTTCGGTACTCCTGCTCGCAGGCTGTCAATCGAAGAAAGAAAAGACATCGGACGGGACTGTTTCGGTAACGCCGACGGTTTCCGAAAAGCCCACGGAGTGTCAGCCGACCGAAGTGCAGCCCACCGAACCGGTAAAACGGGCGGCTCAGGAGATCATCGAAGAGTTCGTTGTGGATTACGGCAATTACGGCGACGAGGCTTCCGGCCATATGAAGGAACTCCTGAAAGAACTGGAGTCCGTTGACAAAGACCTCAGTGAGCGTTGGGAGAGAATCACAAAACTGTGGATGTCCCTTGAGGAGAGTCAGACGCTTCACTACGATGTCCTGCCCGACGGACTTCCAACGGACGACTCGCTTTGCATCGTTGCCCTCGGCTTCCAGCTGGCGCCGGACGGCTCCATGCGGGAGGAGCTTCTCGAGCGGCTTAAGGTAGTTCTTCGAAGCGCGCAGAAATACCCGAACGCGTACATCGTCTGCACGGGCGGCGGAACGGCAACCTTGAACCCCTCCGCAACCGAAGCCGGCGAGATGGCAAAATGGCTGATTGAAAACGGTATAGAAGAAAACCGCGTGATCGTCGAGGCGAATTCTCTTACAACTGCGCAAAATGCCATATTTACCTATGACATTCTCACAAAGGATTATCCTTCCGTCACGCAGGTTGCAATCGTGTCAAGCGATTATCATATCGCAACGGGAACGCTGCTTTTCGAAGCGGAAGCAATCCTTCGGGCATCCGGTGAAGCGGGTGAAAGCTTCCGGGTTGTTTCAAACGCCGCCTGGGAGGCACCGTCCGGCAGTCTGTCCGGGATGTTTCAGGCAGGAGCACTGATCGAACTTTCCGGCGATACGGAAACGGCATTTGAAATCTATTATGATACATACGATATACACGAACTCCCGCCCCTTGGCAATTAGAGGAAAAGGAATCCGTTCTCCGTCAGATGCTGCAGGGTTTTCTCCGGAATATGTTCCTCATAGGTGATGGTCTGCGACACACGGAAGTAATTCCTGCACGTAAAATCCATCCCGTCGGGAACACGGCGGAACTCGTACTCGAACCGGTCCGGATTGTAGAGACGGTCCGGCATCATCCTTAGAATCAGAGAACCAGCCATCGGATCCGGATTGTTTTCGAAGTTTCGGAAATACCGGGCGCGTGAGAGAACGCCGTTCTTATCATCCTCTGTTCGGCGAACAGTTTATAAGGTCAGTATACAGGATTTAAAAGGACAATGCAATTTTATACCACAAATATAATGACAATCCGCGCAACATGTGTTATAGTGTGTGGTGAAATCAGGTAATGCGGATCTGCGAAGATCCGGGAAAGGAAATGACATGGCAGCGTTTCGCGTAGACAGCGTGCTCGTAAAGGCCTATGATGCTCCCCTCGAACGGTATGATCGGAGTGTTGTTTTCATGCGCTCATTTACGGCAAGGCAGATGCGAAATAACGTTGTTTTCAGAAAGGTCCGGAGATAGTCCGGATGCGAAAGGAACATGTTTGCAGACCGCTTACCTGAATGGGTGAGCGGTTTTTTTATGTCCGATGAAGAAAGGTAAGAAAATGGATAAGCTGGAAATCAAAGGAAAAGTGAATACTGCAATCTGTTACGCGAAAATCGTTGAAGAGGAAGCGATAGAACAGATCAGACGCATGTGCGATTATCCGATGACAGAAGGGTCCGAAATCCGCATCATGCCCGATGTGCACGCCGGAAAGGGCTGCACGATCGGCACGACAATGACGGTGAAGGACAAGGTTGTTCCGAACGTGGTAGGAGTGGATATCGGCTGCGGAATGTACACTGTGAATCTCGGCAAATCTGACATCGATTTTGCGCGGATGGACGAAGCGGCACATTATATTCCCTCCGGCATGAACGTGTGGGAAGGCCGGAAGGAACATTTTGACCTGACAGGACTTGCCTGCTACAGAGAATTGAAGGACGCGAAGAGATTGGAGAGATCCCTCGGAACGCTCGGCGGCGGAAATCATTTCATTGAAATCGATGAAGCCGCGGACGGAACCAGGTATCTGATTATCCATTCGGGTTCGAGAAATCTCGGAAAGCAGGTGGCAGAGCATTATCAGAATCTGGCGGTTAAGCTGGATCGGGGATACGACAGATATTTTGAGCAGAGGGAAGAAATCATCCGTACCTACAAGGAGATGGGACGTAAGAATGAAATAGAAGGGGCGTTAAAGCAACTCCACTTTACGGTATACGAGAGCGAACCCACTATGCCCGAGGATCTGTGCTATCTGTCCGGACGATATCTTGCGGACTACCTGCACGATGTGGAGATCTGCCAGGCATTTGCCAAAAGAAGCAGAGAAAAGATGGCCGAAATCATTCTGGAAAGGACCGGCATGAGTGCCGTTGAGGGCTTCCATACCATTCATAATTATATCGATACAGAAGAAATGATTTTGAGGAAGGGCGCAATAGCGGCCCATAATGGTGAGAAAGTGCTGATTCCGATTAATATGAGGGACGGAAGCATTCTGGCAGTCGGCAAAGGGAACGCGGAGTGGAATTACTCGGCGCCGCATGGAGCGGGCAGAATCATGTCCAGGGCGAAGGCCAAGAGCACGCTTACGCTTACTGACTACCGAAAGACTATGGAAGGCGTCTATACGACTTCCGTGAACGAACACACATTGGACGAAGCGCCTATGGCGTACAAGAGCCTTTCAGACATCATTGATGTTATCAGAGAGTCTGTGGACATCATCGACGTAATGAAACCGATTTACAATTTTAAGGCATCCGACTGAGGCATTCCTGCTCCGGCCGGTGCCGGAACAGGAGGAAAATACTATGTCTGCTATGCCTGCCATCGATATGACGGCAACAGGAAGAAACATTGCGAATCTTCGTAAGGCTGCGGGCCTGACCGTTAAGGACCTGCAGGACATCTTCGGATTCGCAACCCCACAGGCAATCTACAAGTGGCAGCACGGAACCGCGATGCCCACCATTGACAATCTGGTCATTCTGGCAGCAGTTCTTGCTGTTCCGATGGACCGGATTATCGTGGTCCGTGTAGATGCGGGGGCGCGCATTATTGCGTAAGACGAGAAGGGGTCGGTAATCACCGGCTCCTTTTTTCATTTACGGCAGGGATTTTCTGTGGTATAATCTGTCTAATAACGATGTTGTTGGGGCGCGGTGTTGCATTTGCCGCAACATGATATGCGGCGCAGGGAAGACAGATTACGGAGGAAAACTTATGGCGGCTTGTCTTGCTTTTATGATGATGGAGATTGAGGATGCCTGGGAGCACTGGGGCGACGGATGGGAGAATGTCGAGGACTACGGCAGCATGGCCTACGGTCATAAGCTCCACACCTGGGACGAGGGTGTTCGGAAGCTGCACCGGTGCAACCGTTGCGGCGGGTACATTCTGTTCCAGCGCTCGGAGTATCATGCCGAGATGGAGGACGCCGATTCCTTCTACACCGATTTCTTCCCGGTGGAGAGCCCGGAGGAGGCGGACGAGATCAATTTCCGCTACGACGGTTTCCAAATTGAGAAGAATTATCCGAAGCGGTTTCTCTGCGTGACCGACGGCCGGTACCACTGGGCGAAGGGCTCGGAGGAGGATTGACGCTTTCGAAAGAATAAGAAAACACAACAGAACCGCATTGATGCGCCATCCCGATGTAACAGGATTCGTGGTATGATTGATACCGATGGGCCGGAAAGACCGGTTATAAGGAGGATGGATCGATGGTAGATGTAAAGGGAAGATGGGCGCTGATTACCGGCGCAAGCCGCGGAATCGGTTACGGCGCGGCGGTTTTCATGGCGAAGAGAGGATGCAACCTGATTCTTCAGGGAAGAACCGAGGAGCATCTTCAGAAGGTTTTAAACGAAGTAAGATCCTACGGCGTGGAAGCCTACCCGATGGCCTGCGAGCTGTCGGACACGGCGGCGGTTGCCGATATGCTTCTTCGGATTGACGCGCTCGGCGTAACGGTGGATATCGTGCTGAATAACGCCGGCGTCCAAATCGCGTACCGGACCGAGTATCTGACGACACCGGTTTCGGATTATACGGACAGCTTTATGATCAATACGATCGCTCCGATGATGATCACGTATCATTTTCTGCCGGGCATGGCGGAAAGAGGATTCGGGCGGATTGTCAACACGACGAGCGGAATCCGGCGTGAGCCTCAGCAGGCGGGCTACTCCGCAAGCAAGGCGGCGCTCGACAAGGTTACGATGGACCTCGCCTCGGTTTACGACGGGACGAATGTGCTGATCAACCTGACCGATCCGGGCTGGTGCAGAACGGACCTCGGCGGACCGCATGCGCCGAATGCTCCCGAGAGCTCACTCCCCGGCGTCGTGGTCGGCGCCTTCGTGGATGATAAGAAGTCCGGCCGCTGCTTCAGCGCAGGCGCTTTCCACGGAATGACGCTTGAGGAGGCAGTTGCCAAGGCGGAGAACAATTTCCCTCTCTACGGAGGTTCGATAGATTAATCAAGATAGAGGAGTACACGGGTTGTCGCACTAAGCGATGGCCCGTTTTTTGCGGAGAAAAGACGGCGGATATGTCCCCGAAAAGAATTGCATGTAAAGCGCCCTTAGCCGAGCCGAAATCACCTCTTAGAGCAGCAAAGGCGCGAGGACGCCACCGAGCGGCTTTCATTGCTGCTCTTAGAGGAAGTTTGGCGCGGGCGCCCCTCGCAATTCGTTTGGGGACATATCCGCCGTCATATCATATCAAACAAGGGGCCGTCGCTTAGTGCGACAGCCCCTACTCACTAATTCAGCTTCGAGAAATCGCTCGCCGGATGTTTGCAAAGCGGGCAGATGAAGTCCTCGGGAAGCTCGTCTCCCTCGTAGACGTATCCGCAGATGTCGCAAACCCAGCCGGACTTCTGCTCCACCGGCTTCGGCTTCACGTTCTTCTGGTAGTAGGTGTAGGTCATCGTGTCTTCCTTGTTGATGACAACCGACTCGGTAATGTTGCAGAGGAACATCCAGTGTGACCCGAGGTCCACGGTCTCGAACACCCTAAGGGAGATGTAAGCGTTCGAGTACTTGGTGAGAAATGCGACACCGTTCTGCGCCACGTCATAATGCTCGTAGCTCTCGAACTTGTTCACCGTGAGGCCGGACTGGAATCCGAAGTGCTGGAAGATCTGGAACGGCGCGCTCTCGGTCAGGGCGCAGACATTCATTACACCGGTCTTTCGCACAACGTCCGCGGTGTAGTTGGCCTTGTTGATGTTAACGGCGATGCGGTCCGGATTGTTCGCGATCTGCGAAACGGTGTTGACAATCTGGCCGTTCTGCTTGGTTCCGTCATTGCAGGTCACAACGTAGAGGCCGTAGCCGATGCGGAACAGGGCGGTCGGGTCGATGCGCTTCTCATTTTCCACAATGACCTTCTGATAGCTCTCGGAAAGCTCCTCGGCGAGTGCAATGACCTGTGCGGTGGTATCATCATTCAGCGCGGAGATCAGCGAGACGTTGTTCTGGGCGAATGTGATATCCTTGCAGCCTTCGAGCTTCTGCTTCATCACCTTGATCGCCTGGGGCGCCCATGTGCCGTTTTCGATAAATGCGACGGTGCGTTTCTGGAAATTGCGCTCGGTCAGCATGTCGATGAATTCACGCATGTACGGGAAGATTCCCGCATTGTAGGTCGTCGTCGCGAGAACAAGCTTGTCGTAACGGAACGCGTCCTCAACGCATTCAGGCATGTCGCTTCTTGCAAGGTCATTGACCGCAACCTTCGGAACGCCGCGCTTACGGAGTTCTTCGGCGAGCAGTTCGACGGCCTTCTTCGTGTTGCCGTAGACGGAGGTGTAGCAGATGCATACGCCGTCGGTCTCGGGCAGGTAGGATGACCAGGTGTCGTAGAGACCGAGATAGTAGCCGAGGTTCTCGTCAAGCACCGGTCCGTGCAGCGGGCAGATCGTACGGATATTAAGGCCGGCTGCCTTCTTTAGGACAACCTGTACCTGCGCTCCGTACTTACCGACGATGCCGAAGTAGTAGCGGCGTGCTTCGCATGCCCAGCCCTCGGGGTCTTCGGTGTCGAGCGCGCCGAATTTGCCGAACGCGTCGGCGGAGAACAGAATCTGCTCGTAGCTGTCGTAGGTCATCATAACCTCCGGCCAGTGCACCATCGGAGCCATTACGAAGCTGAGTTTATGCTTGCCGAGTTCAAGAACGGAGCCTTCTTCCACCTCTAAGGTGTTCGCGAGGATAATCCCCGGGAAGAACTGCTCGATCATCTTGAACGTCTTCTTGTTGCCCACCACCGTGGTCGCCGGATACTTCATGAGGAATGCCGCGATGGATGCCGAATGATCCGGCTCCATGTGCNNATGTGCTGCACGATCAGATAATCGGGATTCTTTCCGAGCGTGGTCGCGGAGATGTTCGTCAGCCATTCCGCCGTCTTTCTCTGATCAATCGTGTCGAGGACGGCAATCTTGTCGTCCATAATGATATAGGAATTGTAGGCCATGCCGAGCG
>DBWJ01000067.1:673-993 GCA_002308955.1 Lachnoclostridium sp. UBA1241 | reverse complement strand
CCCTCGAACAGGTCGATGTCGTGATCATTCGCGCCGATGTAGATAACGGAGTCAGTTACTTTGCTGGTCATAGGTGGTCCTTTCCGCATTCTGCCGAAGCCCGAATCCGGGTTTTGGCATGCTTGTGTTGTTCTATTTATGATACCATATAGGAATGGATTATGCTATGGTATTTTTCGGAATAAAGGATGAAATCTCAGCGAATGGGTGTGCCGTTTGGGTGAGGGAATCAGCCGATGCCGATGCACTCGTAGCAGATGCGGACGGCTTTCTGCCAAAGCGCCTTTACACCGCCGCCCGAGATACCGAGGGCAAGGAGA
>DBWJ01000067.1:318-491 GCA_002308955.1 Lachnoclostridium sp. UBA1241 | reverse complement strand
AAGAACGAATAAATCGCCCCGAGCGGGCAGACAAAACGGCAGAACGCGCGGAAACAGAATACGCACAGGATCAGAACAAGCACAAGAATCAGCACTTTAAATGTGAAGAGTCTTCCGAGCAGGGATTGCAGGACTTTGTTCCGAAACACAAGCGGTAGGCCGGCTTCGAAGTT
>DBWJ01000067.1:0-301 GCA_002308955.1 Lachnoclostridium sp. UBA1241 | reverse complement strand
GGCAGATGTACTTACAGAAGCCGGGCGCGTACTTAAGGAGCGGGACGGCAATTACGAACAACGCGAGAAAGACGTATTTGCCGTAGGAAAGGGCGCGCGTTACGCGGTTTTTCTTAAGCTTCGGGGAAGGAATCCTGTGGAGCAGCTCCTGCAGAAGCCCGACCGGGCAGAGAAAGCCGCAGATGAACCGTCCGAGGAAGAGCCCGAACAGAAGGAGGGTTCCGAGGATATAGTAAGGCGCGGAGAACCGGGCGTTTGCAAGGGAAGACTGCAGGCTCCCGAGCGGGCATGAGGCTACGGC
>DBWJ01000019.1 GCA_002308955.1 Lachnoclostridium sp. UBA1241 | reverse complement strand
ACTTCACTCCCTCCGAAATGGAATTACACTCTCAATTGCATAATAACCGCATTTACCTACTAAGTCAATAGGTTAATTGTGAAAAAAGCAGCGCCGTCTCACATGGAGGGTGTTGCAGACGGCGCTGTACGCAAGGTAAAGGCTGCCGACAACCCGGAGGACATGCTTAGCGCCCTTTGACGCACTCCTGCAGGTGCTCGATGTAGCGGCGGGTGAGGCCGGAGGGCTTGATGGATTCGTGCAGGATGTAGCCGATTTCCATGCAGTCGTCAACCTTCAGCGGCTTTGCGATGATGTTCGGGCCGTTCAGCTCTTCACTGATGACGCCGGAGCAGATCGTGTAGCCGTTCATACCGATCAGGAGGTTGAAAAGCGTCGCGCGGTCAAGGACCACAAGCTCCTTGTCGGCGTCCACGATGCTCAAAATCTCCTCCGAAAAGTAAAATGAATTATGTTCTCCCTGCTCGTACGAGAGCCGGGGATATGGCTTTAAATCCTCCAAAGTAATCTCGCGCTTTCCGGCGAGAGGAGAGTTTTTGCCGATAAATACATGAGGCCTTGCCGTGAACAACGGTCTGAATACCAGATTGTTGTCGCGCAAGGCTTTTTTGATTACGGTCCGGTTGAATTCGTTGACGTAGAGCACGCCGATCTCGCTGGTGTGCCGCGCCACATCTTCAATGATCTTATAAGTCTGCGTCTCGCGCACATGAAACTCGTAACGTTCCCCTTCAAACTCCTTAAGCAGCCGGACAAATGCCTCCACGACGAAGGAATAGTGCTGCGAAGATACGCAGAAGCGGGGCTTACCTGAGCTACTTCCGGTATAGCGTTCTTCAATCAGATCCGCCTGGTTGAGCACCTGCCTTGCGTAGCCGAGGAATTCCTCGCCGTCCGGGGTGATCTCGATTCCTTTCCGCGTACGCCGGAATATCGTAATGTCAAATTCCTTCTCAAGTTCTTGAATCGCCGAAGTTAAGCTCGGCTGCGCGATGAAAAGTTTCCCCGCGGCCTCGGTAATGTTGCCGGTTTCCGCGACGGTAACGATGTATTTTAGCTGTTTTAAAGTCATATCTGCCTCCCAAAGTGTAGTGAAAGAATGTGGATTCTGATGGAAATAGCAGCACTAAAATCCGGCTCCGGTCCGGAATCATTGACAATGGGATTTGGCTTCTGCCGGAAGTTGTAACAATAGAATTATCCACACGAAAATAATTTACCATAGATTCAATCTATTATCAAGCAGCAAAAAGATGTATTTTACCTACTGGGTGGGTAGGTGTATACTTCGGGCTATGAAACGGAAAGGAGCTGACGCAATGAAAACAGCAATAATCGGATATCCGAGAATCGGAGAGAACAGAGAATTGAAATTTGCTTCCGAACAATTCTTCAGAGGGGAGATTAACGAGGCGGAACTTACGAAAGCGGCAAAGGAGATTCGAAGGAAGAACCTTTGCATCCAGAAGGAAGCGGGGATTGACTTTATTTCGTCCAATGATTTTTCGTTTTACGATAACGTATTGGACGCGGCGGTTTTGTTCAACATCGTGCCCGAGCGTTATAAGAAACTCGGGCTTGGGGAGCTTGAGACGTACTTCGCGATGGCGAGAGGTTATCAGGGCAACAAAGGCGACGTGAAGGCGCTTGCCATGAAGAAATGGTTCAACACGAACTACCATTACCTTGTGCCGGAAATCGATGACACGACCGAGATTAAGCTTGTCGGCAAAAAGCCTTTTGCCGAATATCTGGAAGCAAAGGAGCTCGGAGTGGAGACGAAGGTTGCACTGGTCGGACCGTTCACGCTTCTGAACCTTGCGAAGTATACCGGAACTAAAAAGAAAGAGGATTTTACGGACGCAGTGATCGAAGCCTATACGAAGCTTCTCGGGTACCTGAATGAAATTGGCGCCGGCTGGGTACAGTTCGACGAACCGTATGCGGTAAAGGATATCGACGCCGCGGAGGCGCAGTTCTTTACACAGATTTACACAAAGCTTCTTGCGGCGAAGGGCAGTGTGAAAGTTCTTCTGCAGACTTATTTCGGTGACGTGAGAGACTTCTACGATAAGCTGTCCGGCCTTGATTTCAACGGAATCGGAATCGATTTCATTGAGGGGCGGAAGTCGCTCGAGCTGATTGCAAAGGGCTTCCCGAAGGGCAAACTCCTCTTCGCGGGTCTTGTGAACGGCAAGAACATATGGCGCAATGATTACCGTAAGACGCTCGAAACAATCGGCGCGATTGCCGCGAAGAGTGGCATCGGTGTGGAACAGATTGTACTGAATACTTCGTGCTCTTTGTTGCATGTGCCGAACTCGTTAAAGGGCGAGAAAAGGCTTACGGAAGATTATAAGAAGCACTTCGCATTTGCCGAAGAGAAGCTTACGGAGCTTTCGGAAATTGCCGCCCTTGCGGGACTTAACGACTGTTCGAAGGATGCACGCTTTACGACCAATCAGGCCTTGTTCGCAAAGCGGATCGACACCGTCGACGAAGCGGTTAAGAAGAGAGTGGCGGCCATCCAAGATGCGGATTACACAAGGCTTCCTTCGTTCGAGGAACGCGAGCGGATTCAGAAAGCAAAGCTGAACCTGCCTTTGTTCCCGACGACAACGATCGGTTCCTTCCCGCAGACCACGGACGTGAAGAAGAACCGGACACAGTTCAAAAAGGGAGAGATTACGAAGGAGCAGTATATCGCTTTCAACGAGCGGAAGATCGCCGAGTGCATCGCGCTGCAGGAGGAGCTCGGGCTTGACGTCATCGTGCACGGCGAGTACGAGCGGAACGATATGGTCGAGTACTTCGGCGAGCATCTGTCGGGCTACGTTTTCACGGAAAATGCCTGGGTGCAGTCTTACGGTACGAGATGCGTAAAGCCGCCAATCATATGGGGCGACGTTTCGAGAAAAGAAGCCATCACGGTGCCTTGGTCGAAGTTCGCAAAGAGCTGCACCGCCAAGCCCGTGAAGGGCATGCTTACCGGCCCGGTTACAATCTTGAACTGGTCGTTCCCGAGAGAGGACATCACCCTTAGGGATAGCACGCTGCAGATTGCGTTAGCAATCCGTGACGAGGTGCTTGATCTGGAGGCAAATGGAATCGATATCATCCAGATTGACGAGGCCGCGCTTCGCGAGAAACTGCCGCTTCGAAAGAGCGACTGGTACTCCGAGTACCTTGACTGGGCGATTCCGGCGTTCCGGCTTGTACACAGCGGCGTGAAAGCAGAGACACAGATTCACACGCATATGTGCTACAGCGAATTTACCGATATCATTCCGGCCATTGACGCGATGGATGCGGACGTTATCACATTTGAGGCATCGAGATCCGACCTGCAGATCCTTGATTCATTGAAGGAGCATCACTTCAAGACCGAGGTCGGCCCGGGCGTTTACGATATCCACTCGCCCCGTATCCCGTCGGTTGAGGAGATCGTTGAGGCGCTCACGAAGATGCGCGCAAAGATTGACGACCGGAAGCTTTGGGTAAACCCGGACTGCGGACTGAAGACAAGAGGCGAGAGTGAGACCAAGGCGAGCCTTCTTAATCTCGTGAAGGCCGCGCAATGCATCCGCGGAGAGAAAGGTTGAGAATATGAAAATCACGAAGCATCTGCGGAAAGAAAGGTTGAGAGCATGAAAATTACGGAGATTCACAAAAGACAGAAGAGCCTGTCCTTCGAAATTTTCCCGCCGAAGAAGGATGAGGAACTGGAAAACATAGACGACACGCTCGATGTCCTTTGTGAACTCGACCCGGACTACATCAGCGTGACATTTGGCGCGGGCGGAAGCGCCAACGGAAACCGTACCATCGAGCTCGCGAAGAAGATCAAGAACCGATACGGCATCGAGCCGGTCGTCCACCTCACCTGCTTACATTACAGCAGGGAGGAAATCGATCAGATGGCGGAGGCCATCACCCGCGAAGGCATCCAGAACATCCTGGCGCTTCGCGGCGACCGGACGCCGAAGCTTGTTGAGAAGAATGATTTTCCGCACGCGTCTGACCTGATTGCGTATCTTAAATCGAAGTACGACTTCTGTTTCTTGGGGGCGTGCTACCCGGAGTGCCATCCGGAATCGGAAAGCAAGGTGGCGGATTTCAACGCGCTTAAGAAGAAAGTGGACGCGGGCGCGGAGGTACTGCTGTCGCAGCTGTTTTTTGATAACGAAATCTTCTTTGATTTCCATGAGCGCTGCCGCATCGGAGACATCAACGTTCCGATCATCCCGGGAGTCATGCCGGTCATCAACGCCGCGCAAATCAGACGGATGGTAAGCTTATGCAACGCCTCATTTCCCGAGCGGTTCCGCCGCGTCATCGCCCGGTACGAAGACAATAAGGAAGCCCTGTTCGACGCCGGAATGTCATATGCGTTGAGCCAGGTGATTGACCTTCTCGCAAGCGACATCGAAGGCATCCATCTTTATACGATGAACAACCCGCTAGTCGCAAGAAGAATCTGTGAGGGAGTTAAGAATTTTGTGTAAGAGGGGAGGATCCCATAGGGGGTCCTCTTCTTTGTATTAGCCGGAAAGTTAACCCCCGGAGAGACTGCTGTTTATTGTATGCGGAATTCCGCTTTCACGGGTTCAAATCCATTGGCGTATATTTCCACGGAACAGGTTCCGCTCTCGTATCCGGCTCGCATAATCAAAAGGGCTCGCCCACGGTAGGAAACCGTTTCACTGTCCGTATAATCTTCCTCGGTGATGGGGTTTGCCGAGCCAAAACCCGCCAACCTGCCTGCACCACTCACATTTGCCCTGAGCGCCACAGCCGCATCGGGTACCACACGACCGTCCCGGTCCGTAATCTCAATGTTCACATAGATCAGGTCGTGTCCGTCGGCAGCCATCACACTCTTCTCGGGCACCAGCCGGATCCGTTGCGCGCTGCCCGTGGTAACCAGGGTAGCTCTGCTGACTTCCTTCCCGTTTTGATAGCTTACCGCGATAACCTCACCTGGTTGGAACGTCGTTTCAAACCGGACGCTATACGGGAACGGCCGTTCTTTGCTGACAGGCTTTCTGCCTATGCTCTGCCCGTTTACGAAAACCTCCGCTTCATCGGCTTTGGAATATACGACCAATTCAATCGGCCGCCCCTCAAACCCTTCATAATTCCAATTTCGAAGCACATAGGGGAATCCCCACATGCTCACGACTTCTTTCTTTCCGAACGTATCCGGATGCATGGAATATAAGAAGGTTTCTTCATTGCCCCACACAACGCTTCTGTAGTCACCCTGAGGGCACCGGAACCCGGTAATATCGAAATCCGCATCATTGGCGAGTCTCCACGGATAAGGGGAAGTCCGGTCCGGCATCAGATCCCACGGGAATCGCGGCGCCTTCGGATCATCCGGCTCCACATATGCGGCTTTACCGAGACCGGCCTCGCCGAGATAATCCCATGCTGTCCACGTAAAATCGCCGATGACATAAGGGAGCTTTTCCACCATAGGCCAACGGAATCCGATCTGATTCGGAAAATTCTCGGAGCCGAGGATCACTCTCTCCGGGAACATTTCATGGTCCCTCTCGTAGATATCTTCCATGTAGTTGTAACCGACCACATCAAGGCCGTTTGTAAAAGGCTCGGTCACAGTCTCCCAGAGCGTTGCTTTCATCCCGTCGCCGGCATTTTGCGCCTGGTTCTGCCCTATGGCAAGCTTATCGTCCAATCCGCTCCAAAGGGAACAGATACCGTTACTCACCGGCCTTGTGCCATCGAGCGAGCGTATCCGTTCGGCAATCTTGGTTGCCTTTCCGTAACCGTCTCCGAGTCCGGCGCGTTCGGGGATTTCATTGCCCGTAGACCACAGAATAACCGACGGATGAATCCGGTCTCTCTTCACAAACGCAGTAAGGTCTTTCTCCCAGTCCGTCTCGAAAAACTGATGATAGTCTCCGCCTCTCTTACCGATCCCCCATGCGTCAAATGCCTCGTCGAAGACATACATCCCGAGCCGGTCACAGCATTCGATCAAAGCCGCAGACGGCGGATTATGCGCTGTCCGGATTGCGTTAAATCCTATGCTCTTAAGCTTTCGTACCTTTCTTTCCTCACTGCCGGGGAGCGAAACCGAACCGAGCAAACCGTTATCGTGATGCAGACAGCCGCCCTTCAGTTTTACCGTCTTTCCGTTAATCCGGAGTCCGTGCACCGGATCTGCCGTAACGGTACGGATTCCGAAGACAGCCTCTGCCTCGTCGACGGTCACATCTTCGCCCGGGACAAAGTGAGTCGTATAGATACCGAGTTTTCTTACCTTTGCTTTTACCCGATAGAGATTCGGGGAATCCGCATCCCAAAGCAGAGGGTCCTTAACGGTAAGGGTAAGCCTTGCATTTTCCGTCTTACCGTGACCGATCTCGATTACGCGCTTCGTCTGCGCAGCAACCTCCTCACGTCCGTCATAGTAAAGCGTAAGCTCCACCTCTGCCATGCAGTTTTGAAGCTCCGTATTCACCACCTCAACCAAGGCTTCCAAAAAGGCATAACCGTCACTGATCTCTTTCGTGAATACGTACAGACCGTCGGGAACGATATGTACTCGCGGTCCGTTCATCAGGCAGACGCCGCGGTACAGCCCGGAGCCGGAATACCA
Source organism: Lachnoclostridium sp. UBA1241 (assembly GCA_002308955.1). Lineage (GTDB taxonomy): Bacteria > Bacillota > Clostridia > Lachnospirales > Lachnospiraceae > ISDg. Next base: position 603 of record DBWJ01000019.1, on the reverse strand, counting down.
TCTGGAATTGGGCTGCATGGATGTGTTGACATTAATCGTGACGCGGTTGTTCTCACCGAAGGTCACATAGTCCGTAAGATCCACGTAAAACGGCGCATAACCGTTGTGACACATGCCGACTCTGCTTCCATTCACATCAACGGAAGCATTCATCATAACGCCGTCCAGCTTCAGCCCTACACAGCTACCCTGCCACTCCTCCGGAACGAATACATACCTCGTGTAATTCGTGAGACCGCCGGTATAGTAACCGGAATCCGCTTTGGCCGGTGCATCCGGCAATACCGGTGTCCCGATCATGCCGTCATGCGGCAGGTCAACCAAAACGCCGGGATCCTGCTCCATCATAGTGATGGAATCCAGATACCCCCGGCGAAAAGTCCATTTCCCGTCCAACGAAATGCTCCTCATAACAATCCTCCTGCTTTATATTACTGCTTTCGCGCTTCCTTACTACTCTTTAGAAACGTCGAAACAAAAACGTTTCTGAGTCTCGTCTCCCGGGATCTCAAGACCTCCCATTCTTTCATAGAAACGAATAGCATTTTGATTCCGACTGTTTACGGAAACCAGAAACCGATCGTGCCCATTTCTCCTGACGAT